>JABMQQ010000135.1 GCA_013202495.1 Fidelibacterota bacterium | reverse complement strand
GCGCTAGATAACTGTGATTGTTATTTAGAATTATCGATAGACATGATATTAAGAATTAATAATAATCAAGGATCGTCTGAATAAGGGGTATTGATGCAAAAAAGAACTCTAAATATCATGATTTCACCGTATCAAATAATTCTATATAACTATTAGTTAGCCAAAAATCAATTTCGTGGCAAAACTATGTGTTTTGATACATATTTTGAGTAAGATGTGCGCACTATGAGCTATGAAGAAGCACTAATAAACAAGCTAGCAATACCTAAAACATTTCAATATCAAGCTGTAGACCTCTTCGCCGGCTGTGGCGGTCTGTCTTTGGGCTTTGAGGCCAATGGCATTGGTACAATTGGCTACGAGATGGAACAAGATTATGCTAATACATATAGTTTAAATCTTTCTGGTTCATGCGAATGCAAACGATTGGAGCTTGGTGAGAATTACCCCGGTGTACAAGTCGTTATGGGTGGTCCACCCTGTCAGCCATTCAGCGTGGGTGGTAATCAACGAGGACTTGAAGATTCTAGAGACGGGTTCCCAATATTTATCGAAGCAATTGAAAAAGTCGATCCAGATATTTGGGTATTTGAGAATGTACGTGGGCTATTGTATCGCAATAAAAGGTATTTTGATGAGATAATTGAGCGGTTAAAGGGGCTCAACTATATTGTGGAGTACAAGCTGTTGAACGCTGTTAATTATGGTGTTCCTCAGAATCGAGAAAGGTTAATTGTTGTTGGTCATCGTGGAGAGTTTCATTTTCCTGAGGAGAGTCTGACTAGAGTCACTTCTGGTGAAGCTTTAGAAAACCTCGCAACACAAGTCCCTAAAGACGCGAAATTTCTTACTCCTAGCATGGATCGGTATGTAGCGAAGTATGAAAAAGCTTCAAAATGCATAAACCCTCGAGACCTTTATCTTGATCGTCCCGCTAGGACACTTACATGCCGAAATCTTGCTGGTGCTACTGGGGATATGCACAGAATTAAACTTAAGGATGGTCGGCGAAGAAGGATTAGTGTAAGAGAAGCGGGAAGGCTTCAAAGTTTTCCTGATCATTTTCAGTTTTATGGTTCAGAATCCAGCCAGTACTATCAAATCGGCAATGCTGTGCCTCCCTTATTGAGCCTGGCGTTAGCGGATTCAGTAAAAAAATATCTTGATTCAAATCTTCGTGTATCCAGTACGGAAATACTTTACAAAAATTTGCCAAAGCAAACTGATTTGTTTATTAAAAAACCGAAGAATGGAGTGTCCGTCATGCCAGATTTCCTTGGAAAGAGTAAAAAAAGTCGTCCAGTTAAGAAAGTCATTAATGAAGCTTTACATATTTTGAATAGTCTTGGTGTACCACTGGAAGGATTAACAAATCGACGGTTAGAGCGCATGGGTATTGCATTTTTGGCAGTTGTTGATGTAAAACGATCAAAAGATTGGTCCCTAGCTAAGCAAAGTGGCGAAGATTGGGCACCTCAAACACGACAAATAATTGAATTTGTGAACAAACATTTTTCGGAATCTATTTCTATGGGATCGTATGATGATATCAGACGGAAGGATTTGAAATTAGCCACGGTTGCAGGTATCATTGAACGCAGCGCAAACAACCCTGATGCTGCAACTAATAATCCGACTCGTGGCTATGCCCTCAATCCTCTATTCATCAATGTTGTCAGAGGTTATGGAGCTGCTGGCTGGGATGACGACATTGATGAGTTGCTTGCAGAAACCACCACCTTACGAAAAAGATTATCAGAGAAGAGAGATTTAAAAATAGTACCCGTAACACTTCCAAATGGTAAAAAGCTCAAATTTTCTCTTGGAGAACACAATGATCTTCAGAAAGCGATAATTGAGGAATTCCTTCCTCGATATGGGTTTGGCTCCGAAGTTCTTTATGTAGGTGATACATCTAAGAAATTTTTGGTCCTCGCAGAGGAGAAACTTTCAGATTTATCCTTTTTTGAGCTTTCTCATGATGAACTTCCAGATGTGCTAGCCTATAGTGCAGACAAAAATTGGCTGTATTTAATTGAGGCAGTTCACTCTTCTGGTCCAATTTCACCCATACGCCTTGAAGAATTGAAGAGTCTATCAGCTAATTGTTCTGCTGAGATTGTTTACGTCACCGCCTTTCTAGATAGAGTCACTTTTAGGAAATTCGCACCAGAGATTGCATGGGAAACTGAAGTGTGGATAGCAGACTCCCCAGATCATCTAATTCACTTCAATGGTGATAAATTTCTTGGTCCCTACAAAACATAGATTTTGGCTAACAAAGGCTTAGAGCTGACTCACCCAAAGGGATTGGTTTACGAAAATGACTTGCAGGGATACACTGATAATACAAATGGATAATAGGTCAGGAAGCCGCTCAAGCTTAGGGCGTTATGCATATGAAACATTATTTTAGT
>JABMQQ010000134.1 GCA_013202495.1 Fidelibacterota bacterium | reverse complement strand
CTTGAAAGATGCCATTCCGCCAAAATAAGCGTTACCCTCGAGAGTTCCAACAGATCGTTCAGCATAACCACGCAAGGCACTTCCATAGATTAAACCAGCGCCTCCCATGAAAAAGTATTCATCATAAGGGATGATATGAGTGGAATCATCCTCTAATTGTTCAAGGATGCCACCTTCAAAATAACTCCGCATGGCCAACTTATCTTTCCAGAGAGGAGTGTACCACTCAAGGCTGGCTTTCTGCTTGAAGAAACTCTCATTTCCCCCAAGAAACTTTCCACTGTATACTGAGTTAAGTGTCAGCACAGAACCACTGGTAGGAAATTCTGGCGCATTTCTAGAGTCTCTCGTGATAGACTGATTCAAACTAATACCTGAGGTTTGCTCGAGATGTGCGGGATTGACTCTGTCAAACACACTTTGGTAATAGACTTTGTCCAGGTCGTACCTATCCACGGCAGCTCTGAAAGTCCAACGACCACGAAAATAATTGTCTGGCCATTGGAAACGACGACCAAATGTGATTGATCCACCCGTTGTGTGGACATCATAGGGTGTTGAGTAGCTCGAGGAGTAGCTTAAAACTGAGGAGTTACTACCCTGACTGCGATCCTGGTCGAATACGCTGACACCCAACAGGTTAGGCGTATTGAATAACCAGGGCTCGACAAAACTGATAGAAAGAGCTTCATAACTATAAGCACGCTGAAAGCTGAAAGAAAGCTGTTGTCCATTTCCCCTGAAATTAGGGAACTGTAGACCGACAGTACCGATAAAACCATCGCGTTCACTATAACCAGCACTTGCTGTTGCTGTACCGGTATTCTTCTCTTCTACTTCAAAGACAAGATCGATTTCATCATCATCATAAGGGATGACATCTGGTACTACGTTGCCAAAATAATTGAGAATCATAACTTCCCGTTGAGAGCGCATGAGCGCGGTTCGACTAAAGAGATCACCAGGGAAAATTCTAAGCTCTCTACGAATGACGCTTTCTTTTGTCTTATCGTTACCCACAATATTTATATGACGGATATGAACGGGATTCATCTCAGCAATTTCAAGTGTCAGAGACACAGTATCAGCTGCTACAGGTAACTCAATTGGGTTTATCTGACAATAGAGGTAACCTTTATCCATATATGGACTTCTTACACCCAACTCAATGGCTTCCATTAGCTTTTCAGAGTTGTACTGATCGCCACGTGAAATACCCAAAGCGGATAAAATATCTTCACTCTCGAAAATGGTGTTCCCCGTAACTTTAACTTCCCCATATTTATACTTCTCTCCTTCATAGAGATTGATATCGAAGTACATTTTTTTCAAATCTTCAGAGTAGTAGAGACTATCACCCAGAATTTCGGCATCACGATATCCGATGGAATGCATGTACTCTTCAATCAGTCGTTCATCAGCCCGGAGATTATCAATAGAGAATTCAGCATCGGCCCAAAATTTCCACCAGCGTTCCTCTTTGATCAAGTCCATCTTCTTCTTGAGTTTACGATCAGATAGCTGGGTATTTCCAGTAAAACGAATCTCGCCAACGGAAACTTTTTTGTTTTCAACAATGGAAAATTTCACCCCGCGAGAATTCTCTTTTTCGCCTTCAAAGGTACTGGGTTCTATTTCTGCCAGGAGATAGCCATCGTCATAATACAAATCCTGAATGATACGCTGGCTCTCATACACAATGAAGGGTGTAAGAGCCTGACCAGGATGCAGATTCAAGGCTTCATCTATCTCGTCGGTTTTCAGCTTTTTGTTCCCCTCTAAAACAACTTTGGACAGGCGGGGATACTCTTCCACAGAAATAATTAGGAAAAGCCCTTCCGGGGATTCCCGATCAGAAAGAATTTTGACATCGGAAAAGAGACCTAGACTCCACAGCTGTTTAACACCCTCTGAAAAGTCTTCCTGGGTGGCTTCCATACCTGCACTTAACCCTGAGGCTGCAATAACCACAGCGGGAGTGGCTGTTTTTGTTCCAATTACATCAATACTTGCGATTTTGATTTTGACCGCCTGCTGCTGTCCCCAAGTAAAGGATACTAACAGAATCAAGCTTGCGATGTGTAAAATAAAATTTTTCATACTTAGACGAACGTGTTAGTGCTGTATTTGTTCACTAACTTGTCCATATCTACGCTCCCTTTTTTGATAATCGCGTATGGCATCCAAAAAATCCTTCCCCTCAAAAGCCGGCCAATAGACAGGTGTGACAAAAATTTCAGTGTAAGCCAGTTGCCACAATAAAAAATTACTCAGCCTGAATTCTCCACTCGTTCGGATTAATAGATCCGGATCTTGGATATTGGATGTATAGAGATAGTTGGAAATAGTACTATCATTAATTTCTGAAACTTTTAGTGTCCCATTCGCCACATCTGTTCCTATGGATTGAACGGCGGTGAGAATTTCCTGACGACTTCCATAATTCAGCGCCAGGTTCAAATTCAATCCCGTATTCTTTGCTGTTTTTTCAATACCTGCCAACATCCCTGATCTGGGACCCTTGGGCATTGAATCCAAATCACCGATTACGGTAAGGCGAACATTGTTGCGATGAAGATCATCGACTTCTTTGGTGATGGTGTCCAGCAACAGGTTCATAAGGGCTGAAACTTCGAGTTTGGGTCTTTTCCAGTTTTCACTGGAAAATGTATATAAAGTCAAGGTATCCAAACCCAACTCACCGGCCAGCTCTGTGATTCGGCGAACCGATTTTACACCTGCTTTGTGGCCAAAGATTCTTGGTTTAGATTTAGATTTTGCCCAGCGTCCATTCCCGTCCATGATGATAGCAACATGCTTGGGGAGATTCCCATGGGTGAGCACTTCAGATTTCAATTGATCAAACTCAGTTGACATAACTTCGATTATTCCATACCCAATGCAATTCGACCCTCTGGACTGATCATTTCCGGATTCCAGCGGGGTTCCCAGACAATATCAACAACTGCATCACTCACACCCTCCAGAGCCTCTACTGCAAGCTTCACATTCTGAGAAATGACAGTATGCATAGGACAGGCCGTGGCCGTAAGGGTCATCTTAATCTTTACGCTTCCACTCTCAATGCTGGTACTATAGATCAAACCTAGATCAACCAGATTCACTGGAATCTCTGGGTCGTAAACCTTACGCAATGCCTCTAGTATGGTATTTTCGTTGATCACGATTGAATGATTCAGCTTACCATTTCATGTAATTTATCAGCAACATCTCTGAACATCTGGGCTGCTTCTGATTCTGGAAGATGGATAACCAGTGGTTCGCCATTTTCCCCGGCTTTCATAATCTCCTCGTTCAGAGGGATTTTAGCCAGAAGTGGAACATTTAAGCGAGTACTCTCTTTATCCCCACCTCCGGTTGAAAATATTTGTGACACATGGCCACAATTTGTGCAGACATGATAAGACATATTTTCGATAATACCGAGAACAGGTGTGTTTACCTTCTCAAACATGTTAGCACCACGTTCAACATCCTTCAATGCAAGATCCTGAGGTGTTGTGACTATCACAGCACCAGTCAAAGCCACCCGTTGTACAAGAGTAAGTTGAACATCTCCAGTTCCAGGTGGTAAATCCAGGATGAGATAGTCCAAATTTCCCCAGTTTACATCAAAGAGAAATTGGGTGACCATCTTACTGACCATGGCCCCGCGCCAGATTACAGGCGAACTATCCGTAAGCAAAAAGCCAAGAGACATGAGCGACATATCAAATTTTCTCACTGGCTCAAGTTTGTTCCCTTCAAGCACCTTTGGGACTTCATGCACACCCATGGTAATTGGTAAGCTTGGTCCGAAAACATCTAGATCAAGTATACCAACACTGTGTCCTTGTTTGCGCAGAGCAGCAGCGAGATTTGCTGCAACTGTAGACTTTCCAACACCCCCTTTACCACTAGCTACTGCGATGGTATATTTCACACCAGGTATTGAAGGTGGAGCCTCTGGTGTTTCTGTACCAGGTGCTGGTTGAGCAGTCGCCTGAACAATTTCGATGCTGACTTTTTCATAGCCACCATCGCGTAAAACCTTTTCTATATTTGAAAGGATTTCCTGGCGTACTTCTTCTTTTTCAGAAGAAAATTTTACACCAAGTTCCACACTTTTACCACTCTCTTTTACATTTTGGATAAGACCAAAAGCAACAACATCCTTATTAAAACCAGGGTACTTAACCTGCTCTAAAAGGGATTTAAGTTTATCTTCATTCATAGTATTTATATTCCTGTAACTTTCATAGCCCGCTAATATAGTTTTCATTTTAGCAGATGCAGGAAAAATGATACAT
>JABMQQ010000133.1 GCA_013202495.1 Fidelibacterota bacterium | reverse complement strand
TGCCTTTCCACAAGGGTCATAGAGTTAATGATTGCTTCAATCCTAGTCAACCTTTTTTCATCAATATCAACATCTTTTATTCCTTTTGCACCAGGGATCATAGACATTAAATCGCCTATAGGTCCCATGGATTTCAGCTGTTTTAACTGTTGCTTAAAGTCCTCCAGATCGAAGGTATTTTTGAGCATTTTTTCTTCAAGTTTTGCAGCTTCTTCGACGTCAATATCCTGCTGGGCTTTTTCCACAAGGGAGACGATATCTCCCATTCCCAAAATACGACCAGCCATTCGGTCGGGGTGGAAAGTTTCCAGCTTGTCCAGATGCTCCCCTACACCAATATACTTGATCGGTTTTCCAGTGACTTCACGTACAGACAAAGCTGCACCACCACGAGCATCACCATCAAGTTTGGTAAGAATTACACCTGTAAGATCCACTGTTTCTGCAAAAGTACTGGCTGCATTCACTGCATCCTGTCCTGTCATAGCATCCGCCACAAACAGAGTCTCTGCAGGCTTCAGAGCCTGTTGGAGCCGTTTAATTTCATCCATCATGTCTGCATCAACATGTAATCGACCAGCAGTATCGATAATGACCACATTGGCAGGATAACGCACAGATTCTCTGATTGCGGCCTGGGCAATCTGAACAACGTCCTGATTACCTTCGTCAGCAAAAACAGGGATATCCAATTGTTTCCCTAGTACCTGAAGCTGGGTTATGGCTGCAGGACGGTAGACATCGCAAGCCACCAGGAGTGGTTGACGACCGCTTTTCCGTAAATTTCTGGCCAGTTTTGCTGATGTGGTTGTTTTTCCAGAACCTTGAAGACCCACCAAGAGGATGATGGCTGGATTTCCTGAAAGTTCAAGATCTGCTGTTTTTTCTCCGAGGAGGACGATCAATTCTTCATGGATGATCTTCACGATTTGTTGGCCAGGCGTGATAGAACGCAGGACATCAGAACCGAGAGTTTTTTCCTTTACGGAGTTGATGAAAGTTCGAACGACTTTGTAGTTGACATCCGCTTCAAGCAAAGCCCGTCGAACTTCCCGCATAGCATCTGAAATATTGGCTTCCGATAACTTCCCTTGACCGCGAAGTTTCTTGAAAACACCTTCCAGCTTTTGTGACAGTTGTTCTAACATGACTCCAGTTTCCTAACGTGTCGACTACAAGCTTTATTAAATCCCCTATATATATAATACATTATATATACGATAAATGGGATTGACACAAAGCCGCCGAAGATAGACGGCCGACCATGGGTGGGCAATGAGTTTCATGCATTTTTGAGTGAAGTGAAAATTTGGAAGTTTGAATTGATAAGTTGCTGAATTCACAGAGGCATTCAGACAGATTTAATCCCATATGTAAATAAATTTTTGAAAAGGAATCGGAGGGAAATTAATCCTGAGACATTGAGAGTTTAAAAACTGATCCCAGGATGAAGATCTCTCTCAAAATGGGTATTCCTGCGAGTCTGGATTCTCTTAATTTCCACCCATAACGCAACTCATGAGAGGGTCGAATCAGATAATATTTCTCATTCTCAATGGGGTAGTTTAACTGTCTTATCATTTTTTTAAATCTTCTAAGGGTCATCTGACATTCACGAATCTCTTTTACATCGGCTCGAGCTTTATCAGATTCGCCAAGCAGATTGAGCAGAATATCCAGGATTGAACCAGGAATCCAACCCAGATATGGCATTTTTTTTAAGAAAGATTTCAGGAAGGTCTGTTGATGAAGACCAAAAGGAGAATAAAAGGGTGGAAAGGTCATCAAAATGATACCCTCTGAAGATGTAAATTTACGCAAAGCGGACATAAACTGATATTTATTTTGTAAGGAGATGTGCTCGATGACATCTCTAAGAATGATGATATCATAATCATCACCTAGAACTGACTGAGCCTCATCCAACAGAATATCCTGTTGGATAAATCGTAAATTTGCGTGGGTCTTCTCCCATTTAAAATCCCGAACCTCCACACCAGTACAGATCGCACCTGCTTCGGCGAGAGCAGCTGTAAATCCGCCATCACCACATCCCACATCCAGCACTTTCTTACCTGCCAAAGGAACTCCCCACTGAGCAAAAAGAGGGATATAATGCAACGCTGCTAATTTGTTTTGATAAGTCCAGTAAAACTCTTTCCAGGTCGGGTAGGATTCTGGTTTGAGATGTGTGATTGTCATTGTTCAATATAGTCACCCCAAAAACAGAAGAAATGAGTAATTAGCCATCAATAATATCCCAAGTATTCTGATACAATTCTTTGGCATAATTGTCATTTGGCAGTCATTCCGAAATATATTGAATTCTTATGGCATATATTTTGTTAATATGTATAAGCTTAAATGAACACCTTGACAAGTGCTCTATGAAAATGTACATAAAACCGTTCGAAAATGGGTTCACTTCAGAGGGCTTGTATTCAGAT
>JABMQQ010000132.1 GCA_013202495.1 Fidelibacterota bacterium | reverse complement strand
CTTCATTTTAATTCCTTAGCTGTGAATCGAATGGGTAAAAGAAGAAGGTTGAGTAATTATTCTCAACGAGGAGGTCATTCATTTCATTTGAATGAACCATTCACAAAATTTTTTCTGCGCATACTCTGTTTGAGAGGACTCACATTTGTCCTGGTCTATCTGATCTTGCGCATTCTCGATTCGGAATTTTTACATCGAATCGATTAAATTCTTTTACCAATTCTGGTTTTAGCAGTCTTATGAGCTGCTATTAATTCAGGTGCATCTATGGATGTTCACCTGTTTTGCAGTCGTAAAAAGCGTCTCCCATGCTCGGATTGATTTTTATGTAAGCGGAAACGTAATGACCTGACAGTAATCCTTCAATAAACAGATTTTAGAATATCCCACCGATCTAGACCTCAATGTTTTTAGGCTGCCGGGGTTGTCTCAAAGAGACAAACGTGGATAAACCGCTATACAGACGGGAGGTGTGGATCTGTTCAGGTTCTTTTTACAACGGTACTCACCGATCGTCGAACCAATCACGCTGTGAAGTTCATGAAAACAGCTTCTCTTTTGACAGTGTGTATTGGCAGGCTTTCGATCGGAACTTCAAAAAACGCGGGGAGAAATTCGTTTAATCGGATTCCTTTCCCGTTTTGGACCAGGGTGACAACCTCAAGGTTATTGCCCTTTATTTCAATAGACTGGATATATACTTTAATATCCAGGGATATTACGCGCTGTTTTCGCTCGCGTTTAATATACACATTATTCTTCTGTTCAAAGTTTTGTTTCAATTTCTCCAGGGACATTTCAGTAGGGATATCTTCGAGTACAATTTGTTGCTTAATGGCTGCAATCTGACTCGTTACTGACTCAATACGACCCTTGTGCCACTCCACTTCAAGCACAGCCACTCCACCGGGTAAATATTTGTTCAAATCCTCAATAATTGAATCCACCTGATGAAAGAGGAGAATATCCATGTATTCGGCGTCAGAGGTATAACCAAGGGGTAGTGCCGGTCCACTGGATATTTTGGGACGACTATTAAAACCCTGTGAGAAAATAACCGGTAGGCTTGCCAGACTAATGGCGCGCATAAATGAGTTTTGAACATCCAGATGACCTAGATAACTGGCCATTCCTGCTTTCGAATATTTTAGACGGGCAGTATGCACCGGTGTGGTATTCAATAATTCAGGAAGCGGCTCTCTTTCAGGTGCAACATAGGGTTCTGGTTTGATAGTGGACTCTCCCACTGTACCATCTTTGACAACCCTCATAAAGAGTTCCTCGAAATCGCAAACACCACAAGCCAAACAGCCATCACGACAGTCAATGACGGTGGCTTCCTGGTAGGCTTTACGTTTTTCCCGACGGAGGAATTTTTTCAGAATTCCATTGTCTACCAGATCCCAGGGCAAAATATCCTGGTCATCACGAGCCTCCAGATAATCCTCATACTGGATACCCGCCGTTTCGAAAGCTTTCATCCAGCGATCATAGCGAAAGAAATCACCCCAACTGTCAAAGCGGGCACCTTCCTGCCAGGCTGCAAAAATAGCCGCAGAAACCTTGCGATCACCCCTGGATAACACACCCTCAATCTCAGAGTATTTGGGATCCCGATAGGAGGCCCGTACATTTTTGTGCTTCAGGTTATCCATGAGGAAATCAATCTTTTCACGGATGACTTCCTTGCTGTCCTGAGCCTCCCACTGGAATGGGGTTTCTGGTTTGGGGATGAAGGTGGAGAGGGTCACATTGATTTTAATTCTGCCATAGGGATTAGCCATTTTGCGTACATCATTGATGAGATCAACAATACCCTGCAAATCAGCCTGAGTTTCTGTAGGCAGACCCAGCATAAAATAAAACTTTAGCGTTTTCCAGCCACCATCTAAAGCAATCTGCACAGATGAGTACAGGTCTTCATCACTAATCAGCTTGTTGATGACCCGACGCATGCGCCAGGTACCAGCTTCAGGGGCGAAGGTTAGACCTGATTTACGTTCCTCAGAAGCAATTGATGCAATCTCTTTGGTGAATGTATCCAGACGCATTGATGGAAATGATACGGACACCCTATTTTCTCTTAGATAAGGCTTCATCCCTTCTACCACTTCACTGAGACCAGTATAGTCACTGGTAGAAAGGGAGAGCAGAGACATGTTTTTTTGTCCCGTGTTGGCCAGTGTTGTCTTGGCCGTCTCAATAAGTTCTTCCGGTTTGCGCTCACGAATGGGTCGATAAACCATTCCAGCATGACAGAACCGACAACCCTGTGTACATCCCCGCATGACTTCAACGGCAAACCTGTCCTGAGCCGTTTCAACAATGGGAACGATGGGCTTAGTCGGATAATTCGAAGCTTCCAGTACTGGGATTTTGGCACTTTTTACACGGTCTGGAGCGCCCTTAAAATTTTTGGTAATCGCTACTAATTTGCCATCACTATCGGATTCAAAATCGTAAAAAGCTGGTACATAAACACCTTCGGGCATTGTAGCCAGGTCTTCTAAAATTTCCCGTCGTGATCGCCCGGCTCGTCGAGCCTCTCCTATGCGCCGGACCAGATCAACCACCTGCTCTTCTGCATCACCAATAAAGACGAGATCAAAAAAGTCTGCTACAGGTTCGGGATTGTAAGCATTGGTTCCACCGGCAATCACGAAAGGATCATCCTCACCCCTGTCTTTAGTCCAAATGGGGATATCAGATAAATCCAACATGGTCAAGATGTTGGTGTAGAGGAGATCATAGGGTAGTGAAAATCCAACAATATCAAAATCACGTAAATGATGTTTGGATTCAAGACTGTGCATGGGTAGACCGTGTTCACGCATGAGCGCTTCCATATCGGGCCAGGGAGCATAGACCCGCTCAGCTGCAATATCTTTTTCCCGATTGAGGATATGATATAAAATCTGAAACCCATTGTATGGCATTGCTGTATCATAAACATCAGGGAAAGCCAGAGCAATACTGGCCTGGAGGCTGTCCCAGTCTTTGGTGATGATATTGTGTTCGTTCCCCAGATATCTTCCGGGTTTGGATACTTTTGAAAGTATCCGCGTGTGTAAAATATGTTCTATTTCTTTGGGTTGCACCCCAATAATCCTTTCATCAGCCCCCAACTAAGCGGGTGATTATAATAGTCTTTTTACAAGAAACCATCTTTTCATCCTTCCAGGCTGGGATTAGAATCCCAGCCTAGTGAAGAAAATTCTATACCTGGAGGGATGGATTTGAAGGAGGAAAACCAGGTGTTGGGGGTTAATTTTAGATATGAATAAATAAATGGAGGTATCAATGAATACAGGTAAAGAAAAAGCATGGGTAAAACTTCGTACCGTTGAAGGTGATATTACAGCAGAAATGCTCTGTGGTGCCCTGAAAAGCGCTGATATTCCCTGCGAAATAAAGCGCAGTATGCTTGCCTCTGGCTTGGGGGCTCATTCGGTTTCCCTGGCTGGAAATCAGGCTACGCTCATGGTTCCAGAGGAAAACCTGGAAGCAGCTCAAGCAGTTTTGGAAGCTATAGATTTTGAGCCCGAAGAGGATTAGTTAGCCGTCTTTTATTTAAAACTTTTTTACTCTCTGTAGAACGGAATCAGCTCTAGAAATATTATCCATAGAGATGACTCATCTCTATATTGCACCGATATTAGAACGAATGTAAAAGACGAAAGCTGCATCATGCCCCAAAAAGTTCAACGTGTAAAAGGTGTAAATGACATACTCCCCCAGGAAGCAAAACAATGGCAGGCTCTGGAGCACATCGTCAAGCAGGTTATGGATCGCTATGCCTTTGGTGAGATACGCCCTCCCATTTTTGAAAAAACTGAACTGTTTGCCCGTGGCGTAGGTGAGGACACGGATATCGTATCCAAGGAAATGTATTCTTTTTCAGATATGAGTAAGTCCTCCTTGACCTTGCGACCTGAACTCACAGCCGGTGTTGTACGCAGTTATATTCAGAATAACCTCCAACAAATTTCACCCGTTCAGAAACTCTGGTATGAAGGACCTATGTTCCGTCAGGAACGTCCTCAAAAAGGCCGCTATCGGCAATTCTGGCAGTTTGGTGCTGAAGCCATCGGTTCGCCCAATCCTGAGCAGGATGCCGAGATAATCGCCCTGTTTTATGCCATCTTGAGAGAACTGGGTATTGAGAAGTCAGTCACTCTAAAAATAAATAGTGTCGGTGATAGCGAAAGTCGTGCACACTACCGTAGCTCCCTTCAGGAATATTTAAGACCACATCTAAGCTTACTCTCAGAAACCAGTCAAAAACGCTTCGAAACAAATCCGCTGCGGATTCTGGACAGTAAGGCACCGACTGACAAAGAACTTGTGCAGGACGCTCCAAAGATCCGTGAGTGTCTCAATGAAGCTTCAGCGACCCATTATGGTGAAGTTCTGAAGATGCTGGAGGCTATAGATATTCCATATGTTCAGGACGATTTACTGGTTCGTGGCCTGGATTATTATACCCACACTATTTTTGAATTCACCAGCGATGCCCTTGGTGCACAGGATGCTATTTGCGGTGGGGGTCGTTATAACGACCTGGTCAGAGAGCTGGGTGGACAAGATGTACCTGCCATTGGCTGGGCATCGGGAATTGAACGACTCCTCCTGGTTGTAGAGGCGCTACAACCATTGAAGGCCGATTCTGGGTTAGATCTTTTCCTCATTGTACAGGGAGATGACTTGAGGGTAAAAGCTCCAAAACTTATCCATGAATGGCGAAGCGCTGGACTAAAATGTGATATGGACACCCTGCGCAGAAGTATGAAGGCACAGATGCGTGAAGCCAATCGACAGGAAGCACGCTATGTCGCTATCCTTGGTGAAGAGGAGTTTGGCCAGGACATCGTCCAACTCAAGAATTTCGAAACGGGTGAGCAGGAAGCTGTCGCATTTGAGGATGTGGTTTCAAAGATCAATAAAGCGCTGTCATCCTGAGTATGCCTGCTCTGAGCCTGCCGAAGAGTCGAAGGATGTTTCTTTAAATGAACTCGCTTCCATCACTTCTGACCAACGCCCAAACCTCAAGTTATAGAGCCCTTAAGCGAACAAAAGTTCGCAAACAGGAAGGTCTTTTCCTGCTTGAGGGAGTTCGACTGTGTCAGGATGCCCTGAAGTCGGATCTTGAGATCATTGCCTGCATCACTTCAAAGAATTTTGACAGATTTACCGTTCCGGCTGATGTAAAACATTTTGAAGCGACCCCTGTTCAAATCGAACAAATATCGGACAGCAAAAGTCCCCAGGGTATCATCTGTGTGGCCCGCATTCCTGAAACCCCGGAAGAACTGGATACGAAAAACACGAAAATCCTTCTGGTTCTGGATCGTATTTCTGATCCTGGCAACATGGGCACTATTTATAGATCGGCGCTTTGGTTTGGTATCAGGGATGTTCTACTGGGTCCAGATTGCGTAGATCCCTACAGCCCCAAAGTTGTTCGAGGGAGTATGGGAGCCATTGGCACCTTGAATTTGCACACCTCTGCTGATCTTTACTCAAGTGCTGAGGATTGGAAAGCGGCAGGCGGTGACGTCGCCGCTTTGCATATGCAGGGCACTTCACTACACTCTTTCAAGCAAGAAAAACCCCTGTTTCTAATTGTTGGTTCTGAAGCACATGGGGTTGATCAGGATTTGCTAGAACTATCAACACCACTCTCCATCGAGAAACCGGGAGTTGGTGAATCTCTCAACGCAGCCATGGCCACAGGCATCGCTCTATTTGAGCTAACAAAATCCTGATTGGCTAATTAGACCAAAGCCCTTCTATTTTTGTAAACGAGCCAGGGCTTCTCTCTGATAATGTGGACCCAGAGGAAATGTTTTTCCAGGAAGGTCAACCTGGGTTGCATCAAATGCCTTCACCCTGCTTAATGGAATAATATATGAGCGGTGAATTCTCAGAAATTCATCCTGGGGTAATCGTTTCTCAAAACCACCAATGGTTTCACGAACAACCAGAGTTCCTGTCTCAGTATAGATTTTGATATAATCCTTATAACTTTCAACGTAGTGGATTTGCTCCAGGGTTACGCGATGACTTTGCCGATTAATATGGACGGTAATGTATGATGGTTTCAACTGGGCAGGTCCTTCGTTTATAACCAGGGGCAAGCTTTGCCTTAGATTTCGAAACCGATTGAGTGTTTTCAAGATTCTCGGAAGACTCACTGGTTTTAACAAAAAATCCAGAACATCATGTTCAAAGCCATCAATAGCATAGTCGCGGTGGGCGGTTACAAATACCACTTCTGGTGGATTTACCAAATTCCGGATTAATTCCAATCCACTTAACTCAGGCATCTCAATATCAAGAAACAGCAAATCAACTTTCTGCTCCCCCAAAATTTTGAAAGCCTCAACTCCACTGGTGCATTTTTCAATGATCTCCACATCATTAATATTGGTCAGAAGTGATTCAAACACTTCAAGGGCCAGGGGTTCATCATCAACCAGCAGACAGCGTATCGACATGTCGTGGCTCCCAGTTTTTTAAGGTTAAAGAAATGATAAAGGCGTCTGTTTCAGTCTGAATATCCATTTCATATTGATCTACATACTGTAGTTGCAGACGACGTCTTAAATTTTTGAGACCAATTCCTTGTGAATCATATTCGACCTCTTTTCTGGTCTCCAGGACTGAGTTGCTCACAACGAACTTACATCCATCCCGCATGACTTTTAAGCTAATTTTTATCCACCCTTGATTGTCATGTCTGGCAATCCCATGTTTAAAGGCGTTTTCAACGAGAGGCATGAATATCAATGGCGCAATAATCTTGTCATCAACACTTCCATTTATCTCAAAGGATAGATCAAGACGCTCCCCAAAGCGCATTTTTTCCAACTCAATATATGCCTCGATTCCTTCTATTTCCTTCTCGAGAGGCACATAAGGATGTCTTGTCTGATAAAGCGTGTAATCAAGTAGCGAGGATAGCTTCAAAATCATCTCCGGTGCCGCGTCAGATTTTTTAAGTGTTTGTGCATATAGATTATTCAGGGTGTTGAAAAGAAAATGCGGGTGCAGCTGCCCCTTTAGTAAGTCTGTCTCGGCTTTGAGGCGCTCATGTTCAACCTCTTGTCGCAATTGGAAAAGGCGAATGGCTGCCACCAGAAACACCACGGCAAAGATGCCAATGAGGTGGATAAATAAATCAACACTCATAGGATTGGGACCTGACATGTAAAAGAAGTCAGGTGTTGGTATGAGTATTACCACGATACTTGTCATGATATATCCAAATACGGTAAACAAGATCAGATAAATAGTATGGATGGTGGCTCGGAGATATTGGTGGGTGAGAAGAAAGCGCGGAACGATAAAATATGCGAGGTAGTAAGTTGGCAATATGTAGAAGGGCAGGGTGATCAGTGTGTGAAGCAAGGCAGGTGCAAATGCACCCATGAATCGGCCATAGACTGATGAATAAAAAAGAAGAACCAGTAGCCAGCCCACAATATGCAGGGATACGTTCATGAAACGGGATGACCTAATATCTGAAACAATATGTCTGTTTAGAAAATTCACACCTCAAATATAATCATGAATGCTTATGGAGCTGAATAATTAGCCCAAGGGCAGTTCAGGAGCGATCAATAGACAGATCACCACGATAAGCTACCTTTATACCCTTAAAACACCTCTGTGTCACCTCAGACGTGCAGCTCCTCTCATAAACCGAAAAAGTGTTTTTTGTTAAATATCTTAGTATCGAAAACAAGGTGGAATTGGAAAAGTCCCCTTTTAAAAGACAAAAGAAATAAGGAGGTAGACATGTTTAACTGGTTTCTTTCAGGAGGCATCTTTATGTGGCTTATCCTGGTATTTTTTATTGTAGAGGTTTTCATTGCAGCTCGTGCTTATGGAAACATCAAAAAGAGGCTTGTCAATAAGGCAACGCTTGACTTAAAAACCTTGCTGGTATTAGGCGTTTCTTCCATGGCCCTGGGAGCCATAGGTCAACTCCTGGGGATCTATGCTGCTCTGGGTGCAATCATCGTGGCTTCAGATATTTCTCCTGCCATCGTTTTGGAGGGTTTTAGAATCGCATCTGTCAGCACCGTTTTTGGAACTGGCCTCTTTTTGGTGACCATACTCGTCTGGTTCGGATTAAGAGAGTATCTCTTCAGAACCACTGAGTAGCCATCTATTCGGTTGTAGCCGAATTTACTATGCTTGCAGGGAATTCAATCCTCGAGAATTCCCTGCAATTCCTATTGCTTCCTCTTCACAACTTTAGAGCATATCCAGACACCCCCTTCCTGCTGACTATTACAAGGAACATCGTCTTGGTATCAGACTTCAATCCATATATATTGGCTGGCCTTGCCCGAATGGGTGAGGGAAAGTATTGAAAATTACAGAGATGGAGCCGGCGGGACACATACTCCCATTCAAAAAGCTATACCGGCGCAATTAGATTATAAAATTGACCGTGTTACCTACACGTTTGAATTGAAAAAGGATCAACAATGGATTTTCTTAAACCTCGTGACATGGTGAAAACACTCATGGCGCTTTTTGTGCTGGTATTCACCTTTCTGATCTACCTGGACACCATGGCGCCGACGGTTTCGTTCTGGGATTGTGGCGAATTTATCGCAGTTTCACACACGCTGAGTGTTCCCCACCCTCCTGGCTCACCACTCTATCTCCTATTGGGTCGCGTCATTTCAATGCTTCCCATCACCGGTGGTGCCGCCCTTGATCCTATATTGAATGAGCCTCAGTTCCACAATATTGCCTATCGTATCAACCTTTTGTCACCCCTTGCTACTGCATTTGCAAACATGTTTCTTTTTCTCATTATCGCACGCCTGGTCGTCGAATGGCGTGGAAAAATCAAAGATGCTGCTGACAAGTGGATCGCCTATGGTGGAGCCTTGGTGGGATCGCTCACCATTGCCTTCTCTGATAGCCATTGGTTTAATGCCGTGGAAGCGGAAGTCTATTCCATGAGTATCTTTTTCACTGCCATTGTAGTGTGGCTGATTCTCAAATGGTCTGAAAAAGTAGATGAAGGTGGAGCTGGTTCCCGTTATATCCTGATCATTTCATATATGATGGGTCTGGCCATATCAGTTCACATGCTCAATCTGCTCACCATACCCTTTATTGCCCTCATCATGTATATGAAGCTTAATCCCAAAGATGATGGTGTTGAGATGATGGTGCATGTCTTCGCCGTTATTGGAATTATGGCTGTTGCTCTCCTCATTGGTATTGAAATGGCCTTACCTGCCACCTCGTTGGAATATATGCGTCTCTCCGCAAGTGATTTGAGCTCAAAGCTCATGGTTCTCGGGGTAATTTTTGGCATTATTACTGGTGGTGGACTCTGGGGACTCTCCCAGGTTTTTAAGGGTGAGCGACGTCGCCGCTTCTGGAAACAGGTCCTGCTCATGGCATCCGCAGGCGCTTCCTATCTTATTATCTATCTCGGCATCATTAAAGGCATGCCCAAGCTGGCCAATATCATGGGCAGTATCCTGAACACGGACAATGCCGTCTCAGCAATTGGTGCCACATTCACAGTCAGCATTCTGATCCTCATGGCTCTGATCTTTTTTGCTCCCTCAATCTATCGTGCTCGTGCTACTGAGATTAGACTTTCGGTGATAGCCCTGCTCCTGGTCCTGGTGGGATTCACCTCTTATGAAACCATTTTCATTCGCTCAGCTCAGAACCCCAATATTGATGAGAATGACCCGGAAACTGTATCACGAGCTGTATCCTACCTGGAACGCGAACAGTATGGAAGTTATCCCATGTTTTACCGTGATCGCTGGGGCGAAACACCACTCAATAGAAATACTGCCACCCCGGGACGTATTGTCAAGGTCAACAGCACCGGTAAAATTGGTGAAGTCGTATCTGTAAATGGAGACCAGGTTGTAGTGGGTGTTGGGGGTCGTGATATCAATCAGCGCATGAACAATTTGAGTGTCATTACCAATGGATATCGATCAAATTCAGAATTTTTCTGGCGCTATCAGATAAACCATATGTATATCCGCTACTTCAAATGGCAATTCTGGGGGCGCGATGGAGACAACTCCGATATTACTCAACTCTGGGCTATTCCATTCCTCTTGGGGTTGGCGGGTCTTGGGCATCATTTTTCCAAGGATTCACGCCGGGCATTTGCCGTCCTGGCTCTTTTTATGCTGACAGGGTTCGCCATCCTGCTTTACCTCAATCAAGATGATCCCCAGCCTCGAGAGCGAGACTATTCCTATGTGGGGTCGTTTTACGCCTTTGCTATCTGGATTGGGATCGGAGCTGCCGCAGTATTAGAGAAGCTCAAGGATTGGCGTAAGGATTCTCCTGTGTTTTTTGGTTCAGCTATTGCGATTATGCTGCTGGCCGCACCTGCAAACATGCTCAAGGCTAACTATCATACCCATGATCGTTCTGGTAATTATGTGGCCTGGGAGTATTCCTACAACCTGCTCAACACCTGTGAGCCCAATGCCATCATTTTTACAAATGGTGATAACGACACCTTTCCGCTCTGGTATTTGCAGGAAGTAGAGGGAATTCGTAAAGATGTGCGTGTGGTCAACTTGAGTCTTTTGAACACCCCCTGGTACATCAAACAGCTGAAACACATGGAACCCAAAGTCGCCATTAGTTTAAGCGATGAGGAAATTGAAAATCAGGGTCTCTGGAGATGGGAAGAGCGGGAAATGACACTCCCTGGTCCAACTACCTCTGGAGATAATCTAGAATCTGGATCCCTTGAAAAGGGAGCGGCTGGAATTACATGGAACCTACAGCCTACGATCTCGCGCCAAAGAAATCAGGAAACAGGCAAACTCGTGGGTGGTCTCAGAGTGCAGGATATCATGATCTTTGACATCATGCGGATGAATAAATGGAAGCAACCCATCTATTTTGCCGTTACGGTTTCCCCCAGCAATCAGATAGGTCTGGGAGATTTCTTACGCATGGATGGGCAGGCTTATCAAGTAATGCCCTATAAGGTAGGCTTGAGTATTGATGTAGATGTTATGTATGACAAGATCATCGATACCTACCGTTATACCAATCTGGACGATCCAGAAGTCTATTATCCACCAAATGTTCAGCGTCTACTGCAAAATTACCGTAAGGGTTTCCTGCAGCTTGTATACGAATATGGTCTTGAAGGGGATGAGAATCGTGAGAAGGCATTGCATGTTCTCCACAAAATGGATGAACTGGTTCCCGATGAAACCATTCCTGTAACCTATATGGATCTCTATCTTCAGATTGCCCAGATGTATTACCAGCTTGACGATGACACTAGCGCCTATCGCTACATGGAAAATGCCTTTGAGAATGGCCGAGACGATGTATCAATTATGGATCGGATTAAGGTAGCCTCAATCTGGAATGATCTCTTTGATGAGACAGAACAGACCCTGGATATTCTGCTCCCACTTAGCATGGAAGCACCCATGAATGCACAGCTCATCTATGAGATAGCTCGTGCCTATGTGAAAGATGGTAATGCCATTGATGGTGAAGAATGGGTCGCTCGTCTGGCAGCGCTGGCGCCTATGGCCAGAGAGACTCGAACACTTCAGGACAAGGTTGCCAAACTCAAAGCAGATTCGACGGATTCATAAGTCTACTTTCAGGAACAATCGTGAATCTCAAAGCCCCGGAATGTTTCGGGGCTTTTTTTTATTTAAGCTTCACTTGTGATATTCATGGTTCTTTCTCAAAAATCTTCTTTAGATTAGGCACCAACCTCTGGAGATGCATTTGAATAGAAAAAGTCCGAGCTGTAATTCCCAAAATACCCGTCGTCCTTTGATGGAATATGACTCAAAGGCTGAGGCGAATTCTGCTGCGAAGCATGCTAATCTAAATTATGCCGGGAATCACATGGTTCCCTATAAGTGTAATAAATGTGGGTTCTGGCATCTTTCACCAGAAGACCGGCAAACCCCCAGTCAGACCTGCACAATTTGTCGTGGCGCAGATGGCACATTGAAAGAATCATATGCTACTGAACGTGATGCCCTGAGACGAGCTGGTCATCTTCGTAAAGAGCAAAGTGTTAAATTAAAGGTTTATGAATGCGAACACGGAAATGGTTGGCATTTATCGAAAAATCAAAGTTAGCTTCCAAGGGGATCGATGGTAGGTTGCCATTGATAATGTCTTAATGGAATCACACCCGCTGCAGTAAAAACCACACCTTCACTTTCCAATAGTTTGCGCTGTACGGCTCCACCCAGGGTAAGATTTAGGCTAATCTTACCCTGGGCATTAATCACTCTGTGCCAGGGAATATCATCTGATGGAACTGCATGCAGGGCATATCCCACTTGACGGGCTTGACGGTAATAGCCAGCAAGCGTGGCAATCTGTCCATAAGTGGCAACTTTGCCTTCAGGGATTTGCTTCACAACAGAATAGATCGTTTCCCACTTGCTTTGTTTGTTTCCCATAAAACCTTTTTTTGATTTGGGGGTTGTTCTAGGCGAGGATTCGAATCCTCGCCTGGAAAAATAATTACTCCACTCTTTGGAGGGTGAGTATGGTTTTAAATTTGAGGTAACCCTCATCTCGGGCACCATCGTTGGCCACATTATCCATTATCTGTAAACGCATCTCATCACCCTGGATATCGCACTTATAAACGGCCTTCCCACCTACAAAAGCAGGTGTCTTTGCTACTTCAACATAAGTAGTTAATTCCGAACCGGACAATTCATAACGACCTGTATTGGTTACGATTGAGTTATAACTCTGAACCTTCTCTGCGTCATTGGGATGCCATTGATCGGCATAGGCTTCTTGCTGAGATCTCAGGGGCATCCAGGTCATACTGTAATGCTCCTCTGTAAAGATGAATAATCCCGGAAGTGCTGGATCAATTGTTGTGATATCTGCACCGGATACATATACAACAGTTAATAACTTCCATACACCGACAATAGTATTACCCATATCTCTAGCCCTTCTTCTTTCTGGACTTACGCTTCTTCTTTTTAATAAGGTGTCTGTTCTCATGAAAAAAACTGGCCATAATTTTGGAGACTGCTGCAGGAACAACCTTTTTTATGGCCTGCTTGGGAGTTAACAATTTTCGCTTTCGGAAATGTTTCTCATCCCATTGGTTCTTTAGCTTGGTTACCTCCATGTGATAGAGGCGCACCTTGTAGCTGCCACCCAGTTTTTCGTATGTATAGGTCCCAATTTCATCAGGAAGAACCTCCCCTTTGATACCAGCCTCTTCCAGTGCCTCTTTGGCAGCAGATTCCTGCGCTGAAAGTTCCCAATCAATGGAACCCTTGGGAATAATCCAACGTTTGCTACCCCGGGCAGTAATGACAACCACCTTCCCCTTGTAAACAGGGATCACACCGGATTGTTTAAAGTATTTTAGCTTTATTTTTGACGACATATAATCGAGGGGGAGACGTATTAAGATTTTCTTAATTCAGCAACACGACTGATCAGGCTGCCATCTTCCAGATAGCGATATAGATCCTTACCTGGACACAAAGTCTCAGTATAGTCTTTGTGGCTTTTGATCAGGTCGTTAGTTACTCCATACATATTTGCCAGGGTTGCCGTCAGGAGAGCAAGTTGCTCAAACTGGATTTCACTAAGTCTCTGGTTTTCATAATTGCCCATGACACAAATGAGAGCATGCCCCCGTACATCATAATCCGTATTTGTATCACCAGGATATTCAATAGGACGTGCCTCATAGATTTTCCCCTGCAGATCAATCATATAGTGGTAGGGATTGTCAATCCAGTTTTTATCAGAACGACTCCAGGATTGCAAACCGATCAAATATTTGATAACATCTTTGTCCTCAGGAAAATCCTCTCCACCGTGGTGAATAGTAATATATTTGATCTCATGGGTGGGAATAGTATCGGTGAGGGGTACCCATCCCCAATCAGCGCGCGTTACAATCTCAAGTGTGGGGACGGTCGGTTCGGGCATAACCTCCACCACATTTTCAACCTGAGGCGCACAAAAAGCCAGGAGCCATGCTGCAATAAGTACGGGGAGTATTTTTGGGGTCATTCTCATTTCCTTCTTTGACTACAAGGTATTGGGTGACTGCCCTGAAGTCATCATATTTATGGCTTTTCGGGAACGTCTTATCTTGGTTTCATCTCTTTTGGCCGTGCTTATCCAGAGGAGGTATTGTTGACGATGAGCAGGACTCAATTCATTCCAGATTGCCTTCGCTGCCTTTGATTTTTCCAATTCAGTGATAAATACCTCTGGCACTTCAGAGATCTCGGGGTGTTCACGATTCAAATCCCATTCTCCTGATTGCCTGGCGATATCAACCTGTCTCGCTCCGTCTGGGGTCATGAGACCCTGGGCCTGCAACTCTATCACGCGCCTTTTGTTCAACTCAGACCATCTGCTGTTTGATTTCCGTGGGGTGAATTTTTGCATGTAGCGATCTTCATCTATCCCCTGTATCAAGCTATCCACCCATCCAAAACAAAGCGCCTCCATATTGGCTTCAGCCTTGGTCAAACTAGGTTTGCCAGTATGCTTTTTATAGTAGACCAACCAGATTTCACTGAGATCTGTATGATGTTTTTCCAACCACTTCCGCCAGATAGCACGAGAACCTGGATTGACAGTGACCTTATTGTTTATTGTCTTATACTTCATTTTAAGCTCATTAAAATACAATTAATAGAATCCAAAACCCCTGTTCAAACATCAACCAAAAAACTGTGTTGGATTCTTAATGCAGTCAGTATGCTCTGAGGGCATATTTCAATTCCCCCAGAGCATATTCAGAGTATTTTTATCGCAATATAGGAGTCTTTAATGCGCATAGTTTCATGGAATGTTAACGGTATTCGTGCCGTCGTCAAAAAAGGTTTTTGGGATTGGTTTAACATGGATACACCTGATATCATGTGCTTTCAAGAAACCAAGGCACAACCGGATCAACTCGATGAATCCCTAACCAGTCCTCTGGGATATCATGCCTATTATCATTCAGCCGAGCGCAAAGGCTACAGCAGTGTGGCAACATGGTGTAAAACAGAACCCCTTTCTGTGGAAACAGCTATTTTGGATGATGCCTTCAATCGCGAAGGTCGCATTGTCCTCACTGAACATGAAAAATTCTTTCTTTATAATGTCTATTTCCCAAATGGACAAAAGGATCAGGATCGTCTCGATTATAAATTGCGATTTTATGGCGCTTTGCAAGAGCACATCAGGGAAAGAGATAAAATCAAACCTGTGATCGTCGTGGGAGATTTTAATACCGCTCATACAGATATTGACCTGGCCAGACCGAAACCCAACGAAAAGACTTCTGGATTTCTCCCTGAAG
>JABMQQ010000131.1 GCA_013202495.1 Fidelibacterota bacterium | reverse complement strand
TCATACTGCCTGTGCTGAACCCCAATATCTCCTCAGGTCTCTTGTTGAATATATTGAAAGCGATCCCAAAGCGGTATTTGATGCTGAGGTTCTCCAGGTCTGGTCTCTGGGATTAGCGCCTTATACTCAGGAGAAATACAAACACAATTTCAGACACAATTCTTTTTTCATCGGTAGTAGCACCAGAGCTGCAGTGAACAGCGGACTGGCCGATTACACACCCATATTTCTCTCAGAGATTCCCAAACTATTCCAGAGAGGGCACGTCCCCGTCGATGTGGCTCTCATTCAAACTTCATGTCCAGACCCCCATGGCTATATGAGTCTGGGTGTTAGTGTCGACATCGTTAAGGCTGCCACGGAAAAAGCACAGACCATTATCGTACAGGTCAATCCCAGGATGCCACGGGTGCATGGTGATGGATTTATTCATATCTCAGATGTTGATTACGTTATTTACCATGAAGAGCCTCTACTGGAATATGAAGATGAGCTTGATGATGAGGTTGCCGACAAAATTGGAAAATACGTCGCAACATTAATTGAAGATGGAAATACGATCCAAGTTGGTTACGGTTCGTTGCCAAATGCTATCCTGGCAAATCTTGGTGAGAAGAAACACTTGGGTGTTCATACTGAGCTACTGGGTGACGGACTGGTTAAATTGATGAAGTCAGGGGTGATTGACAACTCCAAAAAAACAATTAACAGGGGTAAAACCATAGCCACCTTTAGCATGGGGTCAGCAGAAACCTATGAATACCTCCATGACAATCCTTTTGTTGAGTTCAAAACGGTCGATTATACCAATGATCCCAGAGTGATCGCACAGCATGATAACATGACAGCCATAAACTCTTCCCTGGAAATTGATCTCACAGGTCAGGCAACTGCAGAATCATTGGGAAAAGTATTTTATAGTGGGATCGGTGGTCAGGCGGATTTCATGCGGGGTGCAATTCTGGCCAAAAAGGGAAAAACCATTCTCACGATGCCGTCTACTGCAGAGCATGGAGAAGTATCGCGTATTGCTACCTTTCTTAAGGCAGGAGCTGGTGTAACCCTTAATCGTGGTGATGTCCACTATGTTGTGACGGAATATGGTATTGCCTATCTGCATGGGAAAAATATCCGCGAGCGGGCCATGGAACTGATTTCCATTGCTCACCCTAAATTCAGAGCAGAATTGATTCGTAAGGCCAAGAAACGGAATTTGATTTATCAGGATCAGGCCTTTATCGCTGGAAAAGCTGGAGAATATCCCGAAAAAGTTGAAACCTATAGAACCACATCTAGTGGATTAGAGGTTTTCATTCGACCGGTTAAGATCAGTGATGAACCCCTTTTGAAAGAATTTTTCTATTCGCTGTCAGATGCCAGCCTGCAACGAAGATTTATTTCTGAGCGAAAAGACATGCCACATGAGAGATTGCAGGATTTTGTGGTGATAGATTATAGCACCGAAATCATCCTTTTGGCTTTTGCTCAAAAAGATGGTGTGGAACACCTGGTTGGTCTTGGACAATATGCCATTATCGGTTCAACACATACTGCTGATGTTGCATTTGTTATTAGAGATGATCACCAGGAATTGGGGATAGGCAAGGAGTTGTTGAAGTACTTGACTCTGTTAGCCAAGAAACAAGGTCTGCTTGGATTTACTGCAGACGTAATAATTAGTAACGCACGGATGATGCGTCTGTTTGAAAGTATGGGCTTTGATGTGCAGAAACATATTTCAGATGGATTGTACGAAATGAAGATGACATTCCTGGAGAGTAAGTGATAGTGGAAAAACCTGATATAAAATATTTATTTGAACCAGAATCAGTAGCGGTGATTGGCGTCAGCCAGGAGCCTGGAAAAATTGGCTACAAAATTCTGGAGAATATGCTTTACGTAGGTTACAAGGGAGATATTTATCCTGTCAATCCAAAGGGCGGGCACGCTCTGGGATATGATATTCTGAGCAGCATTGAAGACGTTAGAGGTGAAGTTGATGTAGCTGTGATAGCTATTCCGGCTCGCTTCGTGTATGACGCCGTTGTTAGTTGTGCCAGGAAGAATGTGAAAATGTTGGCCATTATTTCATCTGGATTTTCAGAAATTGGAAATCTTGAAGAAGAGCAACGTGTATTGAATTATGCACGAGCTCACAATATGAGAATATTGGGTCCAAATATATTCGGGCATTATTCTTCAAAGGTCGCTCTGAATGCAACTTTTGGTCCACGGGATATCCGTGAGGGCAATGTAGCCATCATTACACAGAGTGGTGCATTAGGGATTGCCATGATCGGCAAAACCGCTGTACAGAATATTGGTTTGTCTTCTATCATTTCGGTTGGGAATAAGACCGATATCAATGAAGCAGACCTCCTGGAGTATCTCATCACTCAGGAAGAGACTAAAATCATCCTGATGTATATTGAAGGTATTCAGGAAGGTGAGCGTCTCGTTAAAGTATTAAAGCACGCAACCAAGATTAAACCAGTTATTGTAATCAAATCGGGTCGCTCAAAGCGTGGTGCCGTTGCCGCAGCTAGCCATACTGGTTCACTGGCAGGTTCTGATAAGGTTTTTGATGCGATTATGCGTCAGTGCGGTGTACTTCGAGCTGAGAGTATCCAGGAAGCGCTTGAATGGAGCAAATTTCTCTCACATTCAGTTGTACCCAAAGGTCCTAATGGGATCATCATTACCAATGGTGGTGGTGTGGGCGTTATGGCCACGGATGCCTGTGAAAAATACGATATCAAGCTCTATGATGATCAGGATAAATTGAAAGAAACCTTTGAAAGCGTTGCCCACGGATTCGGCTCAACAAAAAATCCTGTGGATATCACCGGAGAAGCATCCAAAGCTGATTATGTGAAAGCCCTTCAAGAAGCGCTGGTTGACGATTCTATTCATTGTGTCATGGCACTCTATTGTGAAACGGCTATGATGAACTCTCAGGAATTGACTGAGATGATTGATGAAATGTATGAGAAGTACAAAGCCAAGGGCAAACCCATCACCTTTTCCGTTTTTGGTGGCGAACTCACAGAAATTGCCATTACTGCTCTTCACAAGAAGAACGTTCCCGTTTATCGTGATGTCTATGACGGTGTATCCTGTATGGGTGCTATTCAATCCATACGGAAAGTTCAGGCCCAAGAAGAAGCTGAACCAGTTACAGCTGAGATTGACGTTGATGCCATCAATACACTTATAGATAGTGCGTTGGCGGACGGAAGAACCTTCCTGTTGGCGGAAGAGGGGCAAGGCTTGTTGAATGCCGCTCAACTCCCTGGCCCACGTGGTGGTGTCGTGCAATCCGTTGAAGCCGCTGTTAAGCTGGCCGACGAAATTGGATATCCTGTTGTCATGAAAGTGGTATCCAGAAACATCCTCCATAAAAGTGATGCTGGTGGTGTGCTTCTCGATCTGGATAACCCGGAAGAAGTCATTGATGGCTATCAGACCATTATTCACTCCTGTAAAGCCAATGTACCCAATGCCATTATCGATGGTATTGAAGTTGTTGAACAAATTACAGCTGGTACAGAAGTCATTATTGGCGCTCGCAGAGATGCCAATTTTGGAACCACAATCATGTTTGGTTTGGGTGGTATATATGTTGAAGTGATGAAGGATGTGGCTTTCAGAGCCGTGCCACTTTCGAATCGGGAACTTAGATCAATGATTAAAGAGATTCGCTCATATCCGCTCCTGTTGGGTGTACGGGGTGAAGCTCGTAAAGATATTGAAAGTATTATTACAGCTCTGGAAAAGGTTGCCAGTCTCATCAGCAAGGTTCCCAGGATTACTGATATTGAAATCAACCCCATGGTCGTCTATGAACAAGGTTCTGGAGCCCGGGCTGTAGATATTCGTGTATTATTATCTGATGATAAAAAGGATTCACCCCAATGAAAAATATAATTGTAACATCAATCCGGAAAGATGCTGGAAAAACAAGTGTCATCGTTGGTTTGGCCAAAAATTCCTCCAAGAAAATGGGATATCTAAAGCCCTTCGGTGACAGGTTACTCTACCGAAAAAAACGCCTTTGGGATTTTGATGCAGCCGTGTGTACAGCTGCCATGAACGCAGACGAATCACCTGAAGAAATGAGTCTCGGCTTTGATCACTCCAAATTGAGATTCATGTATGATGAAAAAACAACTGCTGATAAAGTTCGCGAAATCGCCACGCACAATTCTAAGGGCAAAGAAATTATGCTCATCGAAGGTGGCAACGAACTCACTCGTGGATTATCCGTTCATCTCGATGCAATTTCCCTATGCAAATATTTAGATGGCGAGCTGTTGGTTATACTAAGTGGAACCAACGATCAGATCGTGGATGATGCCTGTGCCCTTAAAAAGACAATTGATCTAGGGGGTGTAAAGCTGGCTGGGGTCATCATTAACAAGGTTCATGATGTAGAAGACTTTAAAGCAGTTTATAGCGATCATTTCAAAGCGTTGGAACTCCCGGTATTGGGGATTATACCATATGCAGATGAACTCACTAAGCCCTCCATGCGTTTTCTGGCAGATCTTTTCTTCGCAAAGGTATTGGCGGGAGAAAAAGGGTTGAAAAACACCATCAAAGATGTTTTCGTTGGTGCCATGTCTGCCGATGCAGTACTACGCATGCAACGTTTCAACAAGGAATCAAAACTTGTTATCACAAGTGGTGATAGAAGTGATATGATTCTGGCTGCACTGGATAGCCAGGCAGCAGGTATTATTCTGACTAACAACATCCTTCCTCCACCAAATATTCTTGCCAGAGCCTCTGGGACAAATGTTCCTCTTTTGCTGGTTGCTCAGGACACTTTCCAGGCTGCCAAAAAGGTAGACAATCTGGTCTCATTGCTATCGAAAGATGATGATGAAAAAATGGAGCAGCTGGCTGGTATGATAAAAGATCATGTTGAGCTTATGACTATTAGCTGATCTCAGGATATTCAGGATTAAAAGGGTCTGTCTCAGAACCTGAGGCAGTCTCCTTTGAATATCTAATAGCGAATCAGTCTTCTATGAAAAAGAAAGTCAAGAGATAAATTATCCCCAGAACCTCTTTTTGCAGATGGTTTCCTGACGGTGCGTCCTACCCCGTCCATGTAAGTTTTCTAGCCTTTGTTGAGAACAACAAGGTTATACTGACTGGCCTAGTATCAACACTTCTTTTAATAGCCTTCATCTTTCCAATCATTTCTTGAATGACATCCCGAGTTCTTAAGTTGCTGACAAGTCATGTTATCTCTATGTGAGACACATTCATTCTTCTATTTAGCTCTCATCCGCTTTCCAGATTTTACAGATGTTTTTCACATCAGCGCCGGAGCATTACAACATTGAGATATATGTGGAGGAGGGTTAGTCTACGCCTGGGATCTCAAGTGCCAACCCGGATCATGACTGATAAAAACCTCTCCTCTTCTTTTGAACCTATGGATATATCATCCAGACTGGTCATCTTGGCTTCCAATCGTCCTCAGTTCAAAGATCCTTACATATGTCTACAGCAACTTTGATTACTCTTCCGTGTCACCTCCCAATAGTTATCGTCATATGGTTTGCCAGACTTCCACACACCCAATACTGTGGCTGCTACCATTTTGGCAATTTTATTTCTGGCTTCTTTATCACTTTTACCTTTTGCTCGTTGTACATCATACTCACGCCGAAAAGCATTCTTCCCACTAAGTGAACACAGAGCAGCTCCCCTGAAGGCATCCTTCAATATTGGCTGACCCAATGAACGCTTCCTACCGTAGAGCTTTCCATCACTCATACGACCATGTTTGGTCAGCCTGGAATAGGCTACTAAATTACCTTTTCTGGTAAAGCGATAAGGAGTTACCATAACTGCTACAACATGATTGGCTCGGATCGTTCCGATCCCCGGAATGCCTCTCAACAACTTTACTGGCTTATAGCTTTGAACATTTTGATCAAGCTGCTTCACATATTTTTGCTTATGCAGTTCCAGCAATTGAAGCTGATCATATAAACTACTACCTACAAGTTGTCGCTGTTCTGTAGACAACTGTAACAGCATCTCCTGATCCTCATAAATATCCTCGCCTTTTGTGGGAATACCAGCTTCACGATAGAGTGCTTTATACCGGTTTTTGCTTCTGATAATCTCTTGGAGTAAATCATCATATCCGGAAATTAAAACCCTCAGATTTATCAAGACATCATCTGAATGGAACACTGATTTCAGCCGGTTTACTCTCAGCAAATCAGCTATCTCTGCTGCATCTAGCCAATCATTCTTAGCTCCCTTACTCTTTGGTGGCTGACACACTATCAGTTCATCTACTTCATCCTTTAGCAAGATGTACAACCATTGGGACATGACCCCTTCTTCATAGCTTAACTTTTTGGGACCCGTTACGGACCCAACAAACTCAAGAATCGTATCCTCCTGAGTCGTGACTTTCTCACGGCGTATTACTTTACCGTTTCTTGAAAGAACTACGAAATAACTGTTTTTACTGTGAGCATCCATGCCTATATATTTCACAATGCAGCGCCTCCTTCTTGGGCTAGTTAAGTTTGGAAAACCAAAATTAACCAGGAAGGACGCTGCTTTTTCATATATTGTCTACGTCCAAAGGACTACGACTTGACTAGCAGGAAGACAAAACAAGATATCAAGTCTGTCTCGCTGAGGGAACTCGAAGCGTAATCAGTATTGCGTCCTCTATGCTTGTTAAACATCTCCACATTATATATCTTTGCACAACCCTTGTAAAATTGGAGAATAAATGAAAACAGGTATTGTTTATATTTTACTGTGTTCTGATGAGACACTTTACACCGGTGTTACCAGCAACTTAGAAAATCGGTTATTCCAGCATCATGAAGGATTTCTCATTGGTTATACACATTCTCGTCGGCCACTGACCTTGCTGTGGAATTCTGAAGAAATGGGTATCCAGGACGCGATTCTACTCGAAAAACAGATAAAAGGATGGGGGAGGGCAAAGAAATACGCGTTTATGGCGGGAGATGTCCCAAAACTGAAAGAACTTTCTTTGCCCTTCCGCGACAAGAAGTGATGCACAATTTTCAAATTCTGGCTTGCCACCTCTCAGATCAAACCCTGATTGTCTCGCTGAGGGAACTCGAAGCGTGCAGGGAACTCGAAGCGTGCAGGGACCTCGAAGCGTGCAGGAACCTCGAAGCGTGCAGGAAACTTAAAGCGCTCGTCACATGTGTTTCATTATCCTTCGAGACTGCCCTTCGGGCACCTTCAGTCTACGTCCAAAGGACTACGACTTGACT
>JABMQQ010000009.1 GCA_013202495.1 Fidelibacterota bacterium | reverse complement strand
GGAGGTGTAGGCTAATTGGTAAGTCAGCTGTCTTGAAAACAGCCGTCCGTGAGGACTTGGGAGTTCGAGTCTCTCCACCTCCGCTAGGCTTCATTCGAATAAAATGAAGAGTGAAGTCTACCCCGAGCGTAGCTGAAAGCGAAGCCGGGAAATATCTATCCATATCAACAAATTCGAATTACGCCCGAGCAGGCTATAACCTATGAGCACATTATGTTTTATGTTTACATTTTGCATTCACAAAAATACCCAGAACGACAATATACTGGCTTTACCACAGATATTTCGAGAAGAATTCTAAAACATAATTATGGAGAAGTAAAAAGTACAGCAAGGTATAAACCATGGATAGTTGAAACATTGATTTCCTTTGACACAGAAGTTAAGGCTTTAGCTTTTGAGAAATACCTCAAGTCCCATTCTGGACGCGCTTTCGCATCAAAACATTTCTAACTATCCAGTCTAACACCCGAATTAATTCGGGTGTTTATTCTACAGAGGCCAGATAACTGGTATCAGTATGACGCCAATGATTCCCAGAATGATATGTAGGGGAATGCCAGCCCGCATAAAATCCATATAGCGATATCCACCTGGTGAAAATACCATGGTATTGGTCTGATACCCGTTTGGCGTCATAAAGGACAGCGATGCTGCAAACATGATGGTCATGATGAAGGGCATAGGATCAAGCCCCAGAACACCAGCAGACTTAATGGCCAGGGGTGTCATAATAATTGCAGTTGCAGTATGAGAGAGGAAGGAGGTCATCAGCATAGTTATAAAGAACAGAATTCCGATGAGCCCAACATGTCCGAATTGACTGCTGGCGGTAGTGATGATACCACCAATTCTCTCTGACAGATGAATGGTTTCCATGGCAGCCCCAAGTGGTATAAGAGCGGCAATTAGAAAAATAACAGTCCAATTTATGGACTTGTAGGCTTCCTGAGCCGGCACAATCCCTGTTGCCATAACCAGGATGGCTCCCAAAAGTGAGGCTTCCATAATGGATAAGATATTCAGAGCGGCTACTCCTACAACAATGGGGATAATAGCCACAGCTAGCCACCAATATTTTATTTTGTGAAGTTTTGTGTCCAATTCTTCCAAAATGATAAAATTAGGATCTGTATTCAAGGCAGCCATACGTGTTCTTGAGCCAAAGATTAACAGGGTGTCAAAATGTTTTAGTTTGACATGTGCTACTTTGGTTCGCATGAGTTCACGATAGCGCCGTAGTGCCAGAACAAACAAACCATAGCGACGCCTGAAGTCCACTTCCATGAGAGAAGATCCTGCCAGACTTGAATTAGGAGAGATCATAGCTTCCATGAGAATATTTTCATTATCAGCCAATTCATTGTCATCCATCTTGATATCAGTTAGAAGGAGTACTTTTTGTTCTGCCCGAAATACTTGCAGTTTGTCTACAGAACACTGTACAAGCAGGATATCATCTTCCTTTAACACAATATTTCGCATATTGGTTGTGATATGATTCCCATGGCGGATGATCTCTAGCACAGTCAACTCATAAGTCTGTCCTAGTTTTAAATCCATGAACTTCCGTCCGTTCAAGGGCGATTCTTTGGGGATTTTAACCTCAGTAAGATAGGTACCAAGGTGGTATTTTTTTGTCAGACCAGAGACTGGAACTCGTGATGGCAAAATCCACTTTTGCGCAGCAAGAATATACAATAGAGTCGCTACCACGAGGATGACACCCAATTTACTCAGCTCAAAGACTCCAATATGAAACCCCGCCTCAAAAGCAATATCATTGACAATCAGATTGGTAGACGTTCCGATAACTGTACAAGTCCCGCCGACGATAGCGGCGAAAGACAGGGGTATCATTATTTTAGATGCGCTAATATTTAAGCGATGTGATAAGTCTGTTGCTACTGGGATAAGGATAGCCACAGTGGCAGTATTATTGATAAAGGCCGAGAATATGCTGACAGAAAGCAAGAACAGAGTGGTTACCAACCAGTTCCTACCACGTCCATTGTTTTCCAACCAGATCGTAAATACGCGGATAAATCCAGTCTTGGTAAATGCATGACTCAAAATGAACATGGCACCAATTGTAATCACCGCTTTATTTGAAAAACCACTGATTGCTTGATGTTTGTCAATGAGACCCGATAGTAATAATGCAGCCAACACTAATAGGGAAGTGACTTCAATGGGAAACCATTCACGGATAAAGGCGATTATAGAAAGGATGAGTATCGCGAAGAAGATGATCGTCTGAGTGTCTGGCATAGGTAGCATTTTAGGGCTTGTTGATGTGAATGCAAATGGAAGGTTTTAGCATATAGAAAATAATGTAAGTCCAGCTCTTGAGTGTTGATTCTCTGTCATATATGTATATTTTACGTCATTATGGCAGAATTTAAACTAAAAACTGAATATTCACCAAGTGGCGATCAACCTGAAGCAATTGAAGAACTTATTGGTGGGATAAAGTCAGGTGCTCCCTTTCAAACCTTGCTTGGTGTGACGGGTAGTGGCAAGACATATACCGTCGCTAACGTCATTCAAGCAGTCCAAAAGCCTACTCTCATCGTTTCTCACAATAAAACGCTAGCAGCGCAATTATATGGAGAGTTTAAATCCTTCTTCCCTGAGAATTCTGTTGAGTATTTCATCTCATATTACGACTACTATCAGCCCGAAGCGTATCTACCTGTAACTGATACATTTATCGAGAAAGATATGTCGATGAATGAAGAGATTGACAAGTTACGATTAAAAGCCACTAGCGCCTTGCTCTCTCGAAAAGATGTTATTGTAGTTGCTTCTGTTTCGTGTATTTATGGCCTAGGAGATCCCCAGGAATACAAAAAATCGCTTGTAATTATAAATAAAGGTCAGAGCTATAATCAACGTGATATCATGCGCAAATTGGTTGATATCTACTATGAACGCAATGATATCAATTTTATGCGGGGAAAATTCAGGGTACGCGGGGATGTGCTGGAGATTTTTCCAGCGTACAACGAAAATGCAATTCGTATTGAGTTCTGGGGCAATCAGGTCACAGATATCATGACAGTTGATCCTCTTACTGGAGAAGTTCTTACTGAGGATGATGTATGTGTTGTCTATCCAGCCCGGCATTTTGTTACTTCAGACGAGCATATCGCTAATGCTTTGGGTCATATTGAAGAGGAACTCAAGGAGCAAGTAGGGGAGTTTCGTATCAATAACCAGTTGCTGGAAGCCCAGCGCATTGAGCAACGCACCAAATTTGATATGGAAATGCTAAGAGAAGTTGGTCATTGTTCAGGTATTGAGAATTATAGTCGCCACCTCACTGGTCGAAAACCGGGTGAAAGACCCTTCACCTTATTGGATTTTTTCCCAGATGATTTCCTCATGATCATTGATGAGTCTCATGTGACATTGCCTCAATTCCGTGGGATGTACAATGGGGATTATTCTCGTAAACGGAATTTGGTGGACTATGGTTTTCGTCTACCATCGGCCCTTGATAACCGACCTCTCAAACTTCCTGAATTTGAAAATTCAATGAATCAGGTCATTTTTACAACGGCTACACCAGCTGATTATGAGTTAGAAAAATCTGATGGGGTGGTCATTGAGCAAGTAATACGACCCACGGGTTTGCTGGACCCAGTGATTGATTTACGATCCAGTGAAGGTCAGATCGATGATCTCATGGAAGAAATCAATAAACGAATTGAAAATAAAGAGCGTGTTCTGGTCGTCACACTCACCAAACGCATGTCCGAAGACTTGACTGACTACCTCACAAACTACAATCTGCGTGTTCGTTATCTGCACTCTGAGATTGACAGCATTAAACGTATCTCCATTCTTAGAGATTTACGTCTTGGTGAATTCGATGTTCTTGTTGGTATCAACCTCTTGAGAGAGGGTTTGGATCTTCCTGAAGTATCCCTGGTCGCCATTATCGATGCTGATAAAGAAGGTTTTCTCAGAAGTAAAACTTCACTGATGCAGATTGCTGGACGTGCAGCCCGACATGCCAACGGAAAAGTCATCCTTTACGCAGACAGGGTTACTGCCAGTATGCAGTACCTTATGGATACGACCCAACAACGACGGGAAAGACAAATAGCTTACAATAAAGAACATGGAATCGTACCTATCACTATTTACAAGACCCAAGAAGAAATTATGGGTATTACCAGTGTTGCGGATGCCATGCACAGCAAGGAAGAAGCAATCAAGGAAAGCCTCAAGAAATATGACACGGACTATGTTACTGGCGAACTTCTTGATACGATGAGGCAGGATATGCTCAGAGCAGCCGAAGGTCTGGATTTCGAAAAGGCAGCCATGATCCGGGATGAGATCAAAAAGGTCGAAAATGAGATGAAACGATAAAAACATGAGTAGCTCTATGTATTTTGAAAATAATCGTACGGACACCTTACAAAGAAAATTTGGAATACTCGGACAATCTGCCGGGGTTCAATCCATGTTGGAAACCATTGAGCAGGTGGCTCCAACCGACATTTCAGTCTTGATTGCCGGTGAAAGTGGATCTGGTAAAGAACTGGTTGCCGCTGCGCTTCATAAGCATTCCAGAAGATCGCATAAACCATTCGTCATTGTAAATTGTGGTGCCATCCCTGCCGGTATTATCGAAAGTGAGTTATTTGGACACAAGAAAGGTGCCTTCACAGGTGCAGCGAGTGATAGAAAGGGTTATTTTCAAGCTGCGGATGGTGGTACCATTTTTCTGGATGAAATTGGTGAAACGCCTCTGGAGACTCAGGTAAAATTGTTACGAGTCCTCGAACAGGGTGAATTCTTACCAGTCGGCTCATCATCTTCCATGAGAGTTGACGTGCGTATTGTCGCGGCCTCGAATAGAAATTTGGAAAAAGAGGTAGATTCAGGTTCATTTAGGAAAGATTTATTTTACCGCCTTAAGGCTATTACGATTACAGTGCCATCCCTGAGAGATAGACGTGATGATATTGCATTATTGGCCAATAAATTTGCCAATGAATGTGCTATTCGAAATCAAATCCTATTCAAGGGGTTCTCAGAAGGTGCGTTGAAGGTCATGAGTCAGCATCGCTGGCCCGGTAATATTCGTGAATTAAAGAACTTCATTGAAAGCATGGTCATACTGGAAAAGGGTGGGGTTATAAAGACCGAAGTGATTTACCGGTATTTGAATGCTGAATCTAGTCCCACTGAACTCAATCCCTTACTTCCGGTTAAATTGGATCGAAATGTTGATCAGGCAGAGCGGGAACTCATTCTTCAACAGCTCTTCATGCTTAGACGTGAAATCGCAGAGATGAAAGATCTGATTGATCAAGGTTTAGTACCTCGGCAGGCTGGTGAAAGTAATGGCGATGAATACAATCCTGCCCTGGAAGTATTACCCGATGATCACAATAATGAGATACATGGTGATGAATCTGTTACAATCCTAAATCCTCAAATGCTAGGTACTCTTACGGCTGCCCAGGTTGAGAAAGAGCTCATCACGAAAAGCCTGGAACGATTCAATTTTAATAAGCGTAAAACTGCTCAGGCATTGCAAATGGCTGAGCGAACTCTCTATAGAAAGATAAAAGAGTATGAGATTGTTAAAGAAAACTAGTCCACTTCTATTCATAGTAATTTTCATAACCGGTTGTGGAATCTATTCATTTAAAGGGAGTATCCCCGATCATCTTCACGATGTGGAGTTGGTCACCTTTAAGAATTTGACCACTGAATTTGCTGTTGAGACAGATATCGAAGAGGCACTTACGGAAAGAATGCTCAACGAACAATTACTCTCTCTTTCAGCAAAAGAGACCCCTGATTCTCATATAGAAGGCAAAATTAATAGTATCACTGATAAACCTAATAGCTTTGATGAGAACGAAAATATTTTAGAATATCGTCTTGAATTCCGCGGAGAGGTGATCTGGTATGACCATATTCGTGAGACAGAGATATTTAAAAAGAATTTTACGGTTTTCGGTACCTACTTTAGTGAAGACGAAAATGCCAATCGAAGTGATGCCGAAAAACTCATACGCGAAGATGCGTATACTGAAACGATTGAAAAACTGATTGATTTTATTATTGAATCGATGACGGAAGAATGGTAGTAATGGAAAAACAAGGCAAAGACATGCAAGAATACTTTATACAGAATTCGAAAGAGTTCGTAGGGGAGACTGTTACACTTAAAGGATGGGCCTATAACGTCCGTAAAGGTGGCAAAATCTGGTTCCTGCTGCTTAGAGATGGTACAGGCATTATGCAATGCGTGGTGACTAAATTCGACGCCGATGAGGCTTCCTTTGACATAAAGACCCTGATTACCCAGGAATCATCAGTTATCGTTACTGGGGAAGTGAAAGAAGAACCACGGTCTCCAGGTGGTTATGAAATGCTGGTTCATTCAATGGATCTGGTATCCGTGGCCGATGAGTACCCTATATCAAAGAAAGAGCATGGGACAGATTATTTGATGGATAATCGCCATCTATGGCTCCGTTCAAAAAGACAGCATGCAATTATCCGTATTCGCCACACCATAGTCAAAGCCATCAGAGATTACTTTGATGATCGTAATTTTACACTGGTGGACACACCGATTTTCCAGAAAGCCGCTACAGAAGGTACTGCCACGCTGTTTGAGACTGATTATTTTGGAGAAAAAGCTTTTTTAACGCAAAGCGGACAGCTCTATGGTGAGGCCGGCGCAGCAGCTTTTGGAAAAATCTACTGTTTTGGTCCAACTTTCAGGGCGGAAAAATCGAAAACACGTCGTCACCTGACTGAATTCTGGATGGTTGAGCCCGAAATGGCCTACTATGACCTGGATATGAACATGGATGTAGCTGAAGATTTCGTTTTTTACATTGTTTCACAAGTTTTAGAGCATCGTAAACCTGAACTGGAGACGCTTGAGCGAGACATCTCCAAATTAGAGGCTATTCAGAAACCATTCCCTCGCATATCATACACAGATGCTGTAAAAATTCTGAATGACAAAGGTGTTGAGTTTAAATGGGGTGATGACTTCGGTGGTGGTGATGAAACCATTATCTCAAGCCAGTTCGATAGTCCTGTTATGGTGCATCGCTATCCATCAGCCATCAAGGCATTTTATATGAAACGCGATCCTGAGAACGATAAACAAGCTATGGCTCTAGATATGTTGGCACCTGAAGGCTACGGAGAAATTATTGGTGGATCTCAGCGTGAAGATGATATAGAAGCCCTGGTTGGCCGTATTAAGGAAGATGGTGCCACAGAAGAGGATTACAGTTGGTACCTGGATCTACGTAGATATGGTTCTTTCCCTCATTCAGGATTCGGATTGGGTGTTGAAAGGGTTGTAGCCTGGCTGTGTGGCCTACAGCATATCCGTGAAACCATTCCTTTCCCAAGAACTATTTCCCGTCTAAATCCATGACCAAATCCGCATCCAGCAAAAGAATAGCCATTATTGGAGCAAGAGACGCAAGTCCTGCTGGAATCCAATTCGCATATGAAACGGGCAAACTACTCGCCAGGAGTGGAGCTATTGTGTATACAGGGGGCGGTTTAGGCATCATGGAAGCAGCCAGTAAAGGTGCAAAAGCAGCTGATGGTATCGTGGCGGGAATTCTTAAAGATTCAGATGGTCTTGATGCCAATGATTTCATTGACGTTCCTATTATGACAGGTATGGGCGATCTCCGAAATGCCATCATCATCAGGTCGGTACATGCTGCCATCGCGGTGGAGGGGGCTTACGGTACCCTGTCTGAAATCGCCTATACCCTGGGATACGGCAAACCGGTAGTTGGGTATAATTCCTGGGATATCAAAGGATTAGAATCTGTCCAAACTCCTGAAATTGCTGTAAAAAGAATATTCGAATTGATCGGGGATGCAGATTAATGATTAATGATCTTAAATTGGGTATCGCCCAGGTCAATCCAACTGTCGGCGCCTTACAGGCCAATACAGAACAGGCTTTATCTATTATGGAGAAGATGGAAGCCTCGGGAAAAGATTTATTGGTCTTTCCTGAAATGTTTATTCCTGGATATCCACCTCAAGATCTCATACTTGAAAAACATTTTATCCTCGAAAATCAAAAGATGGTGGACAAGCTGGCTTCGGCCTCAGGCGAAATGCTGACACTTATTGGGGCGATTCATTATGATGGGACTGATACCTACAATGGTGTAGCCGTCCTTCAGCATGGAAAACTTATCCAATGGGTACATAAATCGCTGTTGCCCACTTATGATGTGTTTGATGAATGGCGGTATTTCAAACCAGGTCGTGACAATGAACCTGTCGTTATTACGTTCCGAAATGGGGAAGCACTACGCCTGGGAATACATATCTGCGAAGATTTATGGGATGAAAATATTGATTATAAAATTTGTGATATTCTGGGTGACAGAGGTGTTGACCTCTTTATTAACCTATCTGCTTCACCCTTCGTAACTAATAAGTACATTGAGCGTAGTAAGCTGATAGTCAATAAGATAGAGAAATATAATAAACCATATATTTATGTGAATTTAATCGGGGGCCAGGATCAACTTGTATTTGATGGGATGTCAATGGTTGCCGATGAAAATGGTGACTGGGTGCATGTTTGCCCTCAATTTAATGAAAGTATAAGTGAGATAGTCCTTCCGGCTTCTCCCAATACAGGAACTAAAGTTGAACTACCAAATATTTCAAAAGAAGAACAGATTTATAAGGGATTGGTCCTTGGTGTACATGATTACTTTGCCAAAACGGGACACACTAAGGCAGTTTTGGGCTTATCGGGGGGTATTGACTCTGCCGTAACTGCTGCTATAGCTGTAGAGGCTCTGGGTGCCGATAATGTTCTCGGTATTGCCATGCCATCCAAATATTCTTCTGATCACAGTGTCACAGATGCAGAAGTACTTGCGGCCAATCTAGGTATGAAATATCTAAATGTACCAATAGGCACCATTTTCGACGGATTCCAGAAAACCTACTCTCAGATCCTTGGTGCACCTATCAGCGGACTTCCAGAGGAAAATTTACAGGCCAGAATTCGCGGAAATATCATGATGAGCTTTTCTAATAAAGATGGCAGCTTACTTCTCACAACAGGTAACAAGACTGAAATAGCCCTCGGTTATTGCACTCTTTATGGGGATATGTCTGGTGGATTGGCTGTGATAAGCGATATCGGGAAACGTATGGTCTACCGACTTGCCAATTACTACAATCAAATCAATGATGATGAAATGATTCCACAAAATACCATTATCAAAGAACCCAGTGCAGAACTTCGAGATAACCAGGTGGACCCCTTTGACTATGAGGTAGTGGGACCATTGGTAAATGCTATTATTGAGGAACACTCAGACCTTGCAACACTTGTCGCCAGGGGCTGGGATGAAGAACTCGTTAAAGATCTCCTCCACAAAGTGAGGATTAATGAATATAAGCGTCAACAAATGCCCCCGGGAATACGGGTTTCGTCGAAAGCTTTTGGTATTGGCCGTCGTATGCCAATTGTGAACCACTACCGCCAAGACAAATAATAAATCCTCCAGTCCTAAATATATCTTGCCATATCGGCATGTATATTCACAATAATGCGCCTTTATGGCATGTATGATCTATTGGCACAAGACTTGTCATTGTAGTTGTGCTATGAATTACGAAGTAAATATTAGTAAACATATAATCGAGGTGAAAAATGGGTAAAGTTATTGGTATCGATTTGGGTACCACAAATTCTTGCGTATCCGTAATTGAGGGGAAAGACTCTGTAGTAATTACGAACGCCGAAGGGGGGAGAACCACTCCTTCCGTTGTTGCATTCACAAAAGAGGGGAATCGACTTGTAGGACAGCCTGCCAAAAGACAGGCCATTACCAATCCTACCAACACAATCTATTCAGTAAAAAGATTTATGGGTCGCAAGTTCAGTGAAGTTGAACGCGAAATCGAAGAAGTTCCATATAAAGTTATCAGTGGGCCAGGCGGTCGCAGTCAGGTTCAGGTAGGAGATGATTCCTACTCACCACCAGAAATTTCAGCCATGGTACTTCAGAAGATGAAACAAACTGCTGAAGAATATCTGGGTGAAAAAGTCGACGATGCCGTTGTCACAGTACCTGCATATTTTAATGATTCACAACGTCAAGCGACCAAGGATGCTGGAAAAATTGCTGGTTTGAATGTGCTTCGTATTATCAACGAACCAACCGCAGCTGCTCTGGCTTATGGGTTGGACAAAAAGAATGATGAAACCATTGCAGTATTTGACCTTGGTGGTGGTACTTTTGATGTCTCCGTACTTGAACTTGGTGATGGAGTTTTCGAGGTAAAATCAACCAATGGTGATACTCACCTGGGTGGTGACGATTGGGATCAGGCCATCATTGAGTGGCTTGTGAGTGAGTTTAAAAAATCTGAAGGCATTGATCTTTCTAAAGATGCTATGGGTATGCAGAGACTTAAAGAAGCTGCTGAGAAGGCTAAAGTTGAGCTTTCAAGCACTAGCTCCACTGAGATCAACCTGCCTTACATCACAGCAGATCAGACAGGTCCAAAGCACCTGGTAATAACACTTTCCCGTGCCAAATTTGAAAGCTTAACTGAAGATCTATTCAAGCGACTAAAACAACCTTGTATCAATGCTATCAAGGATGCTGGTTTAGCGGCTAGTGAAATCAACGAAGTCATTCTTGTTGGTGGCTCCACTCGTATTCCTAAGGTTCAGGAAATCGTACAGGAAATTTTTGGAAGAGAACCCAACCGAGGAGTAAATCCTGATGAAGTAGTGGCCATGGGTGCTGCTATTCAGGGTGGTGTACTTTCCGGTACCGTATCTGATGTTCTGTTGCTTGATGTAACTCCACTCTCAGTTGGTATTGAAACACTTGGTGGCGTATGTACACGTCTTATCGAGAGGAATACTACAATCCCAACCAAGAAAAGTGAAACTTTCTCTACTGCTGCCGACAATCAAACCCAGGTAGAAATTCACATTCTTCAAGGTGAACGCCAGATGGCAGCCGACAATAAATCAATGGGTCGTTTTATTCTTGATGGCATTCCACCGGCTCCACGCGGTATGCCACAAATCGAGGTTACCTTTGATATTGATGCGAATGGCATTATGCATGTCTCTGCTAAGGACAAGGCTTCTGGCAAAGAACAATCGATTCGGATCGAGGCATCAAGTGGTTTAAGTGATGCTGAGAAAGAAGATATGATCAATGATGCTGAAAAGCATGCTGAAGAAGATACCAAAGCAAGAGAACTCATTGATACAAAAAATCAGGCTGATGCCATGATTTACTCTACTGAGAAAAACTTAAAAGAGTATGGTGATAAAGTACCTGGTGAAATGCGCGCCATGATTGAGGAAAAAGTTGAAGCGTTAAAATCCGTAAATACTGGCACGGATAAGGTTGCGATTGACAAAGCTATCGCTGCACTTACCGAGATATGGAATCAGGCATCTGGCTCCATGTATGAAGCCGTAAAGGATGACGCTGAACAACCTGCAACTGAGGGTGCTGAGCAAGCAGGCGATAAGGCTTCCGGTGAAGATGAAGTTGAAGAAGCTGACTTTGAAGTGGTGGACGACGCTGAACCAAAAGAGTAAGTAAATGATGCGGAGCAACTGCTCCGGCATCAATTGAATAAAGAAAATGATCAGATAACCCCAGCGTTATTCTGGTCATTTTCTTTTGTCTGAGGATTGAGATACAGATATTCACGTTTTTCTTCCTTTAAATACTTGGTGTAAAATGGTGAACCATTCTGGTTCTAAGTGGTAGAAATATGGAAAAACCTCTATAAATTCAAAGCCAAATGAAAGGGCAGATGAGTAGGTGAAAAGGAGAGTAGCACAATGGATAGCAGGAGGATTGCTAAGCTCAATTAGCATCCTGATATACCTTATTCTATTCCAGACTCATTTATTCTCTACCATCATTGTAAACTCACTCAATAAGTACGTCCTATTTCCAACTGGCATCTCCATGAGTGGTGATATTGAAGGAGGTCTTCTTCGAAAATCTATGGGTCTTCAACAATTAATGATCAAAGTTAATCTGACTGGAAATCCACTCCTGTCTGCTAATGAAATATCTATACTGGGTTGGGATTGGGATTGGTCCACAAAGGAACTCACCCTGCAGAATCTCTTCATGGATGGATACGCTATACAATCACAAAATGCCCAGGAAATCCCAAATAGAGCTGGTGAACCAAAATCATCAGTTTCAACAATCATCCAGAATTTTAAAGCTGAACATGGTAGAGTATCATATGGTAGCGGCGACACAACCCAAACCATTGTACTGCCATCTCTCCACTCCACTTTATGGTATATTGATGGATTTGTTGATACAAAAATTCATTCTGCTGTTGCTATTGCCCCCTCGGTGATTAGTGACACTCTATCAGTAACAGGCCTGCTTGGAATCGACGCAAGTGGAGAGATCAAGGTTAATGATTTGGAGTTAAGTACACCAAATCAGACCATGAATCTCGATTTATCATACACTACCGATGATATCTCGGTGAGCATGAGTGGTACCAATTTCGACCCAAACACCATTGAGAATATCACGCTCCCTCCATGGCTCACAGACTTTCAGCTTAATTATGATGTTGAGGTTATGGAGAAGGACAACAATTTGAGGATGTCAGGGAAAGGATCTGTATTACTCGATGAATTTGAAATTCCTTTCGAATTGCATGATCTGGAAAGCGATGCATCAGGCGATAGGTTTGATTTAACCCTGGGTCCCGAATTGGAAAATTTTAGAATTGTTGCCTCCAGATCAGCTGGAGGTGAGCAAAATGCACAAATCTCAATGTTTCGTTTCAATTTCGGACCATTTCTTAAGAATGCCTCCATTCAATTTTCAGAACCTATTGGCGAGATTTCCATCAGCGGCAAGCAAGATGAATATGATATCGAGGCTCTATTAGAATCATTTATGTTCAATAATCTACGTTTTGATACGCTTGAATCAGATTTTACATTTTCGCTGGAAAAGGGGATGGATTTCTCTCACGGACGTATTACCCAGGCCAATAACAAACTTAAATTTATAGGCAAATTATCAAAAGAGTTGATTGGTATAAATGCTGATATCGACTTCTCAGATTTTTCATTTTTTGAAGTCATGGGAATATCAAACAAAATTACAGGCGATATCTCCAGTCATCTAAATATCACTGGAAATCCTGACCATCTACGTCTAACCGGTGATATCCGACCCAATAATCTCTCCTATGACAACAAACTAACGCTGACAGGTGAAGGAAAAGTTGACCTTTCCTTAAATAATAAAAAACTAAGTGGGGATATAGCCCTTATAGGGGATAGCGGCTTCCTGTTTAGAGATAGCCTGCAATCCTACACGATTCTGGGAAATATTTCAGAAGACGGATACTTTATTGAAGATATGCACCTTCAAGGTATCAATAACATGGTATCAATCAGCGGTGGCTATGATCACAAAAATATCATTCTTAATAAACTGAACATGATCCAGGGTGAGAATCAGCTTAAACTTGCCGATACTGTTGTTGTTAGGAGCAATCCTCAAGGGATTTTCCAACTACCATCAAGTGTTGTTACCTTTAATAACGGTGGGCTCAGTGTTGAAGGTACTTTTTCAAAGCAAGATGGATATGAGCTGAACACAGCATTTGAGCTGATAGATGTTGCCCGAGTTCTGGATTTCTTTAGAATGAAAGTCAATTTTAGTGGAATAACTTCGGGGTCAGCAGCTATTAGTGGAAACTTGTTGGATCCAATCATTGATGCCAAACTTATCTTGAAGGATGGTGTAACACACGGTTATCCGAGCGACTCTGCTAATGTGGACCTGAGACTCACCAGTTCAGAAGTTATCAGTAACAACATTGATGCTTTTACCGCGGGTGGCTCATTAAACCTGGTTGGTAAGTTACCATGGGGATATAAAGTCAAAGGTGAAGAGATTGGTAATATACCTCAATACTTCACCATCCTTACCGAAAATTATCGATTGAGTGATCTGAATTTTACATCCATCGTAGGCATGCCAATTTCAGGACGTGCTACTGGCTCAGTATCCATTCGAGGGACACCTCTAGATACTAAAATGGATGCGCATGTGGCACTTTCTGAGGCTGTTTTTGACACCCTTAAATTCTCGCAGGGCTATTCAGAATTAACCTATGAAGGAAATCTTCTCACCTTTGATACCCTATCTATGGTCAGTAATTGGGGCTATGGCTCTGGCGCGGGATTCATGCCTGTTTCTCTTGATCTGATAGCCGAAGACCGGCTGTCAGTCGCCTCGCGGGATATGGGACTTGAATTTGAGTTCAACCTCAATGAAATGCCATTTTTGTCATCATATATTTCCTCAATAGACGCCATTCAAGGTGATTTTATAGGCACACTTGGATTTACCGGACCCATGACAGCCCCCATAAGAAATGGCAAGATTAGAGGACACAATGCCAGACTAGAAATATCATTGTTGGGTAATCCCATTACTAACATTCACTCTGAGATCACTGTACTTGACAATACCTTAATTATTGACCATTTCTCCGGCCACATGAATTTTTCCGAAGGCTCAAATTTGAACACCCAGGGGGCTGTGGGTTGGATGGCCGAAAAAGCTGGAGATTTGATTGGTGTCAATGCCACTGAAACTTATGCTGGGGAAGTGTCGGCGACAGGTGGTCTAGATTTGACTTCATTCTTTGAACCGCGTTTTGATATTAAGCTAAAAGCAAATGAAGTATACTATCGAAGCACAGATGGCCTCATTGAAGCCATTGCTGATGCCGATTTAACCTTTACTGGCCAGGATACGTTAAATGTTGAAGCTATTCTCCCGGTTCTCAGAGCTGGATACTATGCCAATTTCGAATCTGAAACCTCCTATGAAGAGATAGTAAGCAGAACCGACAGCAGCTTGTTTAAATACAATCTAAACACTCAATTTGCCAGTGACCTGCTCATCTCAAATGATCAAATGGAAGCAGAATTCGAAGGTGAATTGTGGTTGTTGGATTATGGTGATGAGATCATGCGTTTTACCGGCACGCTTACGGTATTAGAGGGTGGAAAATTCTACTATCTAGGGAATGAGCTCGATCTTGAGTCAGGAGAAATAATCTTTAATTCTGTGGATTTTAACCCCCAAATCAATATGGAAGCAGAAATTGATATTGAAGGTGAAAGGGTTCAGCTCATTTTGAGTGGTGATCTTGATGAACCTGAGCTGGTAATTAAGGCCGAAGATACCAAACTTACCCAGAGCGATGTGCTGTCCTATCTTACATTGAATAAAACGTTGGTGGATATTAGTTTAGATGAATCGGCTCTTGATCCAGTTGAAAATCTTAGCATACAGTTTGTAGAAAAACAGATATCAAAATTGGGTCGTGAATATATTGGTCTTGATCTTGTAGGTGTAGATTTTGCATCTGATTCGACAGCCAATGCGAGATTGCGTCTAGGGCAGAGGTTATCAAAGAATTTAATGATTACTTATGAAGGAGCCATCCAGCCTACCGATGGTGAAACAGACTACGATTTTGGTTTTGAGTATCAGATCAGCAAGAATGTATCGATAACAACAAAAATCAATCAGAATAGAGATGTGGAGTTGAACGGGAGGCTAAAATTTACCTACTGAGAACCGTATCCGTTCGATTCCTCATAATAACTTTCCTGCTTACGCTGACTGCCTTTCCCCAGAGTACTCAGGAAGTTCCAGAAATTGTTGATATTCAAATAACTGGGAATAGCAACCTTACCAGTAAGGATCTTCTCAATCAAATCCACATCAAAGAAAAAAGGTTGGTGAGCAAAGGAAGTTTTTATAACCCACACCATCTTGCCAGGGAAATTGAGAAACTTGAAGACTACTATATACTCAACGGATTTCTGGATGCTCAGATAACAGACTCTCTCTCAATCGGTGAGGGAACCATCATAATTGTGTTGAAGGTCGAAGAGGGGAAGCAGTACTATCTCAGGGATGTGACATTATCTGGAAACAGTGTTTTTAGTGAGGAGGACTATCTTGAGATCATTGAATTTCAGGCTGGTTCCAGTTTTAACACCTTTAAGATTCGGGAAAACCTCATAGAAATGCTCACGCTTTATCAGAATAATGGATATCCACTCATCAATATTAAGGATAGTGTTGTCGTAGCCGACTCTGTAAGTCTTTACATCAAGGTGAAAGAGGGCCCTAAACTCAATATAGGGAATATTAATATTCAAGAAGTAGAGCAAATTCCAAAACATATCATCTCCCGGGAACTGATTGTAGATTCCGGTGAAGTCTTTAATCTGGCAAATATTGAGGAATCCAAACGGCGTCTCTATGAAACCAGCCTATTTAATAGTGTAAATATATCACTGGCTAATGTTAATCTGGATTCAGCAACCATTGATATAGATGTTGAAGTGATTGCAGCCAAGTTCCGAGCTTTCGATATGAATATGGGGGTCAAACAGGGCATAGTAGAAGAATCACGGAATTCTGATCCTGAACTGAGTGTCGGTCTTTCAGGAAGCTGGTATCATAATAATTTGTTTGAAAAGAGTAGAAGGGTTCGAATTGAAACAAAAATTAGTTCCATATACCCCTCAATATTTATTCCTCAGCGATTTAATTTTGATTTCTTTTATGTGGAGCCCTGGTTATCCAAATTTAGAATTCCCCTTACCATAAATCCTTTTTTCTGGTATGTGGATTATGTGGACGATACTCAAGAAAATTTTAATAATTTGGCTTATGGATTGCGGGCGGTCATGACATATCGATGGTTCAGAAGGATTAAAATCCAATCTCTCGCAGAATGGAGTAAATCAAAAAGCAGTGGGGATCCTACGGAAGAAGAGGATCTATACCAGGAAGCTCGCAAGATTGGTTTTAAGTTCACCTGGGACAAACGTGATAATTATTTCTATCCTCATCATGGATTTAAATTCGTAATCGAACCGGAAATGGTTGGATACTTTTTAGGGGGAGAAAATAACTATACTCAATTGCAGTCTTCATTCAGTTCATTCTGGAACCTGTTCGGTGATGTGGTCATTGCTCATAACCTGAATATGGCTGTGGCTTTTCAACGTGATCCAGAAATTGCCATTCCATACGTAAAAAGATTCTTTCTCGGAGGTAATTCCAGTATCAGAGGATTTGAACAAAGGATGCTTGGACCAACTGTTGACGGGGATCCGCTAGGGGGCAATCTCAGACTCTATACTAATTTCGAATTGCGTTTCCCCATATATGACATCCTGGGAGGAAGTCTTTTCCTGGATATAGGAAACCTTTGGTCAGAGCTTGATGATGCAACTATATCTGATGTGGAAATGGCCGTAGGAGCTGGAATTACAATTGATACTCCTATCGGACCCGCCCGAATAGATTACGGAATACCCCTGGGTGCTGAACATGCTAATAAAACGGGACAAGCACACATTGCCATAGCATACGCCTTTTAAAAAAATTATAATGCAGGGAACATGGATTCTTATGATTCGTAGAAGATGCGTTGAACAAAGTTACCTGTTCAAATTGTTAGGAAATAAATCGCTTTAAAGGGAAGAAGAAACAAGAGGAAATGAATCAATGAAAAAATTAGTTATTCTGGGAATTATCATCTTGAGCATGCTTGTCATCTCGTGTGGAAAATCATATGATGAATTCCTTGCACAAGGTAGTGAATTACAAGATTCAAAAGACTATGAAGCTTCTCTTGAATCTTTTCAAAATGCGATCAATAAAGCTGAAACTGCTGATCAGAGGATTGCTGCCAATATTGAAGCTGGAAATCTATCAGCTAAATTTTTAAAAGATCTTGTAAGAGCAGATGCTTTTTATATGGCCACCCTAGCTGACATCAATGATTATTCAGCAGGTGATTTACGCGATCTGGCTAAACAGGCATTAGCCGTACAGGCCAACGAATCCGCAGTAAAAATGTACATGCTCTGGCTGGAAAAATATTCAGACGAATCCAATGCAGTGATGGTAAAATATGAGTTCGCCGAAGTATATCACAAGAATGTACTCAATCTTAAAAAAGCCATTGAAGTCTATGGTGAAATCGTGGATCAATATCCTGATTCAGAGCAGGCACCAAAAGCCTTATTCTCAATTGGATATATATATGCCAATGAGCTTGGGGAAAATGAACCTGCCACCAAGTATTATTCAAAATTTATAGAAACGTACCCAAATCACGAAATGGCTCCCTCAGTCGAGTTCGAGTTGAAATATCTCGGCAAATCACTGGAAGAAATTCCTGAGTTACAGCATTTGCTCAGCAAGACATCTTAATTCACAGGATTTTCAAGTATGACATTTGATCTTACACAGCTTAATGAGAAAATTAAGGATAAAAGTCTATTCCTAAAAACACTGGAGGCAGAAGCCGCCAAAGTGGTTGTAGGACAGCAGGGAATGATCAGGCGTATTCTCATCGGATTATTATCTAACGGACATATTTTGTTAGAGGGTGTTCCCGGTTTAGCAAAAACACTTACCATAAAAACCCTCGCCCAACTTATTGATACAAGTTTCAATCGTATCCAGTTTACTCCGGACCTCTTGCCGGCTGATTTGCTGGGCACCCTGATTTATAATCAGAAGAATGGTGAATTTAATGTCAAGAAGGGACCCCTTTTTGGAAACATCATTTTAGCTGACGAGATCAACCGATCTCCTGCAAAAGTTCAAGCTGCCCTGCTTGAATCAATGCAAGAAAAACAGATCACTATTGGTGATACTACTTACAAGCTTGAAGAACCCTTTCTCGTGCTGGCAACGCAGAATCCCATAGAGCAGGAAGGAACCTATCCTTTACCTGAAGCTCAGGTTGACCGCTTTATGCTGAAGCTAAAAGTCGATTATCCATCGGATGAAGAAGAATTTGAAATCATCAAGCGAATGGCCCATCCTGAACCCAAGTTTGATATCAAACCTGTGATCAAAAAGGCAGATATTCTCGAAGCCAGAAATGTGGTTGATGAGATATATATTGATGATAAAATATTCAAATACATCGTTTCGCTGGTTATGGCAACTCGAGATCCTGTCAAGGCAGGGCTGAATGACCTGGAGGCTCTCATTGAATATGGTGCCTCTCCCAGAGCCTCGATCAACCTGGCTCTTGCTGCTAAAGCGAATGCCTTTATCAATCAACGTGGGTATGTCACACCTGATGATATCCGTGCAATTGGTATGGATGTATTACGCCATAGAGTTCTGGTTTCATATGAGGCTGAAGCCGAAGAAGTCACCAGTGAAGATATCGTTCAGAGGATTTTTGAAGTCACTGAAGTACCTTGATCCAATTATTAGCTTAATAGAATACAACGACCTATTGATAAATTATTTCGCAAGGAATAATGACTTTTGTTAAATCGCGATTTATTAAAAAAAGTAAAGAAAATTGAATTAAGCACTCGACACCTTGTAAATGAAGTGTTTGGTGGTGAATACCACTCGGTATTTAAAGGTCGTGGTATGGAATTCGCAGAAGTACGAGAATACTCACCTGGCGATGATATCCGTACCATTGACTGGAATGTATCAGCCAGAACTGGTGTTCCCTTTGTCAAACTTTTTGAGGAAGAACGCGAACTTACTGTGATGATCCTGGTTGATGCGTCTGCATCAGGTGCGTTTGGAACACGAGTACAAATGAAAAGAGCTCTGGCAGCCGAATTGTCTGCTGTTTTGGCATTTTCTGCCGTTAAAAATAATGATAAAGTAGGATTGATCATCTTCACAGATCGTGTAGAGAAATATATACCTCCTCGTAAGGGTCGTTCACATGTGCTCCGGGTTATTCGTGAAGTACTGGATCACGAGCCTGAACATCAGGGTACCAGTATAAATACAGCACTTGAATTCATGAGTAGAGTTATCAGAAAACGGGCTGTGATCTTTATGATTTCTGATTTTCTTGATAAAGATTATGAAAAAAGTATCAAGCAGGCCTGTCGTAAACATGATATGCTTTCATTTCATCTTCAAGATCCATGGGAAATTGAACTACCCAATCTGGGTTTGATCCAGATTCACGATGGTGAAACAGGGGAGACCTCTCTGATAAATACTGGTAAATCATCTTTCAGAAAAACGTATGCGGCCAAGTCAAAAGAACGCACAGACAGTTTACTGGCATTTTTCAAATCTAACGGATTAGACTATTTACCCATTCGTACTGATGTTCCTTATGTTGATCCTTTAATAAACTTTTTTAGAAAGCGAGCATCCAGAAGACGATGAGACTCCATGCAATCATAATTGCTATGAGTTTGACAAGTCTTTTTGGATTTGAAGCTCAATTTCAGGGTGATACCCTAAAAGGTTCCCTGGGTGACATTTTATTCTTTGGGTGGGACATTCATCATCCTGAAGGAGCTCAATTAACTTTTAGTGAACTCGACCTGGAAGGCACTGGTATTGAGGTTCTCGATAGGGAACTGACTCATATTGAAGGCGGATCCAGTCTGCGCTTTAATACTGCAATCTATGATTCAGTAGGCGTATATACTTTTCCTTCATCCATCGTTTATTTGGAAGATTCAAATGGTCTGGATAGTCTGTTCCTCAGGGGTCCAGATCTGGAAATCGCTTCAATACTGACACCTGCAGACACTACCTTCAGAGACATTAAAGACATTCATAATATCAGGACGCCCATTAATCTCGTACTGGTATTGATCCTTATTCTTGTATTTGTTGCAGCTTACCTGATTTTCTACCTACTCAGACGCCTGAATACATCCAGGGTTCAAGCCAAACCACAAAAAATAATTGTTCCACCTGAAGAGGCGCACATCATAGCGCTCAGGGCATTTGAATCCTTAAAACGTTCCAAATACGTCCGATTTGAACAGTTCAAAGATTTCTATTCCGAATTAACACACATTCTTAAACAATATTATGAGAATCGATACCTGGTGGATGCACTGGAGCAAACCACTTCAGAATTTCTTATTACGATGAATTCCATGGTAGAGTTTGACACTGAACTGATAAACGAGACTCAAGAATTATTAGAAAAAGCAGATATTATCAAATTTGCCAAAGCTAGGAGTGATGAACTTGAATCTGGCAAAGCGTTAAATCTGGGTATTGACATAGTAAATCGAACAAAGATTCAATCGAATCAAGGAGATAATACGTGATAGATGTACAAAATGTTACCAAATCTTATGGAGCATTTGAAGCAGTAAAAGACGTATCCTTCACTGTGGAGCAGGGGGAAATCCTTGGCTTTCTTGGTCCAAATGGTGCTGGAAAGACCACAATGATGAAAATGATCACCTGCTACATGCCTCCAACTGCTGGAACTATTTCAGTTGATGGACTGGATGTGATTACTGAATCCATGGGTGTCAGAAAGAAAATTGGATATTTGCCTGAATCAACACCTCTATATGAAGAAATGGGTGTTCGAGATTATTTAAATTTTATAGCCGATGTTCGCAAAGTGAAGGGTGCCGACCGAACCAGAGCTATGGATCGGGTTATCTCAGTCACTGGGCTTTCCAAGGTTATTCACAAGGATATTCATGAATTATCCAAGGGGTATCGCCAGCGGGTTGGTTTTGCACAGGCAATTATTCATGATCCTGAAATATTGGTATTGGATGAACCTACCACTGGATTGGATCCCAATCAAATTATTGAGATAAGAAACCTCATCCGTGAGCTTGGGGAAAGTAAAACAGTTATTTTCTCCACACATATCATGCAGGAGGTTCAGGCCACCAGTGATCGGGTATTGATCATAGATCAGGGCAAGATCGCCGCTCAGGGTACTGCTGAGGAGCTTAAAGCTAGCATTGCTGGACAGATGCATCTTGATATGGTCCTGCGCCATGCAGATAAATCAAAATTCATTGAAGTGGTTAACAGTATTGAACAGATTCACATGGAAGATCTCAAACTTCAAAAGAATGGTGATATCGAAGCTGCCCTAAAGGTTGACGCTGGAACAGATCTTCGAGAACAGCTATTTGACCTTGCAGTGAGCAATAAATGGAAAATACTTGAATCATCTCCATCTTCATTCACACTTGAAGATGTATTTAGAAAATTGACCAATTAAGGAACCTGTTCATGTCTGAAATTCTAGCTATATATAGAAAAGAGATGAAGACTTATTTTAATTCACCCATAGCCTTCATCGTTATATCCTCTTTCCTGGTAATCACCAACTGGCTCTTCTTTGATTATGGAGATTATCCATTTTTTGCCATCAATATTGCTGATATCCGCGGAATATTCGATTATGGAGCCATCGTTTTACTCTTTATTGCTCCAGCTGTGTCCATGCGATTGATTTCCGAAGAAAAGCATCAGGATACTCTCGAGTTATTAGTAACCATGCCCATCACAGATATGCAGATCATTCTAGGGAAGTATCTATCTACCCTGGTAATATTTGCCATTATTCTTGGTGGAACATTGATTGCACCAATTTCTATCTCATTTGTAGGTAATCTTGACTCTGGAATCGTGATTAGCAGCTATATCGGGTTCTTCTTCCTGGGAGCCACCTACCTGGCCATGGGACTTGCGGCAAGTAGCTTCACTCGCAACCAGATCGTTGCCTATATCATGGGGATTGTCATTATCGCTGTTTTTTTCCTGATGAATGGGATGGCCAATGGATCAGGTCTCATCGCCACACTTTTTGAGAACCTGAGTATTCGTTTTCATTATCAGAACTTTTTCCGTGGTGTTCTTGACTCCCGAGATCTGCTTTACTTCATTTCACTTATTTTTGTATCTCTGCTCGTAAGCAGTACGGCTCTTGCAAGTCGTAAGAGTAAATAGGGAGGAGCAGATCATGAATACAAATAATACCTGGTCATTTACCTTCATAATTGTTGGTGTCATTTTTGTGATTAACCTTTTTGCCCAGCAATTTTTCGTTCGTATTGATTTGACAGAAAATGAACGCTATTCAATCAGTGATGTTACTCGTGATATTCTGGCTGATATAGATGAACCCATTACTGTAAAAGTCTACTTCTCAGAGAATTTTCCACGTCAGTTAATTTCCGTAAAACAATATGTCCTCGACATGTTAAATGAATACCGGGCCTATGCTGGCTCCTCATTGGAGTATGAATTTATACCCATTTCTGGTGAGAATCAGGAACTTGAGCAGGAAGCCATGTCATATGGTGTTCAACCCGTACAGGCCAACATTACAGAAAGTGATGAGATCAAAGTTCAGCGAATATATCTGGGCATCGTCTTCCTGTATGGTGATCAGAAGGAAGTCATTCCATTTGCTCAACAAATCGAACAACTCGAGTATGATATGACCGGAGCCATCAAAAAACTAAGCCTGGGCAGTTTACCAAAAATTGGCTGGTTAACTGGTCATGGTGAGCAATCCCTTGGCGAGGAAGGCGTAGCTAGAGCTACTGGCGAGATTCAAAAGAATTATGAATTGGTTGAAATCAACTTGAGTTCTGAAGATCAAGTCCCACAGGACATCAATACCGTCATTCTAGCTGGAGCGACAGTTGAATTTAATGATCAAGATCTCTACAAGCTGGATCAGTTCATACTGAGGGGTGGTAGGCTTGGTGTGTTTCTCAATAGGAAAATAATTGAGATGCAAAACCAATACATGCCCGTTCAGGAAAATGGTAGCAACATTTTCTTCTTTCTCGAACACTTCGGCGTGAAATACGGTAATCAAATTCTGCTGGATAAGACCAATTATCAGGTTCAGGCTATGCAGAATCTTGGCTTCTTACAGATTCCCGTGGCAATGGACTATCCCTTTGCACCGCGAATTTCAAATCTGAATGAAGACAACCCCATTGTAAATCGTTTGACTGAGCTGGGCTTCTTCTTTGTTAATGAGGTTTCAAAGATGGGAGACACTTCCAGAGTATCATTTACACCCCTCATGTATACTTCAGATATGACAGGTTTTGCAATGCCCGATCAGCGCACCAGATCCATCAACATATCCGCCGGTCAGCAAGTCCCAGACTACATGTATCGCGAAGGACCCAAGGTTGTCTCTGCTATTCTGGAGGGAGAGCATACCTCATGGTTTGGCAGCACCAGACCAGATTCAATCAATTTTCCAGAGATGCACTTGGCTGAGTCCATTACTTCTACTGTGATGGTGACCCTGGGTAATGCCACCTTCACATCCCAGCAGTTCATGGTGCCAGCCAGCCTGACATTCCTACTGAATACCGTGGACTGGCTATACGATAGGAATGGCTTGATCTCAATTCGATCAAAAAATGTACAGCCCTCGCAGTTGGAAGAAATGACCGGAGGCAAACGCCAGGCTTTGAAGTGGATAAATATCCTGCTGGCACCACTCCTTATTGTACTGTTCGGTGTTATTAGATGGTATATCCGTAATAAAGCAAAGAACCTCGCCGGAGTTGGATCATGAAAAATAATCAAACTATCCTTGCTACCAGCATTCTAGGAGTCTTGGCATTACTCTACTATTTCACTCAAACAGGTTCCGTGGATACCAGGAGTATCGATGTTGACTTGTTTAAAATTGATAAGGCGACAATTACAGACATCAGTCTGACCAGTGCTGGATCATCCATCGAGTTCATTAAAAATAAAACGGGTTGGAGTCTTGACGGCTATCCGGTTGATACTGTTCGAATGAACCAACTTATGGATCAATTCTCAGAATTAAGTGTCGACCGAATGATTACCAAGAATCCAGAGAAGTACAGTAATTATGAAGTGACAGATCAAAATAGTCGTTTCCGTGCCAGGGATGGAGATGGGAAGGACTTGTTGCATTTGATACTGGGTAAGCAGGGTGCAAACTATCAGGAAACCTTTGTGAGAGCGGATGCTGCAAACGAAGTGTACGCAGTCAAAAGTAACCTGAGTCAGTACAAGAATAAAACCGTGAAGGATTTCTGGGATCGTTCAATCACTCAATTTGATATTAATCAGGTCAACCATGTAAAATTCAGTGGTGAGTTGAACTATATCCTACATCGCGAAGGACCTGTCTGGTCATACAATGAAGAGCAAGTTGATTTCGAGAAGGTGGTGAATATGTTGCGACCCCTTGAAAATATAAAAGCTAGCAATTTCGCTGATGACATCGGGGTTGATAATGCCTTTTACCAAGCAATTGGCGTGGGTTTCGAAGATGGTTCAAGTCTTGAAATGACTTTTCACCTCAAGGATGCGAGTGGAGCTCTGCTTCTGGTGAAGGTAAGTGGCAATAACAAGATATTTGAATATTCCAAGTCTGGTTTAAATCGATTTAAGAAGGAGTTCGTAGACTTACTCCCTGATACTGTACCCACACCTTAGTAAATTTTAGCTATTGACAAAAAAAAGAGGGCAGTTTGAACTGCCCTCAGACTGTTGATAAAGCTCTCGCCGAATAGGC
>JABMQQ010000130.1 GCA_013202495.1 Fidelibacterota bacterium | reverse complement strand
TGAATATTTTACAGCTAATGATTTCGCAGTAGGTCTCTCTTATGCCAGGAAAATAGCCAATTGGTTCTCCTTTGGTGCTACGGCTAAAATGATCAATTCCCAGATCTGGCATGAGAGCGCCTCTGCGTTTGCCATCGACCTCGGTGTCATTGTCAAAACCCAATTCTTTTCACCTCGAGGTGAGAAGGGAAGTGGTCTGGACATTGGCATGAGTATCTCAAATTATGGGAGTCGCATGCAGTATGATGGTATCGACCTGATACAACCCATTGATATTTCCATCGATGAAACTGGTAACTATGGTGATGTGATTGGTCAATACAGAACGCAGGCCTGGGAACTCCCGCTGATGTTTAGAATAGGTCTGTCCTACAAACCCATTCAAACAAGCTTCCAATCATTGACGTTGGCAGTTGATGCATTGCATCCCAATAACAATTCAGAATCAATTAATTTGGGTGCTGAATACGCTTTGAAGATCTCTAATTCTGGGAAATTCTTCATTAGAGGTGGATACAAAGCGCTTTATATGGATGAAACTGAATTTGGTTTAACTGCAGGTGGCGGGATTGAACTCTATGTACCTGGAAACCGTTCAGTAAAAGTTGACTATGCTTTCAAGGAAGCTGGCATCATGGGAAGGACCCACGCCTATACTTTAGGCTTAACCTTCTAAACTATGAATTATCCATCAATTAAAGCCACCCTGACGATAACATTCGGGGTGGCTTTGTTGCTTTTTGTGAGCTGCGAATCGGAAACTGTTCCTGCAGGCGAGATCCTCGCCAAAATAGGGGACCGTGTGATTACAAAAGAAGACTTCATGCGTCGCTCAGAGTACACTATTCGTCCCAATTATTGTAGTGGTACAAATTATATCCATCGCAAAATCATTTTGAATAGCCTTATCTCAGAGAAACTGCTGGCATTAGAGCATCCAGATTCACCCATTAAGGCGGATAGCGATTTTAATGCCTATATCCAGGGTCGACAGGAGCAGACCATGAGACAGTGGCTATTTAAAAAGCAGGCCTTTGATGCCGTTGTCATAGATACATCAGAGCTTAAAAGGTCAAATCGCCTCGCCAGCCGAACCTATACTATCCAATTCGTGAGTTTACCTGATTCTAATGCAGCCAAAGCCTGGAATGCCGCGACCATTGATGGCTACGATTTTGAAACCATGGCCAGATCACTATCCGGTTCTGATTCAATTCCTGAGAAATCTTTAACCTGGTTCGATCGTGAAGATATAAATATTCGATCAGCCATTTTTGATGGGAATCATCAGAAGGGTGCTGAGATAGGTCCCATGGCGCTCGAAGATGGACAGTACATCGTTTTAAAGCTACAGGGGTGGATTGATAGACCTGCTGTTACCGAGCTCAGTAAAAAGCAACAATGGGAGGATGTCCATACTCGTCTCATTGAAGTGCAGGCCGATGATATTTATAAACGCTACGTCGGCACTATCATGGCTGATAAGGAGATGAATCTCAATAGAGAAGTATTCAAATCCTACTCTGCTCGATCTGCACAATTATATTTACGATCAGCCGAAGACAAAAAGAAAATGCTCAATCGCGCAGTTTGGAATGCTGAGGAGCAAGTGTTCACTGAGTCCTTAAATGATTTACCTGGCGGAATTCCTGGTGATGCCCTACTATTTGATGTGAATGGGGAGACCTGGACCATCGATAGGTTTGAAGCTTACCTCAAAAAGCATCCTTTGGTATTCAGGAGCAAAACTATGTCCCATGGTGAGTTTCCTGAACAGCTGAAATATGCCATAGCAGATATGGTGAGAGATTACTACCTCACAGAAGAGGCTTACAGATTGGGATATGATGAGGTTACAAATATTGTTCAGTCCACACAGATGTGGGAAGATCATTATGTCAGCCGCCAGAGCCGTAATGATTATCTGAGATCCGCTATGGATAGCCTCTCTGACTCATTGAAGCTGAATGAAATTGATATTTTAGAAACCTATATGGATCCTTATATAGATTCACTCCAAAATAAGTATTCAGACTTTATTGAGATAGATACTGATATGTTTGAGGAAATAGAGCTGAGCAACATTCCCATGATGGTAAGTAATAGAAATGTACCCTTCCCACTCAGTGTACCGGCTTTCCCACGCTTGACAACTGATAATAAACTCAACTATGGCAGGAAAATGGGGGACTAGCTATGTTTCGACACCACACAAAATATTTACTCCTCCTACTTATCGCATACTCTATAACGAGTAATATCCACGCCCAGTTCTATAGTGGAGCTGAATTAAGAACCCATGAGTATTTTCAGTACGGACGCTTCGAAACTCGTCTGAAATCACCCCAGGGAGAAGGGTTCCTGGCAAGTTTTTTCACATATAATGATTCCTTTCCAGAGACAGATTGGTGTGAAATCGATTTTGAAGTTTTGGGTCGCTGGCCAGACAATGTTGATGTGAATGTCATCGATGAGCGGGGCTCTCATCTGAGACAACATCCTATAAATTTTAATCCACACATTGGCTTTCATAACTATGCCTTTGAATGGACCCCTGACTATGTCGCCTGGTTTATTGATGGCGAGGAGTTTTATCGACAAACCGGGGAGCATGTCGCATCACTCTCACAATCAGCCAAACTTATGATGAATATCTGGACACCATCCTATACTGATTGGGTCGGATTTATTGATCCCAGCACCATGCCACGCTATGCCTATTACGATTGGGTATCCTGCGCTATTTATACTCCTGGGACTGGTAGTGTGGGTACAGATTCTAATTTTTCCCCACTTTGGACCGATAACTTCGATGCATTCATTGATACGCTATGGGAAAAAAGTGATGACCATACCTGGAATGGGAACAATTCAGTTCTCATGGAGGAAAATATTGTCTACGAAGATGGGAACATGATACTATGTCTCACCAGACCAGGATATGAAGGCTATAATGACAATACTGCCCCGGTTATTTTATGGGCCAGAGCACATAACGCTGATTCGGTTGTAGTTCGATTTAATAAAGAATTGGATGTAGACCACACCAATCAATCCACAATATTTACTATCCCAAACCACCCTATCAGCGCTGTTCATTTATATGAGGACCAACGGACTGTTGGATTGAGAATAGAGGGTTTGGAAATCAGCTCTACATCCACAGTGTATGCTCAAAATGTTTTAGATCAGTCCATCAATCAAAATTCACAGGCTGTGACTTTTACTTCCATTACCATGCCCACACCACTGGAATTACCCATCAATATTGACTGCGCAGGACCAGGTGCGAATGGATTCCTACCAGATCAATGGTGGTCCATAGATGTGGAGTATGGTCATGATGGCGGGAACTATCAGACCGCAGCCGATTACCCTGATCTGGAAGGCACTGACCTCGATTCAGTGATGGCAACCTCTCTCAATCGATATTCACGCTATCATGTTCGTCTCGCTCCAGGTGTATTTGATATTCAACTCCATTTTGCTGAACACTACTACACTGGAGTAGGGGAACGGGTATTCGAGCTCTTTGTGGAAGACTCCCTGGTTGTGGCTGAATTGGATGTGTATGAACAATCTGGGAATTATGGTATATTCACTGTCGCTCTCTCAGGTTGGGAAATAACTGATGGTACGCTGGATATAGTAGGTGCTGCTCTCATATATGGTGAATCCTATGCCTATGCTGGTCCATTATTGAATGCCATACAAATTGATGGCAGCTACTGGGTGGGGATTGATAAGCCTGCGCTACCTCCACAATATGAATTGACAAAAATATTCCCAAATCCCTTTAATGATTCGACCAGACTGGAATTTTCAATCCCTGAAACTGCTGAGGTCAAGATTTCACTTTTTGATTTGAGAGGGGCTGAAGTTAAAATTTTAGCTTCCCAATTGTACACACGGGGAGCCTATCAACTACTCCTGCAAGGTAACGATCTGTCCAGCGGCGTATATTTCGTGAGATTTGCAACTGACGATTTCCAACAAAACAGAAAAATATTATTACTGAAATGAAATTCTTATGACAACAGGTATGACTCCCAAAATCCGCTTTCTAACAATATGCATATTACTGCTAATCTCAGTGGCAGGTCATGCAAAACTTTATCGCGGGGGAGAGTTTAGAACCTTCGAAAGTTATTTGTATGGCCGCTTTGAAGTTAGAATGAAGTCAGCGGCAGGGCATGGCGTTGTGAGCTCCTTTTTTACTTATAGAGATTATCATGCCCAGGGATTGAGTGGGACACAGCATTGGAATGAAATTGACCTGGAATGGATGGGAAAACTCAATAATAAAGTTTCGACAAATGTCATCATTCAGAATGAATGGGGAGATGCCTCTGAAGTATTCCTCACAGTCAATCCCCATCTAGAATTTACGACTTATGTATTTGAATGGACTCCAGATGCCATTCGATGGTATGAAGGAGATCGACTCTTGCGTACGGTTTCTGGGGAGCGAGCAGATTCTGTGTACCATGCTCAAAAACTCATGATGAATATCTGGCAACCCTCAAACACAACCTGGGCTGGCTCATTTAATCCTGACATCTTACCAGTATACGCATTTTATGACTGGGCATCTTATGCTGCCTACGATCCAGGTAATGGTTCCACAGGTACAAATAACGATTTTACTCCTTTATGGAGAGATGACTTTGATTTTTGGGTCACATCTCGCTGGCAGAAAGCAACTCATACGTGGGATGGGAACAATGTCGATTTCACACCTGCCAATGTTGTATTTAATGGTGGATATTTAATCTTATGTATGACCACGCCTTCTGCCCTGGGATATGATGGACCTGCGCTATCAGTTGATGAGAACCAATATATTAATCCGACAGAATTTCACTTGTCACCTGCTTATCCAAATCCCTTCAATGGAGAAGTGAGACTCTCATTTGATACACCCGAATCAATTGATCTCAATATTTTTATATATGATACTTCAGGCAATCTAAAGCATCAGTCTATTCTGCCTTCGAATGGTCGTAATTACCAAACAATTAGTTGGGATGGACGTAACCAGGCAGGAGAATTGCTAGCCAGTGGGTCATATATCATTCAAGTGAGCTCTGCAAACCAAAAGGTCAGTCAGAAAGTGATCCTGTTGAAATAATGGGTTTTAACTTTTAAAGATTTAAGGTCTATGAACAAATTGAAGAAAATATTTGTGCTTTTTCTTCTGGTAGTAACAGCTCTACCACTGCAGGCTTTTGTTCACGCCGAAGGGCGTAATATTGTTGATGCAGATGGAAATCCAGCACTCATGCGTGGCATGGGACTGGGTGGTTGGTTGGTTCCCGAGGGATACATGCTGCATACCATTTCCCAATCTCCCACAACAATTAGAAATGATATTATAGATGTGGTTGGGGAAGTAGGTGCCGATCAATTTTATGCGGCCTACCACGAAAATTATGTGACCCGAGAGGATATAGCTGAGTTGGCTGAGTGGGGTTTTGATCATGTCCGCATGCCTTTTCACTATAATATGTTCTCACCTGCGAGAGGTGTATGGAGCGAATGGGGATTTGAAGTTACAGATTCCTTAATCGCCTGGTGTTCTGATGTTGGTATCTATGTAGTTTTGGATATGCACTGTGCCCCGGGAGGACAGAACCACGGTCCTATCAGTGATAGCGATGGGACGGCGCGTCTGTGGTTGGCCGATTCAAATAAGGCTCATACTATAGAAATCTGGGAAGCTATTGCCCAACGTTATGTTGATGAGCCCTGGGTGGGAGGGTACGACTTACTCAATGAACCCGTTCTCCCTCAAGGTGTTACTGCCCAGGAGTTCCGTTCCCTATACGTGAACCTTCGTAATGTCATTCGAGCCGTCGATAATAATCATATTCTGTTTATTGAAGGGAATTGGTACGCCACTGATTTTGCCGGACTTACACCACCCTTTGACATCAACATGTCATACAGTTTTCACAAGTATTGGAGCACCAATGATCAGGGCTCCATCCAGAGCTATCTCAATCTGCGGGGAGCCAATAATGTTCCACTCTGGATGAGTGAAACAGGGGAAAATTCAAATACCTGGTTTCATGAAGCAGTTCAATTGTTTGAAGAACACAATATTGGATGGTGTTGGTGGACAACCAAGAAAGTAGACACCATTACAAGTCCATATTCAGCCTCACTACCAGCCAATTGGGATCAATTGCGAAACTATTGGAGTGGTACAGGACCGAAACCCAGCGAGCAATCTGCCATGATGATTCTAATGGAGTTGGCTGACAATCTGAGAACAGAGAATTGCCGTTTTAGCCCTGGTGTTGTAGCCTCCTGGTTTAGCCCAGAATATAATTCTCAGAATCTTCCATTTAAGGAACACACAATCCCTGGCACTATCCTTACAGCCGATTACGACATTGGAGCTCAAGGCGTAGCCTATCTGGATGATGTTTATGAAACAGTCCATTGGGATAACTATACTGCCTGGAATAATGGACACCAGTATCGAAATGATGGTGTAGATCTGCAAATTGAGTCTTCGGGAATCCCAAACGTGGGGTGGGCAACCCAGGGTGAATGGATGAAATACACCTTTACGGCTGAATACGGTGGGATCTATGATTTGAGCATAGAATGCGCAAGTACATCCTACTCTGGAAAACTCAGATTATTCCTGGATGGTGAGGTATTGATCACCATTGAAGATACCCCGGTCACAGGTAGTTGGACATCCTATACACCCCTGGTTATTGAAAGTCTTGACATTCCAATTGGTGAGCATGAATTAAAACTGCAGGTATTGGAATCTGGTCCCAATTTGAGAGCCATGGTTTTTACCCTGGATTCAGCATACACCTTTCCTGAAGTACCGACTTCCTTTACGCTGGAACAAAATTTCCCAAATCCATTCAATGCGGGTACGACCATTCCAGTGACGACTCTGACAGAGGTTCCCTTAGAGGTGGAGATATTAGATATACTGGGACGCACGGTAAAGACCTTTGAAATTGAGCAGAATAGTAGTCCTTCCATTTATTGGAATGGTATAAATATTGATGGCCAGTTCGTACCTGCAGGTGTGTATCTCTATCGGGCAGCCGTAGGTGACAACCAGCAAGTCAGGAAAATGATTTATCTTCCGTGATATTGGTTGGTTGTAGGCTTATAATTACAGGGTTCATGATTTAAGTTTTTAGCAAATGAATTTTGAGATAAAAGCGTCTCATGCTTTAGAAACTGATTAGAGTCAATTTTAAGGAATATGGTATCTAGATGATTGTAAAGCACAAGCGGACAACTCCTTACATAGCGATTGCAGCAGTTTTAATTGTGGTACTATTGTTTGTGCCATTCCCACATGGAACCTCCCTCAAAGCTGTGGTCACTGCTTCAAATCATTTTCAGGTTCTATCCAATGGAAATGGTGCCTACTCTACCTCTCATAAGGATTTATGGAAGAATCGTACTCTCAGTTCCAGAAGTTTGGTGCCAGATCGCGGGGGTTTAGTTGTATACAAAGCAAATCCCAAATTGTCACAGGGTTTGGTGACGGCAGGGGATACCCTTGCCTGGCTGTATTCATCAACACTTTCAGATAAGATTGTAAGTCTTGAAGGAAACATTAACACGCTTAAAGCCTCTCTTGAATTTGAACGTTCAGGTAGCAAGGAAACTGAGATTGAAGCTGCCAGGCTCCAGTTGACCTATGCCAGGGCACGACTTGAAGAGCAACAAAAAATTCTCGAACGCTCTAAAAGCCTCCTTGAGGGGAAAATCATACCACAGCAGGAATATGATATTGAAGTGCGTCGGGAAAGACTGGATGCAATCAGGGTCTCAATCGCTGAAGCCGATCTGGGATCAGCTTTGAGTGGCGCTCAGACCCGAAAATTAGATGTCTTTCGCGCTCAGATAGCAGATGAAGAAAAAAAATTGGCTCTGGCACGTGATGTGTTGGCGCATATGACCTTTGTGAGTCCACTTTCTGGAAAATTATTATTTCCACTATCTGAAGATACCCTCATGAGCGTTGAACAAGTTGATACTTTGGTCGCCATGTTGCCAATCCAGGGCGGATCCTTCAGCATGGTTGAATGGACATCCCACTTAATGTTAATTGGCCCAAATTTCGAATTGAATGTGAGTCCTGAACAAATGCAGGTTGATGACCATATCCTCAAAGTGGGCAGTGAACAATTAATCCTGGTTCGTATTCGGATTGACAATTCTGAAGGTTTATTGGTTCCTGGTCAATTGCTGGAAGCTTCTGTAAAATTTTCCTCGAAGAGCGTATTTCAAATGTTGAGAGAATTGTTTTAGGATACATAGATGCCCGGTCGTCAAGAAAACAAGTATATCATCCCCATGTACGCCATGGATGAGATTCGTCATGCTATAACTCCATACGTGATTGCTGACAATCATCGCGCCCTCCAGGAATCCAACATTTACGAGATTCGGTCTATTTATTTTGATACTTTTGAGCTAAAGGATTATTACGAGAAGCATGCTGGCCTCCAGATGCGAAAAAAATTACGGGTGCGAGGCTATAACCAGTTGAATGCTGCCAGTGAAGTGTTCCTCGAGATAAAGTGGAAAAATAACACCTATATTTCCAAAGATCGAACGCCTGTTAAATATGCAGATGTGGCCAACCTCCTGGCCGGAGGAGATTTGGACAAAATCCTTCCATACCGCAAGGATTTTCCAAATTCACAGGAAAAAGCCAGCAAATTTTTATTCTACCTGAAACGCAGTTCCCGTGTCCCAGTGAATCTGGTGACCTATACCAGGGAGGCGTATATTGGCAAATTTAACCATTCTGACCGAATTACTTTTGATAGCAATATTCGATCTATGATGTTTCCAGGTTTAGATGATCTCTTTGAAGAGAATAAACTGGTTACATTTCTTGAAAGTGAATTTGTTTTAGAATTCAAATCTGAAAACCCCATGCCAGAGTGGTTCAAACGTATCATTCGTAAATTCAATCTTAGAAAACAAGCTTACTCCAAGTATGTGAGAGGAGTAGATGCCCATTATCAACATGTTGGGGATTGTACCAAACGTGAAATTATTTCTATGAGTCATTACTAGAAAGAGAAAGCATGCAATTATTAGATTTACAGTCACTTATGGACATGAATATCCGCACTGCAGATGTTCTTCTGAACTTACTCGTAGCTTTTTTATGCGGTTTGGTCATTGCACAAACTTACAAAATGACTTTTGGTGGTGCTTCCTACTCGAAGAGCATTTCCAACTCGCTGGTTGTGTTGGCTATGATTACGACCGTTGTCATCATTGTTATTGGTAATAATCTTGCCCGGGCCTTTGGCTTGGTGGGTGCCATGTCAATCATCCGTTTTCGAACAGCTGTTAAAGATCCCATGGATATCGTATTTATCTTCTTTTCCCTGACCATCGGATTGGCTGCTGGTGTTGGTCTGGCTCAGATAGCCATTATTGGCACACTGACCATAAGCGCAGTACTATTGGTCATGAGCAAAATTGGATACGGCTCTCATAGAAGTGATGAAAATTTACTACAGTTCGCTTATAGCGGCGATCACAATGGGGGGGAGCCGCCATATATAGATATCATTAAGGCCCATTGTCGTTCTTACACCATGGTTAATGTCAGATCTCTGGGTAGCAGTAAACAGTATGAAATATCCTACTATGTGACACTCAGGCAAACCTCACAGGGGAACGAGTTTGTCAAGGAGCTTTCCAGTCTGAAAGATGTCGATAAAATAAATTTATACTCAGATGAGTCCCTTTCGAGTTAGTAAACCCTAAACCTTTTACTCCAAGTATCTGATGGAGACTTCATGACGTCTTTTACTCCTCATTTTGTACGTGTTTATTTATTGATCATCCTTTTGGTCACAGTGGGTTGTACAGATCAGGATAAGAAGAGTTTGCAGCAAGTAGAGGACACACTTACTACGGCTCAGGATCTGATTCCGCTCATGCTTCGGGGAATTAACCTGGGAAATACCCTTGAACCTGACGACGAAGGAGAATGGAATACGGGGCCTGCACAAGAGTATTATTTTGATGATTACAAATCAGCAGGCTTTACCTGTGTTCGTGTTCCTGTGAGATGGGGAACCCATACATTGCATTATCCACCATACACAGTTGATCCAGCCTGGATGGCTCGCGTGGAGGAAGTGGTTGATTGGGGCCTAGATCGAGACCTCTATATCATTCTCAACGCCCATCATGAGAGTTGGCTCAAGGAAGACTATTCTGATTCGAATGTTGCACGATTTGAATCTATCTGGAATCAAATATCTGAAAGATTCCAGGACAAACCTGACAAACTTTTATTTGAAATAATCAATGAGCCCCATGGATTGACCGCTCCACAAGTAGATGATTTAAATGCCAGAATATTGCCCATTATTAGGACAAATAATCCCACCAGGATTGTGATCTATTCGGGGCACGAATGGTCTGCTCTTGAGCAAATGATGTCAGCCAGTATTCTGGATGATGACTACCTCATGGCCTATTGGCACTCCTACGATCCCTGGTCATTTGCCGGTCAAGGGCAGGGGACCTGGGGAACACAAGCAGATATAAATGACATCGCATCTATGTTCAGGCAGGCAGGAGATTGGTCGGCAGCCAACAATATTCCGGCCATGATTAGTGAATTTGGTGCTGTTCAGGAATGCGACTACAATTCCAGGATGCGTCATTATGCAACTTATGTAGAAGAAGCACTGCGCAATAATATCCCCTTCCAGGTCTGGGATGATGGAGGATGGTTCAGAATTTATGAGCGAGAGGACAGAACCTGGCCTGAGGTTAAAGATATTCTGATTTATGCCCACCCCGATGGACCAACCGATCTTGAAATGACGAATGTTGGTTCCAGCAAGCTCAAGATTTCCTGGAGAAACCGTACGTCCGAAAATGACAGAATATTCATCCAGCGTCGTGTTGGGGAAGCATCCTTCGAGGAGATTGCAGAATTAGGTGGAATAGCGGATGAATTCGAAGACAATGGTTTATCTGCCGGGGTCTTATATACATATCGAGTCCTGGCACGAATAGATTCAAATAAAATATATTATTCCTATCCTATTCGTGGTGGTCTCCAATAATGCTTAGGAGATTTCCATGCTAAAAAGACTGATACTCTTTTTACTCCTTTTCCTTATTTCCATGGGAGCAGAGTCGTTGATCCAGAATCTCCCAGGAAGAACGACAACCTCCTTAAATGGGATTTGGAACTACATTGTGGATCCCTACGAGAATGGATATTACAATTATCGCTACACTCCTTTTGATGACTATGCTGATCCCAGTAAAAGTGGCGGTTATTTTGCCAATCAAAAGCCTGTAAACCCCTGGGACAGAGTCGAGTATGACTTTGAGCTATCCGAAACGATTAATGTGCCCGGTGATTGGAACTCACAAAAAGAAAAGCTTTACTACTATGAGGGAACTATCTGGTACAAGAAGTCCTTCGACTATATCAGAGAAGCAGCAGATAATCGCGTATTTGTCCACTTTGGTGCTGCCAATTATCAAGCTGATGTTTACCTGAATGGCCACAAATTGGGGATGCACAAAGGAGGGTTCACACCCTTCAATTATGAGATTACAGATCTACTCAAAACACACGATAACTTCCTCATCGTCAAGGTTGATAATAAACGTAAAAAAGATGAAGTCCCCACCGTAAACACAGACTGGTGGAATTTTGGTGGTCTGACGCGGGATGTCCAGATCGTCGAAGTGCCAGAAACTTTTGTTAAGGACTATTTTGTACAACTAGCCAAAGATTCCAAGCGAACACTTGCTGGATACATTCAACTCGATGGGGTGGATGAGACCAATCGCAAAGTCGAACTACTCATTCCCGAATTGAAGCTGAGAAAAAAACTTAAAACTGATGATCTGGGTCGTGCTGAACTCAACATCTCTTCAAAGCGGATTACATACTGGTCACCAGAAAACCCTAAACTCTATGATGTGATTATTAAATCTGGGACTGAAGAGATTCACGATCAGATTGGATTTCGCACCATTCAGACCAAAGGCGCAGACATCTTGTTAAACGGCGAGTCTATTTTTCTCAAGGGGATATCATTGCATGAAGAAAATCCCCTTCGAGGGGGTCGAGCCCACAGCATGGAAGACGCTCATCTTCTGCTTGGTTGGGCTAAAGAATTAGGATGCAATTATGTACGCTTAGCCCATTATCCTCATAATGAATATATGGTTCGTTTAGCCGATGAGATAGGCATGTTGGTCTGGGAAGAAAATCCTGTGTATTGGACGATCTCATGGGAGAACGAGCAGACCTATGCTACTGCACAGCAGCAACTTAGCGAAGTTATCTCACGTGACAAAAACCGAGCCTCTGTCATCATATGGTCCATGGCCAATGAGACGCCTGTCAGTGATGCTAGAATGGATTTCCTGAAGAAACTTCATGACTTCACCTTACAACAGGATGAGACGCGGCTCATCAGCGCAGCCCTGGAAATGCATGGAGAAGGAGAAGATGGTTTGACCAGAAAGATATCAGATCCTTTTGCTGAATATGTGGATGTCCTGAGTTTTAACCAATATATCGGTTGGTATGATGGCTTACCTGAAAAGTGTGACCAAATTAAATGGGCCATAGATCAAGATAAACCTGTTATCATTTCTGAATTTGGTGGTGGTGCGCTTCAGGGCTTACATGGTGATAGTCTCACCATCTGGACCGAAGAATTTCAGGAGTATCTATATAGAGAATCCATTGAAATGATACAGAGAATTCCCCAATTACGTGGAGCAACACCATGGATATTGGTTGATTTCCATTCACCTCGTCGGGTATTACCAGGAATCCAGGATGGCTGGAATCGAAAAGGATTGATTGGCAGCAATGGGGAGAAGAAAAAAGCATTCTATGTTCTCCAAAATTACTATACGAATTTACCTAAGCACAGTAAAAATAAGTAAATAAATAGTCTCAAAGGAGCCTCTGACTATGACCCTCCACATTATTGATAGTTCGATTATTGTTATCTATCTCGTAGCTGTAGTGCTAATGGGACTTTGGTTGAGAAGCAGGGCAGGTGAAGGAATGGATGCCTACTTCTTAGGTGGCAGAAGTATCCCCTGGTATGTTCTTGGAGTCTCCAATGCCTCAAGCATGTTTGATATAGCTGGTACCATGTGGTTGGTCAGCATGCTCTTCGTCTATGGGCTTAAAGGCACCTGGCTGCCCTGGTTGTGGCCCACATTTAATCAAATATTCCTCATGATTTACCTGGCGGTTTGGATCCGTCGCAGTGGTGTTGTTACAGGCGCTGAGTGGATCGGAACCCGTTTTGGTAAAGGTCGCGGGGCCGAACTCTCACGTATCGCGATTGTGGTATTTGCGCTGATATCGGTTATCAGCTTCCTGATTTATGCCTATCAGGGTGTCGGTCGATTTGCTGCAGCATTTCTACCCTGGGATTGGACTCCAGATACATATGCAATGGTACTCATGGCGATAACGACCTTCTATGTCATCCTCGGTGGAATGTTCAGTGTGGTAATTACCGATGTATTCCAGTTTGTCATGTTGACCATCGCTTCCATCTTTATTGCCTTCATCGCCATGAGCAATGTGGCACCGGATGCTCTTAATGCAGTAATCCCTGATGGCTGGAAAACATTGTTCTTTGGCTACACACTTGACCTGGATTGGTCCGGCCTGCTCCCTTCCGTGACGGAAAAGATCACGGCGGACGGTTATAATATGTTCACTATCGTGTGGATGATGATGCTCTTCAAAGGGATCCTCACAAGTATGGCGGGAACAGCTCCCAATTATGATATGCAGCGTGTCCTGGCTACTCGCAGCCCCAAAGAATCCGCCATGATGAGCGGAATGGTTTCCGCAGCTTTAATTCCCCGCTGGCTCATGATCGGTGGTATCGCAGTGTTGGGACTTGTTTTCTTTAGTGGCGAGCTCCGTAGTATGGAAGGTGCTGCTGATTTTGAAATGCTTATGCCTTTCGTTATTCGAGAATTTTTTCCGGTTGGGGTAACCGGTCTGGTCATCGCCGGTTTGCTGGCAGCCTATATGAGTACCTTTGATTCAACAGTAAATGCCGGTGCTGCATATCTGATCAATGATATCTACAAAAGGTATATCGACCCAGATGCCAGTGAGAAGAAAGTTATCTGGATGAGCTATGGTGCCAGTATCCTCATCGTTGTGGTGGGAGTTGTCATGGGCACCCAGGCCGAGAGCATCCATTCTGCCATGGGCTGGATCGTAACTGGTCTTTGGGGTGGCTTCACTATTCCAAACGTCTTGAAATGGCACTGGTGGCGCTTTAATGGCTATGGATACTTCTGGGGTATGCTCTCTGGAATTGTCACAGCCATGGTCCTGGCCCAGATCGTACCAGCTTCTGATTATTTGTACTATTTCCCTGTTACCATGGGTCTCGGTGCTGTCGGTAGTATTCTTGGCAGTCTTCTGACACAACCCGATGAAATGGATGATCTCAAATCTTTCTACACCACTGTACGTCCCTGGGGCTTCTGGGATCCAGTAGCTGCAGAAGTTCTTAAAGAGAACCCAGAATTCAAAACAGGTGCATCTGCAGGTCGCGACTTAAGCAATGTTGCAGTAGGCATCATCTGGCAGACCTCGTTGGTAGTAGCTCCCGTATATCTCATCATCCGCGAATGGTATGCCATGGGTTTTGCTGTAGCGTTGGCAGTAGCGACAAGTTATTGGCTTAAAAAACGCTGGTTTGATGAGTTAGCAAACGATTAAGGGGAGAGGATAGATCTTGAAATACGGATATTTTGATGATGAACGCCGTGAATATGTAATCACATCTCCCAAAACACCCTGGCCCTGGATCAATTATCTGGGGACTCAGGATTACTTCAGGCTCATCTCAAACACTGGCGGTGGTTATTCATTTTATCAGGATGCCAAACTGCGCCGCATTACCCGTTATCGTTATAATAATGTTCCCCTCGATCAAAGTGGGACTTACTTCTATATCAAAGATGGTGATGATATCTGGAATCCAGGTTGGCAACCCGTTCAGGCCACGCTGGAAGATTATTCTTGTCGCCATGGTTTAGGCTATTCTGTCATCTCTGGTGAGAGAAATGGTGTTAGAGCAGAAATTACTCATCTCGTTCCCCTTAATTTCAAGGGAGAAGTTCAGCGTATTTCGCTAAAGAATACAGGCAGCGTCCCCAAGAAACTTGATCTTTTCAGCTTTGTAGAATGGGCTCTGTGGGATGCTCAAGACGATGCAACCAATTTTCAACGCAACTTTAACACTGGCGAGGTTGAAGTTGAAGAACGGATTATCTATCATAAAACTGAATACCGCGAACGTCGCAATCATTACGCTTTTTATGCCTGCAGCGATCCTCTGACAGGTTTTGATACAGATCGAGAAGCCTTTCTCGGTTTGTATAATGGATTGCATGCACCTCAGGTGGTTACAGAAGGTGCCTCGAGGAATTCTCTGGCACATGGCTGGTCGCCCATTGCTTCCCATAATATTAAAGTAGAGCTCTTTCCCGGGGAATCACGGGACATCATGTTTGTCATGGGTTATGTGGAAAATCCTACTGATAAGAAGTGGACTGCACCGGGGATTATTAACAAAGATATTGCCAAAGCCATGCATCATCAGTTCAAGCATTCCCGTCAAGTGAATCGCGCGCTTGACAATCTGAAAGACCATTGGTCTGGACTTTTGAATACATATCGCATTGAGGGATTAGATCCGAAATTGGAAAGAATGGTGAATACCTGGAATCCATACCAGTGTATGATCACCTTCAATCTCTCCCGGAGCGCCTCCTATTTTGAAAGTGGGGTTGGCAGGGGAATGGGATTTCGAGATTCAAATCAGGATCTTATTGGTTTTGTTCACCAAATTCCAGAGAGAGCCCGTGAGAGAATTCTGGACCTGGCGGCCACTCAATTACGGGATGGTGGCGCCTATCATCAATATCAACCGCTTACAAAACGTGGAAACGACGAAGTAGGGACAGGTTTTAATGACGATCCATTGTGGTTGATTCTTTCAGTAAGCGAGTACCTCAAGGAAACAGGAGATTTCTCCATCCTGGATGAAGTCGTAGATTTTGAAAATGATCCAGAGCTTGCTGCTCCAATGACAGATCACTTAAAGCGTTCCTTTGATCATGTCATCAATAATCTGGGACCCCATGGCCTGCCTTTGATTGGCCGAGCCGATTGGAATGATTGTCTCAACCTGAATTGTTTTTCAGAGACCCCGGGTGAATCATTCCAAACCACAGAAAACAAAGAAGGGGGGCAGGCGGAATCAGTTTTTATTGCTGGAATGTTTGTAGCCTATGGCAATGAATACGCCAGGATCTGCCAGGAGATCGGTAACACAGCTGAGGCTCAACGGGCTCAACAAGAAGTAGGTAAGATGGGGCAGGTTGTTGCCGAGCATGGTTGGGATGGTGAATGGTTTTTAAGAGCCTATGATCATTTCGGTGAAAAAGTAGGCAGCCATGAAAATGATGAAGGCAAAATATTCATAGAATCCCAGGGCATGTGTGTCATGGCTGGAATAGGTATTGATGATGGTCGTGCCCTGCAAACGCTGGATTCTGTCAAGGAACATCTTGATTGTGAGCATGGAATTGTACTTAACCAACCTGCCTATACGAGCTATAAACTCAATTTGGGAGAGATTTCTACTTATCCCCCCGGGTACAAGGAAAACGCTGGTATATTCTGCCACAATAATCCCTGGATAACCATTGCCGAAACTAAAATTGGTAGAGGTTCCCGCGCCTTTGAGACATACTCAAAAATTGCACCTGCCTATCTGGAAGATGTGTCTGAATTACATCGCACAGAGCCCTATGTTTACTCACAAATGATTGCTGGAAAAGACGCTGCCAAACCAGGCGAGGCCAAGAACTCCTGGCTCACAGGAACGGCCTCATGGAATTACTACGCAATTAGTCGCTTTATTTTGGGGGTTCAACCAGATTATGATGGATTAATTATTGATCCCTGTATTCCTGGAGAATGGGGGAGTTATACCATTGAACGAAAGTTTCGTGGAGCCACTTACAAAATTGAAGTAAATAATCCTGATCATCTGGAAAAAGGGAATGTCAACCTTGTTCTGGATGGTAAGGCAATAGTTGGGAATAAAATCCCAGTAATGAATGCTGGTAGTACCCATAACATAGTGGCGACACTAACAAAAAGGGGTGAATCCAAATGAAACGGAATGTAGTCTTAAACTTAATGCTTTCCTCAATACTTGGAATAATTCTATCATGTACTCCAGCTAGCCAAGCAGTACCCCAGCCTGAGAATACCATTCATCTAAACCAATTGGGGTACTTACCTGATGGATATAAATCTGCAGTGGCAATTGGGTCATCTGAGACCTTTAGCATCATTGATGTTCAGACTCAGACCATTGTACACAAGGGAACTCTAGGTGAACCACAATATTGGGAAGCGTCAGGTGAAACGGTCCGTCTGGCCGATTTTTCAAGCTTTACACAACCAGGTTCCTATAGGCTACAAGTGGGTGCCAGCAATTCTCACGAATTTGATATTGATCGAAATGTTTTTTCTGAGGTGTCTACAGCAAGTGTGAAGGCTTTTTACTTTCATCGAGCTGGTGTCACTCTTGAAGAAAAATATGCCGGTGTTTATGCCAGAGCTGCAGGCCATCCTGATACTGAAGCTATTATTCATGCCAGTGCGGCATCTACCTCACGTCCTGAGGGAAGCACGATTTCCTCACCCAAAGGCTGGTATGATGCAGGTGATTTTGGCAAGTATATCGTCAACTCAGCAATAACGGTTTCCACCATGATGAGTGCTTTTGAACATTATCCTGAAAAGTCTGGCATATTGGAAACCAACATCCCTGAAAGTGGTGATGAGACACCAGATTTATTGGATGAAATACGCTGGAATCTTGACTGGATGCTCACCATGCAGGATACTGAGGATGGCGGTGTATACCATAAGCTCACAACCAAAAGTTTCCCCGGAATGATTATGCCCGAAATGGATACAGAATCACGCTGGGTAGTCATGAAGACCACAGCAGCAGCTTTAGGTTTTGCAGCCTCAATGGCTCAAGCCAGTCGTGTCTATAAGCCATATGACATGGAATTTTCAGAGGAGTGCCTTGTTGCATCACTAAAAGCTTGGAATTGGGCACAGAAGAATATGGATGTCTACTATAAGCAACCCGAGGATATACAAACCGGAGCCTATGATCAGTTCGATAAACCCTTTAACGATGAAAAGTTTTGGGCAGCTACTGAGTTAAGCATCACTACTGGTGAGAATTATGAAGCGCCGATACCAACACCCCTATTGGTACCTGAATGGAGAGACGGCGCAGCCTTAGCTGCCATGGATCAATTGAATCATGAATCTGATGAAGATGTCAAGAAAGCTTTCATGGTGCTGGCGGATTCTCTATTAAGTGAACAGATGAACAGCGCCTATGCTGTTTCCAATGATGCTTTCAGATGGGGGAGCAGTGGTGATTTTCTTAATCAGGCTATGGTCTTGATCTATACTTATAGGATCAGTGGCGATAAAGCCTATAAGGATGCGGCCCAATCTACCTTTGACTGGGTTCTGGGTAAAAATCCCAATGGATATTCATTTGTCACTGGCTTCGGTGAAAAAACACCCATGCATATTCATCACCGTCCCTCAGAGGCGGATGATATTGTAGAGCCACAACCCGGTTGGATCTCAGGTGGACCTAACCCCGAAAACAAAGCGGATTGTGGAGCAGATGCCTATCTATCTCCTTATCCTGCAAAAGCTTTTATCGATGAACTTTGCAGCTGGGCTACCAATGAGATAGCCATCAATTGGAACGGTGTGTTCGTTTATGTTTCTATTGCTCTGGATGCTGAGGGATAAACTTTATAGAAGCTTGGTAATACGCTGTGCATCAGGAAGATAACAGAAACAAACAATCTTCTCTAACCGAATATAATTAATGATGTCAATTGGGATCTCGGGTAATACCGGGACTTTTATTTATTGCATAATATCCTCTTTTGTCTGAGAAGCAACATTGGTCATAGGATGGGAGATGCTTATGCGTACCATTGGGCCCAATTACATTGATTCTTGCTGGCTGCAGGATATGCACTTCCACCCCATGGATACCGCAAATAGCAATGTTGCCCATGTAATGATACAGGCCCTCGATGAGAATAGCCTGACCTCAATCCTGCAAAATATTCCACTCCGTCGATGCCTTTTGTTGTTGGGGGACCTTCTCTGAAAATCAAAAGAAGCAAACTGCTTCCATAAAGTTGCATTCTATATATTTACGGTTCCATTAAATCATATCTGTTGTGATGACATGTAATCAAAATGTTTGGTAGGATACAAAAGTTCACTTCTATGGGTTAGAATAGTCATTGACCTTTAAAGAAGATAAAAACCCTCATTTATAATAGTTGTTAGTAGCATGCTAGGGCATTATAATATATGACCATATAAGTCATATATAATTTCATCGAGATTTGAATCATCATCGATAGGAGAGTGGGGACAGAAATTTGAACAATCCTTCACCATTTACAGGGAGTGAAACATGAAACACTTTATGAGTGTAGCTATTGCATTACTATTAATGAGTCAAGTTATTCTGGCTCAAACCATTGCTGTTCAGGGAGTGCTAAGAGACCCTGCCGGCCGTACTGTTGTTGATGGGAGTCATACCGTCGTATTTAAGCTATATGATGCCGAAACAGGGGGTAGTGAACTGTGGACAGAAACTCATGGATCAGTATCAACATCTCACGGTGTGTTCTCTGAAAAGCTGGGAGAAAGCTCCTCCATGGCTTCCCTGAGTTTTACTGATCAGTATTGGTTAGGCATTCAGGTGGATGATGGGACAGAAATTTCACAAAGACTTCCGCTACAAAGCTCTCCTTCAGCCAATGCGGTTACCGGTTCAGCAAATATTGTCCCCTCAACTGGAAATGTGGGTATCGGAACCTTAAGTCCTTCAAATCAATTAGAGGTAACTGGCTCTGGTATACAACGCGTGAAGGTGGCCTCCGATGATGATCAAGCAGGACTTTCATTTGAATCAGACGGTTCAGGGGAGTTTGTCATCTATACTCCTGGGAGCAGCGATGATTTAAATTTCTACAACGGTACTGATGATGTCATGACTTTAACCAATGATGGCAAGCTTGGAATTGGAACCACAACTCCGATTAGCCCATTACACGTGACAGGTACAGCCTATATAGAGGGTTCTGTTTACACTCAAGATCGTCTACGCTTGATGAGAGAAGCAGGTCCCAATTACATCGATTACAATAATGCTCAGACGCTTAATTTTAGATCAATTACTCCAGCAGACGGTGAAGGAGTAAACAAGATGACATTTGCTACTTCAGGAAATATTGGTGTTGGTAATGAGACACCCAGTGAGCTTTTGGATGTGGGTGGTAATCTCAAAATATCAAATGGTGGTGCTCTCATCTTTGCTGATGGATCATCCCTTGCTTCAGCTGATCTCGGTGGAACTGCTGCTGCCGTTGCAGCACCAGGGAACACACTTATTACTGCCGATAGTGATGCGGATGGTGTTGGAGAAATTCAATTTAAAACAGGTTTAAGCACTGATATGGTGATTACCAATGCGGGACACATTGGAATAGGTACCGCCTCACCAACTTATCAATTGGATGTGGCTGGAGCGGGTGCTCAACGAATTGTGGTTACCTCCACTGACGATCAGGCCGGAATATCATTTGAGTCTGACGGAACAGGTAGAAATGTCATCTACACACCAGATGATTCAGATGATTTACAATTCTGGAGTAATGCTGTTGGGGACCATATGAGATTGACGGCCTCTGGTAATTTGGGGATTGGAACCAATTTACCCCAGGGCCGCTTGCACGTTGCGGGTACATCACATTTTGAAGACCGATTGAAGTTGATGCGCCCAGATGGAATTAACTATATCGATTATAACTCAGATTATGCCTTTGTCCTTAGATCTGCAACTATTGCTGGCGGGGGACACACTCCAAGGTTTACTATCAATCCGTTGGGAAATGTCGGTATCAATGAGACAGACCCCAGCGCAAAACTGACCATCGATAGTGATGGAGATGGGGATCTGCTCAATATTCAAACTTCCCATACCACTGATAATAACATTTTCCAGGTTCAACAGGCCGGTTCTGATGGATTAGTCAAGGTCAATAATGCCAATGGAGAAACACAAACCCAGCTTAGTGGGTATTCTGGTACACCCTCATATTTCATGACAAATGTAGGTGTGGGTAATTCCAGTCCCGGAGCCCTTCTGGATGTGGGTACGGGTGCTGGACATAACGGGTCGGGAAACTTTCAAATCATGGCTAGTGGTGTTACGTCAGCAGGGTTAGCAGCCAATATTGGGTTAAGAAGCATCTACCTATTTGCGACACCAACACAGATGAAATTGGATGCCTATGATTATGACACGGCTACCGCCCTGGACATTGCCATTGCTGGCAATGGTGGTAATGTGGGTGTTGGTACGACGACCCCTACAACCAAACTTGATGTAGCTGGTAGAATCACTCGCCATGGACAAGCGCTGTCTGAATCAGGCTCCGTCAGCAATAATGGAATCATTACCGTTCCCTGGGGCACCCGAGATGATTGGAATATTTTTGTATCTCCTCGATCAATGGGGCAGGACGAAACCGGAAGTATGGGGGACAATGCAATGATGATCATGGAATGTTATGCCAGTGCTACGGCCTCAGATCAATGGACTGTAATTGCCAGATACATCTATCGAAATTCGAGTGATCATTCAAATGCCGCATGGTATGGTGGAACGGCAAATTATTTACTGGTCCCAAGATAATTCATCTTTAATGATATAAGTAATATCAAATTAACCTCTCAAAAGGTAGCCTTATGAAATCGTTAAAGATGCTCTTCGTTATTGCAACTTTGATTCCTTTGTTTAACAGCGTGAATGCTCAATACGAATGCGAACCGGAGTGGTCCGTCTATGACTTTAGTACCACAAATGGTTTTGCTGAGGGTCAGTCAAACACCAACAAGTCAAGCTTTAACGTGCTGAATACAGCCGTTGGATCTACCGATCTATATATCAACGAAACCAGCCCGGGATGGGGCTTCTGGACCTACTATGAGACAGAACCCTTTGCTCCCAGAGTCACTGCTACCGATGGAGATCATGATGATCGCATTGAAGTAACCTGGGAAATTATGGAAGACGATCAGGGATCACCGGTCACCGGAACCCTGGCAAAACTATTTCGCAATGGAACCTTATTAACCACCGTTCCTGTGGAACAGACTTCTTATCAGGATTACAATGTTTTTCCAGGAGAATTTTACGAATATGAAGTCGTTGTTGATAATGATTACGGTGATAGCTATACCGAGGGTGATGTTGGTTTTCTGAATCCCAATGGTCTCATCCTTGGGAAGGTTCGTACCCCAAATCTTGTGCCTGTACCCAATGTGGAAGTCCGTTTAACACCTAATCTGGGTCGTGCGCTTCAATTTAATGGTACTTCTGACTTTGTTGTATTTGACACGCTGACAACCCTGCCCATTGATAGCCAGTATACTGTTGAGGGATGGTTTAGGGCCTTCCCCGATGCCTCGGTTCAAACCTTTATCACACTCACAGATATTGGTACACAGTCAGGGGACCAGTACGTCTGGGTTGGATTGAATGCCTCCGGACAGGTCAGCTATACCCATAGCGCCGTTGCCGGTGATGCATCTCCTGCAGAACTCCACAGTATTGATACTTACAATGATCTTGAATGGCATCATTTTGCTGCAACCCATTCCAGCCTTGAGATGAGTCTCTTTGTGGATGGAAATCTCATTGATACTGCCTCCGAAATGAACCCTATCCTCAGTTCTGCCAATATTGGTATGGGTAAATTCACACCTCAGGACGATTCAGGGTATCTCCATGGACGTCTGGATGATATCCGTTTCTGGAGTGTTGCGCGTGAACGTGAAGACATTCGATTTAATGACCAGCGGACTATGAACGGCGAAGAAGCTGGCCTGGTAGCCTACTGGAAATTTGATGAAGTTCTCGGGACTAAAATCTTTGACCTTACCAATAATGATTACGACGGTGTGATCTGTAGTGTCACACGCACAGATCAGAAAGCCCCAGTATGGGTGAGTGGACTTACTGATGAAGATGGCAACTATAGTATTAAAGGTATCTACTATGGTGCTGGTACCACTTTTGATGTAACCCCGGTCAAGGAAACCCCAATTGGTAGAGCACTTCAGTTTGATGGAATTGATGATTATCTGCAATTCGATTTCAAACGTCTGGACTTTTCAGCGGGATATACCATTGAAGGTTGGTTTAAAACAGCCGGTGGTCAGGATCAGACCCTCCTTTCTACAGTGAACCCTGCTGACGGAACTATTCGAACCCAGATTCAAATGCTGGCTGATGGAAGCATTGGATTTACGCATAACTCATCCTCATCCATTGATCTTAATAGTGGCACCATCTATGATGATGAAATCTGGCACCATGTTGCCGCAACACATGATGGCGTAGCTGTGACCCTTTATGTTGATGCTGTTCCTGTCGCCACGACCCCTGAAGCCAACTTTATTTCTGAACTGCAAGAATTTGTTGTGGGTCGATCAGCACCTGATGTGAGCTCATCCTATTATTTTGGTATGCTGGATGAATTTCGGGTTTGGGATTATGGTCGCATTGAAACCCAGGTCTCCGGTACTATGATGCAGGCTCTGGTTGGCGATGAATCCGGTCTACAATCCTACTGGAACCTGAACGAAGGCTCAGGTGAAGTCATTGAAGATCTTACCAGCAACAGTAATGCTGGAGTTCTCATGAATCCCCAGGATGAGTCCTGGATAGAGGATATACCCCTGAACGAATATTTTACCCATATTTTTGATATCGAAAGTCGCCAGGCCATTCTCAATCCCAGCAATACTGCGGTTGACCGGGTAGATTTTACAGACATCTCTCAGATCGCAATAAGTGGTTTTGTGAGATTTGAAAATACGGATTGTTTTGCTGGTGGTGTAGAAATTCTGGTAGATGGTGAATCCAAATTTCCACCTATAGTGACCGATGCCTCTGGTAAATATATAGCAGAATTCGAACCGGGTCGCACAGGAGCAATCCTAACCCCGGTTCTGAACGACCATACTTTTGTACCTCCATTCATCGAATTACCTACGATTAACAAACCTATCACTGGAATTACCTTCTATGATCAAAAAACCTTTAATCTCAGTGGTAAAGTGGTGGGAGGTAGTTGTGAGTTCCCAATTACTCCAAGCCAGGGTCAGATTGAAGTCACAATCACCAGTGTGAGTGGATGTCTAGAAATTACGACCATACCCGATTTGATCAGCGGGGAGTTCCTGGTTGAAGATTTGCCACCACAAATTTACAATGTCTCTGTGGATCACCCCAACCCAGCCATAGATGCTTTTTTCACCGGTGATACGGTATCGTTGGAAAATGGCCATAACAGCATATCCTTTGTTTATAAAGCATCTCCTGAAGTTTTAGTGACTGGCTTTCCCACCAATGACTGCGGTTTGCGAGTAATGGAAGAGTTGGTGGATGCCACAATAGAGATACACATATTTGAATCTTACTTTAACAATGGCGATACCAATATCTGTGCTGTTGATTCCGGTAGTATTCTCATTGTTGATGAGATGGGTGATGCTGGAGAGACTGAATTGAATTTTACCGATGGGTTTACTACTTATACCATACCAGGAGGTGGATATCCAAATATTCTAGGTGGTGGCGATTATCCCTATCAGAAGAATCTGCAGGTCGTTGCTACCAATACTGCCACCAATGAGAGTGTGAGCACGACAGAATGGGCTTATATCTTGGGGAATCGTCCAAGAGCAAGCGTATTTACCACATCTTCACCTGAAATACCCATCATGATACTAAGAGACCCACCTGGGGATGAGAGTTATTCTTTCATAGATCAGGAAACATCTACTTCCACGAGCTTCAGTATGGGGATAAATACCGGTGTTGGAGTGGAATCCTATGCGGCTGTTCATCTGGGAGCTGATGTCACTGTTTCTGCTGGAGCATGGGGTATTCCTGATATTGATTTAGAGACAACCATGGATATCACTGCTGCCATGTCACTGAATGTAAGTGCAGGTGCTTATAGTGAACAAACCTGGTCACTATCAACAACAGAAATCTTTCAAACATCTGATGACAATGCGGTTGTGGGTGATGGAGGAGATGTGTTTATCGGTGGGGCTATGAATATTGCTTATGGAGTCACCGATATTCTGGAGATTGACGAGGGGTGTAATCCCATAATTTCCCAGGAAATTATTATGGCACCCAATGGCTTTGAGACAACATATATCTATAGCGAATCACATATTGTGGGTTCTGTAATTCCCTCTCTATGGACAATTGGTGATACGACTGCTGCTGAGTTATGGCAACAGATTATAGATCAAAATGATGAACTTAAGGCAGCAGCAATATTTAGACAAAACTACTCGTTTGATGGTGCAGCTGGAGCTTTTGAATACTCAGAGACTGAAGAAACCAGCTCAAGCTTCTCACTTGAATTTGAAATGGAGATTGAATCCTCAGTTCAGGTTGAGGTTGGCGCTACCTTGCTTGGTGTAGGGGCATCCGGCGGTGTTAAAATTGGTTCACGCTTAACTATGGGGACCAGTACAACCACTGAAACTACTAATACAAATACAGTGGGTTATGTCTTGTCTGATGGTGATCCCGGTGATTTCTTTAGTGTGGATGTCCTTTGGGATGGTGCCTATGGTACCCCCGTATTCAATACAGTAAGTGGTGCCAGTAGTTGTCCCTGGGAGTCGAATACAGCTCCACGTGAAGGTACTCAACTCATGGCTGATCAAACCATAGCTATCGACATACCACCGGATGAACCTGCCGTATTTTCTCTCTTACTTGGTAATACCAGTCAATCAGAAGAAGATGGGTATTTTCTGATACAGATATTGCAGGACACCAATCCCAACGGAGCTCACTTTGCTATCAACGGTACTGATTTTGAGGAAGACTTCCCCATCTTTCTGTTAGCTGGTCAATCAACTCCGGTGACCATGACCATTGATCGTGGTCCAGAAGAGTATGTATATGAAGATATGATTGTACGAATCGTATCTGAATGTGAATTCGACTTATGGCAGGATCGCGGGGACGCAACCGCACCTATCCCATTATCTGATTCCTTGACTTTCTCAGTGGAATACTCCGTTCCATGTAGTGAAGTCAATATTGCAGTACCAGAAGACAATTGGCTGGTGATTGGCGGTGAGGAAGATAGTCTCTGGGTGACCCTGGATGGATATGACAACGCAGATGCAAATCTGACACATATCGAATTGCAGTACAGACAGGTTCTGGATGCTGCCACCACAAATCAGCGAGCCATTGAATTGATCACTGAAGAGTTGATTTCTCAAAAGGGTGCTCAAAAAATGGGACCATTTCTTGGGGATGCACTCCCAATTCCCGCATTACAAGCGGATGGGAGGGATATAATCCATGGGCGGTCACAAGTAAACAAAACCCCCGCAACTGAGTTGTTACTTAAAGGAGTCAAGGACTTTGGGGAAACAACCACGCACAATTTCCAGCTGCCTATCAATGCATCAGGTGAGTTAGTAGTTTTAGATAATTCCATCCGCGAAAATGATTGGTTTGTGGCGGTCTCCATTCCTATTGACAGTCTCCTAGAGAGCTTTTATCTGGTTCCCTGGAATATCAGTCCTGAGATTATCCTAGACGGAACTTACGAGATTCGGGCTTCAGCGGTTTGTGAAGCAGGTCTTGTACCGGGAAGGTCAGAGATACTCACAGGTGTTATTGATCGCACCGGACCACTTGTAGTTGGTGCTCCAACACCAGTGGATGGCATTCTTGGACCTGATGATCAGATTATTATAACTCTGAATGAAAATATTGATTGCGGTGCCATCAATATAGGTGCTGGAGACATTCTGCTATTCAATACAGTAACAGGAAACCCCGTGGATTTCTCTTATACATGCGGTGCAAATGTGATAAGTATTGAGCCAAACATCCAAAATCACTTTATTGAAAACCAGACGCTTCGTGCGGAAGTCCATAATCTTCAGGATGTATATGGGAATCCTCGCCTTGAGTCCATTGAATGGGAGTTCTATGTAAATAGGAACCCAATTGAATGGGTTGGTTCCGATATATCAAATATCGTGATTTATGATGATGAGAGTTTTATGACAACACGGCAATTGGTGAACAATGGTGGAAGTAACAGAGCCTTTGAATTGACAAATATTCCATCATGGATAGATGTTTCACCATTATCTGGGAACTTGACACCTGGAAGTATGCAAACCATTACCTTCGAGCTGAGTGATCAACCTGGTGCAGGTGAATATGTTGAAAATATTTATGCCAGCGGCACCATGGGAGATGAACCCATGCTGATTGATATTCGTGTCCTATGTTATGAACCCTATTGGGAGCTTACTGCTGAAAGTTTCCAATATTCAATGAACATCATTGCTACCCTGTCCGTGGACGGTGAACTCTCAGATGATGTATACGATCGAGTCGGTGTATTCGCTGGAGGCGAACTTCGTGGAGTCGCCGATGTAGAATATGTTCCTACACTTGACGATCTTGGTGGACCACATCCATATGAAGTATTTCTCACGATCTACAGCAATGAGATCCAGGGAGAAGAGCTCTCTATGCGTATCTGGGATGCTACAGAATGTACAGAATTGGGCATGGTGGTTGAATCATTCACCTTTGAAGCAAATAGTATTCTTGGCTCACCTACATCACCGGCAAGTATTACTGCCACCAACCAGATTATACAGCAATTAGACTACCCAGTGGGTTGGACATGGTTCTCGCTCAATCTAGAGAATGATGATATGTCAGTAAATTCGGTGCTGGAAAACTTGAACCCAAGCAGCGGTGATCTTATCAAGAGTCAGACCAGCTTCAATCAGTATGTGGAGACCCATGGTTGGGTTGGAACCCTTGACAGTTTAACCAACCGTTCTATGTACCAGATTCGACTTGAAGAATCGGATACACTTGAAATGGTGGGATATGCTGTTAATGTTGAGTTGGATACTATTCCTGTAGCAAGCGGGTGGAACTGGATCAGTTACATGCCTCAAACCAGTATGGTGGTCGATATTGCCTTGCAGTCTCTGGAAGCAATCTCTGGAGATGTGATCAAGAGTCAATTTACCTTCGCTATGTATGTTGAAGGTCTTGGCTGGATAGGCTCAATGCAATTTATGAATCCAAGATTAGGATATTTGCTATACTCCTATAATGGTGGCGAGCTTGTCTATCCTGAACTACAGGACAATGATCCACCTGCACTTCTGGCAAAAACGACTGAAAATGATCAAACTCAGGGGAATGAAATTTTCATCCAGGTTGAAGATGTACCTGATTGGACTGTGGATGCACATGATTATGAGCATAACCTGACCATAACTGCTCTCATCGATCCAACACTTATTGCAACAGTTGATACATTGGATATAGTTGCTGCCTTTGTGGGAGAAGAATGTCGTGGTGTCAGTCAGCCAGTTTTCATAGAAGCTTTGGATCAATATATGGTCTTTCTCATGGTCTATGGGAATAGTGAAGATGAGGATGTAACATTCAGCTACTATGATGCCAGTGAGGACTATATATGGACAATGGAAACGTCGATTACCTTCCAGGCAAACCTGGTACTGGGATCTGTCAATGAACCGCTCGTTATGACCTTGCAGACATTAGGTATTGGTGATCCTGGATATATTCCAGACTCATATAGCCTGGCTCAAAACTATCCTAATCCATTCAATCCAGTCACTACCCTGGGCTTTGGATTACCAGAAGAAGGACATGTCAGTATCCGCATATACAACCTGCGTGGACAAGCAATCCGTACTCTGATTGATAAAGATATGCAGGCTGGTTACGAATTTGTGGAATGGAACAGTCTGGATGACGGTGGTCGTCCAATGACTTCAGGTATTTATCTGGTAGTCATGCAATCCGGCAACTTCCGCGAAGTCCGCAAAATGTTGATGCTGAAATAACCCAATCTCAGGACATTGAGCATGTCGAAATGACCAAGTGTGGCACTAACTTCTTTTTCGACGAGTTCAATGTCCATATCCACACTACCTTTCGAAGGTTCAATACCCTTCGCAAGATTGTTTACATCAATTGGAAACTGACAAGGAGCCACTGATCATCAACAAGAGAATATTACTGGTTCTTCTCTTATTTCTACTCACAAGCCGTGCGTATTCTCGCGATCAACCTGCCTGGAGCGTCAATCCTGCTGATTATCAAAACTCAGCCAACCTCACCGCATTATTAAATATTGATCATGCTATAAGTGCTGATTCAAACGACCTACTCGGGGCATTTTCTGGTGAAGAATGCCGGGGCGTGGTTCATCCCGTTCAGGTGGGGGAGACTCAGCTCTTCTTTTTGACCATGTATTCAAACCTCAATTCAGAATCACTCACACTCAAAACCTATATTGCAGGTCTGGATACGACCATTACGATAAATGAAAGCATTGAGTTTATTCCCGGTGCTGAATATGGGAATCCCACCTATCCCTTTGAGCTGAATGCCATTGTTTTCTATGATCATATCCCAACATTATCCAGTATCCCAGATCAGGTCATCGAGATTGGTGGTGTTTTTACTCAATTTGACCTGGATGACTATCTCATCGAATTAGACGGTGATGAGGTTAGCATGAGCTTCACAGGGTCTCAGCACTTGATTATTGACATAGCTGCTGACAATCTGGTTTCCGTGAGTTTGATGGATGCACAGTGGGTAGGTAGTGATACGATCTTCTTTATGGCGACAGATCAAACAGATTCAGCTCTGGTAACAACCGATACTGTGCATTTTAGTGTTTTAGCCCTGGATCATCCTCCTGAATTGACCGTCATTCCCGGTGAGACTATCGGTGCTGGTGGTTCGTTCACGTCTATTGATCTCGAGGATTATCTCCTTGAAGTGGATGGTGATTCAGTTCAATGGTCGCTCCAATTTCTGGCTCCGACAGAAACAGACCCAGTACCTGCCTGGAATGTGGATCCAGCTGATTTTAATTCAAGTATGAGTCTCACTGTTCAGATGTCATCTCGAGGGGCTCCAGTTCAGTCTGCAGATTACACCTTGGCGGCCTTTGTAGGTGATGAATGTCGCGGAATAGCCAGTCCGGTTCTGGCCATAGATGAATGGATATTCTTTCTGACGGTCTATTCAAATACTTCAGGTGAAACACTTCATTTCAGGCTTTATGACAGTCCAAATCAAATTGAACTACCCATATTGGAGGATCAAGTCTTTGAGTCGGGAGTAGCTATAGGAAGCCCTGAGTCACCTGTTCAACTTCAGGCTGGTTTTCTTTTGACGACCATTGGAGCAAATCGCTATCTGAATCTCATGGCAGTTGATTCAGAATGGTACGGTTCCGAATCCCTTGAAATCATAGCCCAAGACCATGCGACCCTTAATTCATACAGGGATTCAATCAGCGTGACCTTTAGTATACTTCAGGATCACACACCTCTGGTTCACGACATCGAAAATCAAACTATCGAGCTCGGAGAAAACTTTGTCAATTTTGACCTGGATGACTATCTCACGGAACTTGATGGAGATGATGTTATCTGGTCTGTTACAGGGAATACCGAATTAAACGTAAGTCTCGATGCTGGTAACTTGACCAGTATTACGGCTATAAATGCCTCCTGGACAGGCTCGGAATCTCTAATCTTTACAGCCACTGATGATAATGCTAATCTATTTAATGGTTCCGATACTGCCATTTTCAGTATCACGCCCCTAGACCATCCTCCAAGTCTGAATACCATCCCTGATCAAATCATTGGGAATGGTGGTAGCTTTCAAAATATTGCATTGAATGACTATATCATCGAAATTGACGGTCATTCCACCGAATGGACATACACCTTTGATACCCCTGTCGAAACGCATTCTGCACCCTCCTGGACTGTTAATCCGGCAGATTATGAGTCGGATATGACGCTAACAGCATCGATTGTGAATCGAGGTCAGGCCAGCAGCCATGCCAACCTTTCACTGGCTGTGTTTTCAGGGGAGGAGTGCCGGGGTATCACCAGCCCGATCCAGGCTCTGGATACATGGTTGTATTTTCTCACGATCTATGCCAATGAGACTGGAGAGCAGCTGAGCTTTAAACTCTATGATAATGATATTGAATTAGAGTTACCCATCAGAGAAACATTTGACTTTGATCCAGCCGCTTCCGTGGGCTCCCCAGAGATTCCAATGGAAATGCAGGCTGGATTTTTGCTCATTTCAATTGATCCAACTGACCATGTCTCAATTGAAAGTGTTGACCCTCTCTGGTCTGGGACCGAAAGAGTATGGTTCTCTTCCACAGATCAGGGAACTGAGAATCAATACTCAGACTCGACTTTGGTCAGCTTTACCATCCTTGAAGATCATACCCCCCTCGTTTCTGATATCCCTGATCAGACTATTGAACAGGGTAGCCTGTTTTCGGCATTTGATCTAGATGACTATTTAACTGAATTGGATGATGATGAGGTGTCCTGGTCAGTTGAGGGAGAGCTCAATCTGAATGTCACCATCAATCCGGAAAATATGGTTGATCTGCAGGTTATCGATACTGAGTGGATTGGAAGCGAAACACTGATATTTACTGTGACAGACATGACTGCAAATTCCCTGTATGCTTCAGACGAAGTGATCTTCAATGTATTTCCCTTGGATCATCCCCCGGAGATTTCGAGCCTCCCCGATGATACCATTGGTGTAGGGGGTGAGTTTCAGATTCTGGATTTATCAGACTATTTAAATGAAATTGATGGTGATTCAGTAGTCTGGACATACGATTATGCACTTTCAATGGATCCCGTAAATACTCCAGACTGGTCATTCAATCCGGTCGACTATGAACATAATATGTCACTGACCAGTCGCGTAAATCTCCGTGGTCAAACTTCTGAAGTGTTTCAAAATATACTCGGTGTGTTTTCTGGTGATGAATGTCGAGGTATAGCACAACCCGTCATAGTGGGGGAGCAGGCACTTTATTTTTTAACCATACATGGCCAGGGTCTGGATGAAGATTTAGAACTGCGAATCTATGATTCCCAGCGTCTCGATACACTGGAGGTTCATGAGCGTTTCACTTTTGAAAGCAACGCAATTGTGGGCACGCCAGACCAGCCCGTTGAATTAACAGCCCAGAATATTGAACTAGAGCTAATCAGTGATAATACGATTCAGATCACCCACGTAAATCCCAATTGGTCTGGTACAGAAGGCATACAGATCAATGTTCAAGACATCAATACTATTTACCAGTATTCGGATTCGACTCTGGTTCATTTTACTGTCCTGGATGAACTTGCCCCGAGTGTTTTAAGTATCCCTGATTATGAGATATCTGAAGGAGAATTATTTCCAATCATCGCATTAGATGAATATCTGATATACCCTGAGCCTCAGGATGTTAACTGGAATGTGTCAGGAGCTGAAAGTCTTCTGGTTTCAATTTTGGATGACCATCAATTAAGCATAGAGGTACCACATGAGAATTGGTTTGGAGCTGAGACTTTAACTATTGATTTATCGCTGATTGAAAACCCTGCCTTAAATACTTCACAGTTGATAGACTTCACGGTACTACCTGTAAATGACAGACCGCAGGTCGCTTCCCAAAATCTAGTCCTGGAAGAGGACTCATCTATGGGACTTGATCTCTTCGCTTCTGATATCGAATTTGATGAATTGACCCTTAGTTTTTCCCAAATTCCAGTTAACGGCATCTTGGAAGAGGGGGTTTACTCACCTGATCCTAATTTCAATGGTTCAGATTCTCTAAAATATTTGGCTTTTGATGGTGAATTGTATTCTGATACAGGCGTGGTTTATTTCGATGTTATTTCAATCAATGATTTACCGGAGTTTAACAGCAATCCCCAGCTGCAGGTTGAGCAAGGGATTGATTATGAATACCAGCTGATCGCCAGTGATATAGATGGTGACAGTTTGATATACAATGCTCTAGCTCTGCCAGCCTGGCTTCAGTTTGATGGTATTAATCTACTTACGGGAACACCAGCAGACCAACATGTCGGTTCTCATGACATTGTGGTAACTGTTCATGATACGGTTCAACCCAGCATAAATATTTCACAAGCTTTCACCATTGAGGTCGGTAACGTAAATGATACACCTGTTTTTATAAGTAGCGTTAGAGATTCTATTTCTCAGAATCAAGCATTTGAATATGTATGCCAGGCAGAGGACCCGGATGGTGATAGTCTCACCTATTCAGTTTATAATTTACCTGACTGGCTGACTTTTGATGATGTGGCATCGGTAAGAGGAGTCCCGAGCAATGATCAGGTTGGGTCAGTTCAATTTAGCTGCACTGTAATTGATCCATGGGGAGCTTCTGATACCATCGTTGTAGACTTGGTTGTTGCGAATGTAAATGATATTCCAATTGCAAATGCTGGTCAGGATCAGGACTATTTGTCAGGCTCCGGCATTCAGCTCGATGGCGCTCAATTGTCGTATGATATTGATGGGGATTCTTTGACTTACGAATGGAACATCCCAAACGGTGTTGTAGCAAATAGTACAATTGAACCTGTATTAATTTCGCTTCTCCCACACGTTATCATTGATACATCACTGGTTTTTCTTCTTAGAGTTTCGGATGGAAGTCTTGTATCCAATTGGGACTCTCTGTATGTGTATGTTCATCCACTATCAGATGTTGAATCATCCGATTTCACACAAAATCCCCAGTCCTCAGGAGAATCCATCCAGCTTGAAATCAGCTTCCCCGAATATTTTCTCCCTATAGAAGCCTGGCTGTACTACGAAGTAGGAGGGAGCACACTTACAGACTCGGTTGAAATGGAAAATGTAACTCGGGCACAGACATGGAGCGCTTTTATACCCTCAAATGCAGTCACACAAACCGGTGTGAGTTACTATGCCATTGCATCCGACGATATGGGGACCACTGTCACCACCTCGGCTTGGAATATCCCTGTTTCATTTATGGCTAATCTCATCAGTATGAACTCATCTCGGGGTAGTGGATACCCAGCAGGAATACCTAACCAGACCTGGCGTTTGGTCTCCATTCCCACCTATCAAAATGACTCCTCTGTGGAGAATCTGTTTCAAAATTCATTGGGTGAGTCTGAAGGAGATCACACCTGGCGGTTGTATGACTGGGATGGAATAGGATGGCAAATTCCAGATACAATTGTTCCAGGAATGGGATACTGGTTCCAACAAAGATTAGAAGAAACCTCTAGCCTGGTACTGGGTGAAGGATATTCAGTAGACCTCACAGGATTCTCTGTACAACTCAATGCGGGTTGGAATCTGTTTAGCTCCCCATACAACTTTCCCATATATACCAGTTTTGATTCTGTAAGGTTCAGTGGCCCCTTTGTCTATAGCGATACAAACGGTGAGGGGTGGACATCCCTGGTTGATTCTCTACGTCCCTGGACTGCCTATGCTCTATACAATTGGACAGACTCTTTGACTGCCATCACTTTAAAACCTGGGACCCGCTCGGAATCTCTGCCAAAAATAAATTGGAATGATGGTTGGGAATTAATCCTTGGTGGGAGTAATGGGATTTTGTCTGATAATGATAATAGCATCGGCCGTTCCTCTGAGGCAAGTAACACAAGAGATAGATTTGATAGAATTGAACCCCCGACCTGGGGTGAGTATCTCCAGCTAAGTGTGCATAATCCAAACATGGTTAGCTCAGTTTCGCATTACTCATCCGATATTAGGATTCTGAATGATGATGTTGAGGTGTGGAATGTGGAACTCGCTGTAAGTCAGTCCACTAGAGCTGTAGAGTTGAAGTATCATTTAGTTGGAGATTTGGCACCTCACCATAGTATTGTTCTCCTTGATCTGGAAACAAGAGAATGGTTTGCTGTAGAGAGTGGAATAGTTCTGAATCCTATTGAACTCCAACCAGAATATTTAAGAAAGTACCATGTGATCAGCGGTCCAACACAGGAAGTGTACAGGAAGATCGATGAAATATTAAGCTCACTGCCCCAGCACAATAAGCTTATCGGAAACTATCCCAATCCATTCAATGGCCAGACAAATATAAGCTTTAGCTTGCACTCTGCCGGTGAAGTACAACTAGATATCTTCGATATACGCGGCAGATTTGTAAAAACTTTGGTCAATCAAGTCTTCGACCTTGGGTATTACAACATAGCATGGAATGGTCTTGATGAGCATTTGGTTCCCGTGAGTTCTGGGATTTATTTTTACCGCATAAGTGTCAATTCAGGCTCGGGTAAAGGTGTTTATCGTTCTACTCAAAAGATGGTACTCGTTCGATGAAAGTAATTCTTTACATATGTCTTTTTGTTGGTTTTGGCTACTGCCAGGACGATAGTGACGGGATTCCCACCGATTCTATGAACTCGGTCGTTGGTGATGTAGACACTATGGCTGACACAACATCTACCCAGGGTGAAATTCCCTTAATTGTTTTTGACCCCGTACCAGTAGAAGAGAATAAAAAAGATACCTATCTTTTACATAGCAAATTCAAAGAAAACGATCCAATGATTCTTGACCTGGGTCTTGATTCCATCTTTTTGGCGCAATTGCATGGCAACACTGATTTACTCTTTGAAGATTTCAATGATCCTGTTATACCCGTTTGGGAGCAAGAATTACTGTGTACGAGTGATAGTTGTCTCGCTCAATATGCCAGCTTGTCATCTGCCAATCACCTCCTGGTCTGGGAAATGAAAGCAGCCAACACTGGATATGTTCTGACTCTCCAGGATTATGAATTATCAGCTCCGTATTCGGTCGACTCAGGAACATTTTCAATATCTGAAGATAGGGTAACAGCACAGAATGAATTAACTGCTGCAATCCGGTCAATATTGGACATGGAATCAATCACACCTTACCCCATTAAGAGAATCAATAGATCATGGTTGTCCAGGCTGAAAGATGTCAATAGCTGGTACTATGTAGGCAGCGCTACGGCAGTCATTATTACCTGGATAATTCTAATTTCTGGCGATGAAACAAATGAACCCGTTGGTATTGGTGCACCACCTGCCTGGCCAGATCACTAGAATCTACCTTTACAGTTTCCTGCTTGGCAGGTAGATCACTAAAACTGCCTGGAGGCACTGAGACTAAAACGATAGAGCAATTCCCCATTCTCCTGCTCAAACCTTGTGCGTAATCTGAGTCGCTGCAATCCAGGAACTTTGGCAGAAAAAGAGATCTCAGGTAAGTGTCGGGTTCTAAAACTGGATTCACCCAGAATACGATAAAGAAAAACCTCATCATATAAATCTACATCCAACCAGGGGAGGATATCTCGACCTACAGAGGCATACACGCGACCACCCTCACTAAGATAGGAGAACATAGCCATACCACCGGCATTCAGCTGATAGGACTGTGATGTGAAGTTTCGGTGATTGAGGGAGGCGCCAAATATTTTGATTTGCCGGTTGGTTCCATCCCCTCTAAAACTGGCTTGCCCGGTAATGCTCATCCCAGTGCCTAACATAAGGCTCAAATTGGTGTTGAAAGTATGTCGTGCAGCTTTCTCAAATTCCGTTTCAGCTGTATCGAGTAAATCAATCACGTTCTCTCTATAACTGTAGCGTGAAGTACTGATAAGAGAGCGCCAGGGTCTCCAATTTATCGAAGCACGAAAACGGGTAAGGGAGACCGTGCTCTGAAATTGAGACTGATCTTGCAAATCGAGATCGAATTCACTATACCCTCGTATTCTAAGACTTGAACTTAATTTCGACGTGGATCCCAACAGGAGATAATTTCTGGAAAATGCGCCTGATTCGGTTTCTCCGATAACGCCAATCTGCACCTTACCCCATTTAAATCTTTCCTCATCAAGCAGACCAAATTTATTGCGTTGCACCTGACCCTGGATGTCGTTGACGTTAGACATGAGACCGGCGGCAACAGCGATAACTCTTCGATCTGATTTCCAGGTCATACCCAGACCATCGATAGTGCCTAACATGGAAAATTGAGGATGATACATTCTACCCAGCAAATAGCTAAAACGACTTCCAGGATTGTCATAACTCAGCATGATTGAGTAAATACTGGTGTGGGAACTGGAATCTCTGGAGGAACGATTGCTGCGTAAATAGGTACTCACATCCAGGTGCCGAATTCCAAGATCAAGAACCTTAAATTGGCCATATATAGAGCCTCTGGTTTCCCTGACCCCACTGGTATCACCTCCTCGATCTGAAACCCGTGTTGAGACATAGCCAGTAAAGGTGGGGGCAAACCGATCTGAATCCAGACTCATATTGCTCGGGGTTCGCGGAGCATATGAACTACTGTCCAGGAATACCTGAACAACTGGCTTCGATTCAGAAGGGCTCTCAATTGCAGCTGTAGATGTTGGTTGAATGGGTTTGGGCAGGTTGACTTCCACTTGAACATCGTCCCCTATATCCCAGGCTATGACAGAAGGATCCAAACCCTCCATTGCAGAAGATGCACCACTGGTTTGAGAGACGCTGGCAACACCCAGCAAAACATCATTGCGGTAAACTTGAACACTATCGCCAATTTGTATACCAGCTTTCTTCCCCAGATCTATGTAGGCCTGGTCACGGCTGATATAGGTAATAGAACCCGTAATCAGTTCTTGACCAATACCAGAACCAATGAGTACTAACATCAAAATTAAGCGATGTAAAATATTTTTTTCGAGTTGTCGCATCACTCCCCGCATTTTATTCATTACCCCTGGGATGACAGAAGTAACAGTCGTTTGATTCCACTCCGCTACGTGGGTAGGTTAAACCATTACGTTGCTCACAATCATTACCCTCACAGTGTTCATCATTCATATCCCCCTCATCGTGACAACCAGATCCAAAACAAGTAAACACTTGATATTCACCTGACTGCTCATGACAATCCGAACAGGCATCCCACTCTCCTCGATGTTTTCCACTGTGAATAGGGAAGAAGACATCATGGTTGATGGCCAGCAATTGATCCCAGCGTGTAGGTGCATGGCAGGTTGAACAATCTGTCAGGGGAGAAAGATCAACGTGAGCGGGTAATTCAAGACTGAAATCTGACTCATGACACTCCTGACAATCTAAAGAGGGCACCATTCCTGGGGTCGTATGACACAAATAACAACTCTGGGACTGGTGTGCTGCCACAAGTGGAAACAGGGTCTCATTGTGTCGACGATAGGCCATGGCTGGATCCCAGTTCTGAGGGCTATGGCAAGTCTCACAATCATTGCCCCAATAGTTCTGGTGGATATCCTGATGGCAATTGGCACAATCCAAGCCCTTGGTGGAGAAGCTATGGAATTCATCTATTGTTTTTCCCGAATGACATTGAGTGCAAGCCAGATCGGCGTGTTTGAAAAGCAGCCTGAAATCTGTGGCTTGATTGTGATCGAAACTGGGTGTCTCAGATAGGGGGAACCAGGATCCTGAGAGGTGACAATCCAGACAGGAGCGATCCTCCACCATCTGTGGGTGCACAAACAAGGGGAGTAAAGCCAGAAGAAATTTGAAACTACTGAGTTTCATCAGATTTCTTCTCAGTTGGTTGTGGTAGCGTTCTCATCTTGAAGAAATTCAGGAGATCACCCCCGCAATCATCCTCATCCCCATTGGGATGACAGGTAAGGCAGTCATCGGGAGTAACACCCGTTGCTGGATAAGTATGGCCATTGCAGCTCTCACAATCAGCACCTTCACAGTGCTCACTATTCATTTCGGTTACATTGTGACAATCCCCACCGAAACATGTGAAAACAGCAAAATCATTGGCATCTACATGACATTGGGAACAATCGTTCCACTCATCGCGATGTTGACCACTGTAAATGGGGAAAAATTGCCCATCATGATCAAAGGTTGAGGGCTCCCAGGCCGTCATGGAATGGCAGGTTTCGCATTCCAGAGGAAAAGAAGCGGAAGCATGATTTGGATCTGTAGCAGAATTATAATCTGGTAAGTGACAACTTCCATCTGCGCAGGTTCTTGGCTCGGGAAGGATTTGCCATGGTGAATGACAGCTCTGACACACAACATTTGTGTGAGCGCCTTCCAGAGGATATCCAGTATTGAGTTCATTGTGCAGGAACTGCGAGGGTGACCAGGCTGTTGTGGAATGACAATCCTCGCAATTCTGAGAAAAACTCATGGTTGCATGCGGTGGATTGCTTGACTCTGAATAATTATCCTGATGACAACTTCCATCTGCACAGGTTCTAGGTTCAGGAATTATTTCCCAGGGGGCGTGGCAACTCTGACACTCCGCGCTATCATGGGCTCCATCAAGGGCATAGCCTGTTGTCTGAGTGTCATGGTTGAATTGTGATGGGAGCCAGGCTGTGGTGGTATGACAATCCGAGCAATTCTGAGAGAAGCCCATGGTTTCGTGGGGCGGATTGCTTGATGTTGAATAGTTATCTTCATGGCAGGATGCAGATGCACAGGTTCTGATCTCAGTGGGGGGCTCCCAGGTCTCATGACAGCTACTGCAGTTAATGTTCAAATGAGCACCATCAGTGAGAAAGCCCACCGTTTCAACATCATGGGAAAAAGTACCGGGGGTCCACGCAGTGCTGGTATGGCAATCGGCACAGTCAGTAGGGAAGGATAGTTCAGCGTGGGGTGGATCAATGGTTGAAGTATATTGAACCATATGGCATGTAACACAACTGATTGAACTGGATTCATGACTGAAAATCGAAGGTTCCCAGACTTCCTGTGAATGGCAGGTCTCACAAAGATTCTGCGGATACCCATTCGCATCATGATCCGGTTCGCTGGTGTTCTCGAAATTACTCTGATGACAGGCGAAGCAATCCGCAGAGAGTCCTGTCCATTGTGCTGTCTCATGACAGGAAAAACAATTTTCTGGAAGGAGAGCAAGATGAGCACCCTGTATGGCAAAACCTGTCAGATCGGCATCATGATCGAATGATGAGGGCTTCCAGCTTACCTGGCCATGGCATACTAAACAATCCTGACTGAAACCATATTCGGTATGATCAGGACTGGGACCAGCGCTTGTTGAGGTATAATCAGGAAGGTGGCAACCCTGGCAATCGGTAGGTAAATCATATCCATCTGCATGGCATGTCATACATTCAATTTCCGTATGAGCTCCTTGTAAAGGAAAGGCAGTCTGGGTATGATCAATTTCCTCTGAACTCCAATTCTCAGTTGTATGGCATACATCACAAGTCGTTGGCATACCGCTAGTTAGGTGATTAGGCTCAAGGGATTCATCGTAGTCGGATTGGTGACAATCTACACATTCAGAGGGCTGCGCTGAGTATGGAGCAACCGTATGACAGGCCTCACAACTTGGTCCAATATGAGCACCTGTTAGAGGATACTCAGAGTCCCTGTCATGATCCCATAAACTTGGTAGCCAGGCCGTAACGGTGTGGCAATCTTCGCAAGTCTCGCCAAATTCTGCATCCTCATGCGGCGGCACTACAGTAGCCGCCCAATCGGTCTGATGACAGCCCTGACACAACTCTGGTGTATTGTCAAAATTTTGGTCGGTATGACAATCCGAACATAGTGTTGTCTCGTGCGCTCCCTCTAGCAGAAAACCGGTTTGCTCATGGAGGAAGCTGGAGTTCCAGGTAAAACTGTCATGACATGATTGGCAATCCAGTGGAAACCCTTCTGTCTGATGGGGAGGTTGAGTGGTAGCATCAAAATCGGGCATATGACAATTCATGCATTCCTGGGGTGTATTGTCTGCACTCTGGGTATGGCAGGTGGCACAGCTGACGGTGTTATGCATCCCCAATAAAGAATAACCAGTATCATTGTGATTGAATATGGAGCTGGTCCAACGATTGCTCTGCGGAGCATGACAGGACTCACAATTGTTCCCTAGATTCAGAATTTGATGTGATGGACTATCACTTTCGTTATAATCTGCAGAATGACAACCAGCACAATCCAGTGGCAAGGTGGCTCCTGAACCAGGATTACTTAGGTGACAACTTTCACAGCTCAAACTTCGATGCGGTCCCCGAAGTGGAAAATTAGTCAGATCATGGTTTTGTTGCTGAGTCGAAAGAGTCCATGTATCAGGACTATGGCAGCGTTCACAATCCTGACCCCATTGATCATTGTGAATATCTTCGTGGCAGGTCAGGCAATCAGAGGAGACCTGACCAAAATTGTGCTTCTCAGCCGGTGTAGAGCCTGTATGGCATCTTCCACAATCTATTTCAGCGTGGGTTCCCTTTAATTCGTACCCCGTCATGATATGATCAAAATTCTGACCTATATCAGAGCTCCAATCACCACCAGCATGGCAAACTTCGCACGTTAAATCTGTTTCGATCTCTGAAACATCCTGTGCATGGGTAACATTGCTCAAGAGGAAGAGGGCAAGGATAAGAAGTAATCTCATCGCTTGAAATCCCCAAAGCTGTGACAGTCCTGACACTTATGAGGTATGGGTTTAAAGCGAATAGTATTTAGCAGCAGCTCAAACTTATGACATTGACCACATGCCAGATCCTGGTGTTGACCATCCAAGGGGAACTCCGTTAAACTGAAATGATCAAATTCTGGAATTTTCCAGTGCTGAGTAGAATGACAATCCTCGCAAATCTGTTCCTCAAACTGCTTCGAATGGATATCACTGTGGCAGTCGTTGCAGCTAGAGTCAGTATCCTCATACTGGGTTATTTCTACATTGCTAACATGACAAGCAGAACAATCCAGTTTTTCGTGCTTCCCGGTTAGGGGGAAAAGGGTAGAGTTATGGTCGAAGGACAAATCAGCCCAATCAGATGTCCTATGACAGCTCTCGCACCAATTTCCATTCTGTTGATATCCTGTGAACTGTTCTCCATGAACTGTGGTATGACAAGACTGACAGGCTAGAGGCTCCCATCTATATACAGGTTCAAAATCTTGCTGGTGGCAAAAGATACAAGGTTGAGCAAGATGGGCTCCGTCGATGGCAAATCGAGTATTCCGATGTTCTATCACCCCGAACAATGGAGGGAAAAAGCCACGGACGCTATGGCATTGATCACAAGAATTATCACGATCTGGTTTCTGAAAGATGCCTTCATGGTTATCTATGTGACAGTCAGAACATTGATCAAAGCTTGAAGCCAGTTTAAACCGATCCTTACTGGTGTGACACAATTCGCACTCGACGATGGCGTGTTTGCCAACCAGAGGGTAGCGTGTCACCTGGTGATTAAATGCTCCAGCCACATCTTCCTGTTTAAAAGTGCTCTCAGTATGACATTTGAGGCAATTTGAGCCAAATGATCCTTTGTGCTGATCTTGGTGGCAATTGGTACAGAGATTAAACTTCAGACCGGTAAATTGCTGAGCCTGGAATTCACCCACGACTTCCTGTGATGCTGTGTGGCATTTTTCGCATTCGAGCTGTTTATGAGCTCCACGAAGAGGGAAATTGGTATCAAAATCATGATCGTAGTTATCTCTCGCATCATCCCAGTTATTTTCACTGTGGCAATCGTCGCAGGTCTGGTCTACGAATTCGTTGGCGTGGACATCTGCATGACAATTGGCGCAATCAGATCCCAAACCCAGGAATGTGGATGAGAGCACATCACTTGTTTTTAGGGATGTGGCATATTCCAGAACATCCTCTGAAATGATGAATTCGCTTTTGTGGCATTCATTGCAATTCAGTTTGAGGTGTTGCCCCTCTAGCTCATAGCCCGTTTGCAGATGATCGAAATCCTTTTGAGAGGGCTCCCAATGGATCATCTCAAAATTTCTATCCATATGATCAGTATGACAAGCAAGACAATCGTTTTCCTCGAGATTACCATGGAAGCCAAGCTCATCCTCAATCCTGGTTTGGATTGGTGTATGACATTCCAGGCACTTTGGACTTAAATCTTTGCTGCCCCAGGTATGGCAGGTGAGACAGTTGGTGAAGCCGGAAAGATGGGCATGAGGCTCTGCCAGGGGTCCAGGGCTCAACTGAGCCTCCAGGGTCAGAGGATAATTGAGGAGAAAAAATAATCCGAGAGCAAAATGTTTCAATTTCACGATAATGTAGAGGTCCCAAATTGAATGCCGATTGAATTCATCAGTTTGAAAGGTGGGATTCCTCCAGCAAAAATGAATACATAATCATTTTCAACCTGCTTTTTTTGGTCAAGATGATTGATGATCACATGCTGGTCATGGATTGAATCCACAGTGGACTCATACATGATATTAATCCATCCGTTTTTGACTGCTTTGGCGACCTGTTCGTCGTTCCTGGTCTTTATTCTTGCAAAACCATTCTTGCGATACGATAGGGTTACTGTATTGCCTATTTGCTGACCCAGTCCCACGGCAGCTTCAACTGCAGAATCACCACCGCCGACCACCAGGATATGTTTATTCTGATAAGTCTCTGCATCCATCAATTTATAGGCAACCTTACTTAAATCTTCTCCAGGGACTTCAAGCTTCCTGGGTGTACCTCGCCGACCTAGAGCGAGAATAACATATCCGGTTAAAAATTCACCAGCACTGGTGGTAATTCTATATCCATCGTCATTTTTTTCGATAGTCTGCAATTGGTGACCGCTCCGAAAATCAGGAGAATGACTTTCAAATATATTATCCCATATCTCGAGCAATTCTTCCTTTGAGTATTCAGAATTGGCCATTTCACCATAACCTGGCATCTCTATGGGCTGTACCATGACCAGTTTCCTTCTGGGGTATTGAAGGATGGTTCCACCTGGTTCACTTTGGTCAAGGAGCACAACGGGCAATCCCATTTCCATGAGAGAAATGGTGCATGAAAGTCCCGCAGGTCCTGCACCAACCACAACGATGGGTTGAGAGGGGGTTGAGCCATTCAGCTTTGAATGTATGGATTTAGCCACTCTGGCTCCCTGATTCACAGCATTTCTTATAAGAGCCAGACCACCAAGCTCCCCGATGAGGTAAATGTTCTCAAAATTACTTTCAAGCTCTGAGCTGAGTTGAGGAATATCCTCTCTACTGGATATGTCACCAAGACCCACCTCAATACCACCCACGGGGCAACTCTCCATGCAGACTTCGTGTCCCACGCATTTGCTCCCGTTGATGAGAACGGCTTTACCACCAACCAGACCCAGTACTTCACCTTCTGGGCATACTTTTGTACAAATACCACAACCGATACATCTGGATAAATCAATAATGGGGTGCTGCATAAGAGCTTTATTTGCGCCAATACGGGTAGCTTCATTCAGCTTTTCTACTGTCTGGTTCTGTTTGCGCTTCCACCTGATGAGATAGGGCACGGTGAAAGCAAAAATAAGCAGGGCACCCAATAACCAGGATAGTACGTATTCGTTGTTTAGAATATCCATGTGAATCCAAAACTTAAGGTGAGAATGATGTGCAGGGTTAAAACGATAAAGATCGCATAGGCGAAAGGCTTATGAATGACATGCCACCAGTGAAATACTTTACTCACTGCATCAAGTACGATGACGCGCTGGCTCATAATGAGCTGCTTTTCTACCGTTGCTTTAAAGAAGACCAGGTTCTGCTTACTCACGCCGTATCGAACCTCAAAGTCTTTGAGAATCTGATTGAGTTGATAGCGACGTTTTATATCAAACAACGCAAGGTGATAAAGTGAAACCAGTGTTCCGGCACCACTTAGTTGAGGGGTTAAGCCTTGTAGCTTATTAATATCTTCAGGCGAAATCCCAAATTCCATCTGGAGGGAACGCAGTTTCGAAGCTTTCTCAGTGTTAATTTGTTTCATGCTCATTTCGTGTCCATCCCGGCGACGAGGGATATGGCCATATAAATATCTTCCCACAATGCCGCTGAGCATGACGGCTATCATGGCCCAATACATCACGCCAATAAGACCCTCGAATTTGAAGGCAGCGTGATATCCAGCTAGAAGGGGAGCCACAATCCCAAACCACATGTGATATTTGAGCCACTGGCTCAGACGTCCGATACCCCGTAGACGATTCCAGCGCTTGCGAATTATATACAACCAGAGTAAAAACATAAAAAATGCTGCTAGAAAGCCAACGCCATGTCCATAAAGACCTGAGGGGCCAAATAAACTATCAAGTTCTTTTAACAGATAACGTTCTTCAACAGGCGTATTCAAATAGCTTAAACTCTGGGCAGAATAGAGCACCAGGAACGCGATGGTAAGCAGGGATAAGAGAATGATCAGATAATTATGTAATTTTGCTTTAATCAATTTTGAAAGTCACTTCCTATCTTTGTCTGTAAAAGAATTGAAAAGCATTAATTTCTAAACGCACATAATAATAAAATATTAATCATATATACACATGTTCTAGATCAACTCATTAAAAGGATACAAATAAGGGTTGTTCAATCCTGCGCTGAAAATAGTTTTCTACTGAAGCCAGACCCTATAAAAAAATAGGATTCATACTCGGGGAGATATTCTGAACATTTTTTTGCATATTCGTATTCTAGTTGTCCTGCTAAGCATCCTGTCCGCAGGTTCCCTCTCAGGTTCTGAGATAAGCTGGTTGCCCCAGGGGTCATTCTTTCCATCTCGATACCTGGATCCAGCAGCGGGTCAACAAAGCATAAGTGTTTTGAGCTATGAGGTTGAAGGGGAGACCCAGCAGCTTATGTACGTCCCAATTTCTTTGAGCATGCACCAGCAATTTATCCGGTCAGTACAATCAGAGACCAGACAGTGGGAACTGGGAATGGAGTTTACCATCTACTCACAGTTTTCAATCGTGGATGTGGGTGAGGCATTTATGGGAGGACTTCAGAATGCAGATTATCGGATATCCTCAGTTTTTCACTATGAACACAATTCCAACACATTGTACCGGGTAAGCCTCTTTCACCAATCCTCACATCTGGGAGATGACTATATCATTCGCAACTTCGTTGTGACTCCCACACTCCGAACTCAAAATTATGAGCAGCTTGATCTCACCCTGTTTAAGCAATTGGATGGGTGGAATCTCTATGGAGTAGCTGGATATAATGTTTCTCCCAATACCGTGCGAGAACGCCTCCTGCTTCAAGCGGGTGGAGATTGGCATCATCCACTATTAAAACAGCCCGGACTTGCCCTGGTGGCTGGGATGGATGTGAAGATTTATGAGCATAATGAATATGTCCCCAATATAAGAATTGGCGCAGGAATTGAGTTTGCGAGAAGTACCCAAACTCCAGTGAAATTTTTACTTAATTATTATCAGGGGCATTTACCTTATAGTACACTTGAATATCAAAAGGTGAGACTGATCGGACTGAGTCTCATCTTCGATTTTCCCAAGAGTATGAAATAGTAATATTGATTTAAGGAAATCTTGTATGTCTCTGAATAATAGTCTTCTACGCTCAGCGCCTCTACTCATAATGTTTTTGGTAATCGCTTGTAGTCATCAGAGCACTCGTCCCGATCCTGATGAAATGATCATTCTCCAGAATGCGATGAAAAAACTCTCCAGTGAGTATTCAAATCCTCGGTTGGTCACTGGTGAACTCACAATCAGTGTGAAAAATGTTGAACTGTTACCAAAGGATGCCCTCATCGAATCAAATCAGGCAAATGGCATCCGGGATGAGGAACCACCATCATTACATATATGGAGCTCGGATATCAGGGATTATCCAACTCAGATGATGTTGTCAGAGTCCACCATCCGTCCACAACCTGATCACAGTTTCATTGATTCAGAATACGGAAATCAGATTCTGTATTGGAATCCTTTGCTTCAAAGCGAAACTAATTTCATAATCACTCGAGAATTCAGATATATCACCTATGATTATAGACCCGAGATTGACAGAGCCGCTGAACGCATGCACTGGGATCAAATCCCCCCTGAGATCAGGGAGAAATATGCGCGATCCGAACGCTTTCTGGAGCAGGAAGAGGCTCTGGTAGATACTGTTTTCCAGCTTTTGGAGAATATTGCAGATCCCATCAGCCAGGCTGAAGCCATTTACAACTGGGTTCAGGAGTCCATGACATACATCTATCCCCCTGAGCAACGAGGTGTAAAAAATGCCCTTGAAACCCTGAGAGGGGATTGCGGTCAATATTCTGCTCTATTTATGACTATGTGCAGGATTGCTGGTATTCCAGCTCGGCAACAATCTGGCTTTAACTTTGTACCTGAGAATACCGGAGCCCATGTCTGGTCAGAAATCTATCTACCTGTCAAAGGGTGGGTACCAGTGGATGCCACACGCAAGAATGGCTTTCTGTTCCTGGACAACAAACGACTTATCACCTCTATCGGGTTAAATATTCCACTTGAGCATACTCCTGCTTGGGCAAATTTCCAGAATTCAGAAGTAGAGCATGAAAAGACTGATTTTATGCAGATGTATACCCTGGCAAGCAGTGGAATAAATGCTGATTTTAGTAGCACGCGCAAGGTGATTCGCTCTGTAGAACTCCCATAGTTCGAGGGGTATGGAAGCGGTAAAAAATTCTGTCTCAAAAACATTCTTGAAGACTATCTGAATCGATTCTCGGTTCATAATCAAAAAAAAATGACCTAACTTCAATATATCTTTTGACAGCTATTGCGAAAAATTATACTATGCGGCTTTGCCACAGCATTTCAAGTAATAGCTTGAGATAAAGTGTATAAGTAGCATGAAATGCTGGTTTTAGAGAGGACCTATGC
>JABMQQ010000129.1 GCA_013202495.1 Fidelibacterota bacterium | reverse complement strand
TTAACTCTTAACTCTTAACTCTTAACTCTTAACTTTTAACTCAAAAAGGATTAACCAGGGCCATTCTCAGATAGGATTTATCCCAAAAGCTTACTTCACTACGTCCATCGGTACCTGCCCAGTAATCTGCATCCCCGCCCCAGCCATAAGCAAGAGTTACCAAAGGAAGTTTGGCTAGACTGATGTCAAATTTCAATTCAGCACCATAGGTTTCAAGTGCTTTTTGTGAATCCGGAATATATCCAAAATCATAAAAAAGTGCTGATGAAATATTCTGCACACCGAGACCAAAAAAATTGACCGGGACGTCTTCGAGGATGGGCATGCGAAATTCTATCACAGAAAAAATGAGTTCACCGGCTGGATGTTGACCGACCTGCCCACGTAAACTATAGGATTCTAGGCCGTCAAATAATCCCGTGCTCCGAATGGTTGTCATGTATTGTGTTGAAAAATATAGTGGTCCGGTCTCAGAAAAGCCCAGCTCATCCTGGATACGGATGTCACCTGATTGACCCACATATTTCATCCGTCCATAGAGAACCACTGGCAGGGTGGGGATATCATAATTGAAAAAACCCTCCAGCCAATATTTCTTGTAATCATTTTCTCCCCAGACACTGGAAAAAGCCCGCTCTGCATGGGCGAGTACTCCCGCACCATGGCGTGGTACAAAAAAGGTTGAGGTATGGGGTCTTTGAGATTTCCAGATGTAGGTAAGTCCAAGGTTGAATTCATCTGTTGTTGGTGTAGGAACAAACTCGCCACTTTCTGAATCCTCAAGTTCATTAAGCGTTATCAAATCCCGCCTCATAAATTGAAATTTCCACATCAGGCTATGATTCGAAGACAGCGATTGACCCGTGTTCATGGGAATACTTGCTGCCAGCCCCAACCCGTTCCGATTTTCAATGAAATTGTATCTGTAGGTGCTGTAATAATTCATGCTCAAGTTTTTCATTCCATAGAAGTGCAGCGCAGGCAAAAATTGAAGATTGGTATAGCTAAAATATCCTCCAAAATAATTATCGAAGTAGGGGATAAATCCACCCAACTGAAAAATGTGTTTCCCAAGGGCATCTTCGGCTACCCCCATTAGGAGTAACGCATCACCTAGCGGCCAGATAAACTTAAACAGTGGACGTATAGTCTTGAGGGGTTGATATGGATGTGGCTTTTGATTCAGCATTTCAGCCATATAGTCAATTGGTGGCAACTGAATGTCTGGAGTTTTTGTTCGCCAGGCATTAAAGGGTTCTCGAATCTGCAGACCCAGTTCTGGAGCCACTCGACTATCTTCAACGGCTCGGATTCTCACGGTATCAACATCGGCAAGCGTGGAGGCAATAATTCTATTTGAATTTGGAAGTCTTTGTCTGGAATAAATCCCCTCTGCCACATCTGTCATCTGTATAATCTTCAGACTATCCAGATTAACCCGGTAGAGATTGGGGGTAGAGTTCCTATAAGATGTATAAATTATTGCTGATGCATCCGCTGACCAGACGGGATAGACATCTTCTTCTGGATCATTGGTGACTTTTTGGAAATCCGTGCCATCTCGATTCATGGTGGCAATATCTACATCTCCATTAATATCCTGGATCATAAAGGTCAGCCTTTTACCATCTGGTGACAAATCAAGATTCTGGAGTTGGACATCACCTTCGAAATTGCTCAACTGAATCCGCTTTCCTGAATTGATATCCTGATAGAAAATCTGTGTGGTCTCGGAAGGATGAGCCACAAAGAAAACTCCTCGTCCATCGTGAGAAAATACTGGATGAAGGGCCCTCAAGTTTTGAGTGATCCAGCGGTTCTTTTTTGTCTCGACATCAACCAGACGTAAATCATTCAAAAGCGAACCGTGGCTGCCGCGGTGATATTCAGCCACAACTAATTGTTTCGAGTCAGGAGACCATGCAGGATTTCCATTGAAACGTCCGAAGTGAATTTCCTTTACCTGGCGAGTTGAGTCCGTGCTTTGCAAATAGAGCCCATAGTCCTGCATTTTTTTGTCACGTCGACCCACTACTGCGATAGTTGCTGCGTCTGGGGATATAGATGCACTTTGCACCCTTGTGAAGCCCTTGAGAGGAAGGGGCTCTCCCACCTCACCCATGGTCTCCTTTTGAGCCTTATAGCCATAATAATAGGTATTCATAGCCCGACGCCACTCTTCATCAAAATCCGCCAACGATTGCCCTGTGGCTTCCTTAAAAGCGGTTTTGAAGTCATACCAATAAGGATACCTATGTTTTTCCTTCATCAAATAGAGACGATGATTTGAAATGTTAACCAGAGTGGAATCACCATATTTCCAGGCCAGATATAAAACTTTTGCATAGCCATCGTCATGGGCATCCAATTGATCTATGGTGTTGCGATAGGTATGAATTTTCATTCTGGAATCGCTGCGACCCACTCGCCAGACTTCAGTCATGTATTCAGCCATCCCTTCGATCCACCAGGATGGAATAGAGATACCACCGAAAATTCCTGCCCAGGTTTGATGGGCCTGAAATTGGACGATGTGCTGAAATTCGTGGGTTACCACCAGCTTCAACCATTTGTCCGAACCGCCAAAGTGTCCAGCCACATCATTCTGGCTGACCCAGATAAAAATCTGATTGCTGGGCATGGCAAAACCATTCATGATCTCATCTTCAGCTGAAAAAACTATATCGGTTTTGCCGAAGTCTTTTACCTGGAGCTGATCCATAATAGGCTGATAGGTCTGCTCAGCGATCAGAGCCCCTTTCTCAGCGATGGCATCTAATCCCTGGTGGTAATGAATATTGAAATGTTCTGTTTCCAGAGTTTGCCATTTCAATTCGGGATGGGTACGTTGATTCCACATCCACATATTTTGGGCTGTAAGGGACTGAGCCATGACAATTAGAGATATTATAATAAGCCTGATATTCATTTTGATTCTATACAATCGTAGGATCGTTGTATACAACGATCCTACCGTTTAAAGGAATGTATCCTCTATAGCAATTTCTTGATAATCTCATCCACTGAGACACCATCGGCTTCAGCATTAAAATTGGTGAGAACTCGGTGTCGTAAAACAGGAAGCGCCACAGCTTTGACATCTTCAATCGATGGAGTGGGATTGCCCATCATGGCAGCTCTGGTTTTTGCACCCAGTATGAGATATTGTGAGGCTCTTGGTCCAGCTCCCCAGCCAACCCACTTCTGAATAAAATCTGGTGCATCATCTGAATCAGGTCGAGTTTTGCCTACCAGATCCACAGCATAGTCAATCACATTGTCTGCTACCGGGACCCGACGGATGAGATCCTGATATTCCATGATAGCCTGTCTATCCAAAATTTTCTCCAGGTTAACAGAAGCACCTGAGGTGGTTTGATTCACAATCTGGCGTTCTTCATCGCGACTTGGATATTCTACACGCAAGTTAAACATGAATCGATCCAACTGGGCTTCAGGCAAGGGGTAGGTTCCTTCCTGTTCGATTGGATTTTGAGTCGCCAATACAAAGAAGGGTTCCTCCAAAACATAGCTTTCAACACCAGCAGTTACTCGATGCTCCTGCATCGCTTCCAAAAGGGCTGCTTGTGTCTTTGGCGGAGTTCTGTTGATTTCATCGGCCAGGACGATATTGGCAAAGACCGGTCCCTTAACAAAACGGAATTCACGTTTGCCTGTGCTGTGATCCTCTTCGATTATATCTGTCCCCGTAATATCAGAAGGCATCAAATCTGGAGTGAATTGAATACGTGAGAAGGAAAGGTCCAGAACTTCAGCCAAACTCTTGATGAGGAGGGTTTTAGCTAGACCGGGCACCCCAACCAGCAGGGCATGTCCCCGGGAAAGCATGGCAATGACCAACTGCTCAATAACTCTATCCTGTCCAACAATTGCTTTTGATAATTCTTTTTTCAATCGGTCAAAAGCTTCAACCATTTCATTTAATTTCTTAACATCATCAGTCATATTTATCAATCACCCTCCGGAGCGGTTTAGAAATAGATATCTACAAAATACACTTGTCTTCAAACCCTTCGACAGGCTCAGGGAGACAAGTGTGTGTGATGAATTTACAGACTGTCTTGCTGAGGCTCTCGAAGCATAGTATTTCTAATAATTATCAGAACCTATGCTGAGATTTTAATCACTGGGAAGTTATTTGTTCCTAAGTTCAATAAAATAAAAATCCCCCGATT
>JABMQQ010000128.1 GCA_013202495.1 Fidelibacterota bacterium | reverse complement strand
TTATTGAACTTGCAATCAGGGCTCTCCCCGAATATATTTCGCCCGCAAAGTGGGTTGAATGACCCACTTTGTTTATTTGTAAAGGGTATGAAGACGCGAAGTGAATTGGACCGATGAAGAAATAAAAGCCGGAATAGAGCATTGCTTTGAAGGTGCTGAGGACATATTCCTCGTTGATGTAACATTGAATGCATCACGGGATGGTTTCCAGCTTATTGCAAAGTGTGACAGTGATTCCGGTATCAGCATCGACCAATTGGCTCGTATTAATCGATCCATTCATAATAATCTTATACTCCCCGGATTAGATATTGAGAAGGTTTCTGTCGAAGTCACCTCACCCGGTGCGAGTTTCCCGGTAAAATTGGCCCGTCATTTTAATAGATTGTCAGGGCACTCTATGAAAATTGAACATCGCTCTGAAGCGATGCAAAACCCCCTGGATGGCGAGATCGTATCGGCCACTGATGATTCACTTACTGTCAAAGTAGATGATGAAGAGATGGTCTTGAATATGGTTGATGTCATTCAAGGCAAAGTAAATATGCGATGGTAGAAGGAGGATTGACCCCTTGATCAGTAAAATTATCATTGAATCGTTTATCCAGCTGGCAAAGGATAAAGATATCGACCGTAAAGAGTTGGCTGATATCATAAAAGAAATCTTTGAAGCTTTGATTCAGAAGAAATACGGAAACGTTGACAACTTTGACGTAATTGTCAACATGGATAAGGGTGAGATTGAAATCTACCAGGAAAAAGAGGTCGTTGAAGTCGTTGATGATCCCGATTTTGAAGTAGATGTCAAGACAGCTCAGGAAATCGCTCCCGATCTTGAAATTGGCGATCCCTTTATCGATGTTGTCGATCCTGCGACCTTTGGACGCCGCTTGATTACCTTTGCCCGTCACGTTATGGCCCAGAAAATTCAGGAATTTGAACGCGATCAAATCTATCGTGACTACTCAAGTCGCGTCGGTGAAATCATCATTGGTGAAATTCACCAGATTCGTCGCGATGCACTCTTTGTGAATATTGACAAAGCTGAGCTCAAGATGCCCCGCGAAGAACAGATTTACAGTGAACGTTATCGTCGCGGTGACAGTGTCCGAGCCATTATTAAGGAAGTTCGCTCCGATAAACGTGGTCCAGAAATTATTATTTCACGTGCCGACCCAAGCTTCCTTCACAAATTGTTTAAAAATGAAGTACCTGAGATTGAAGATGGTATCATTGATATCCGCACTCTCTTCAGAGAACCAGGTGATCGTACCAAGATTATTGTTGAGTCTCATGACAAGCGTATAGATGCTGTGGGTGCTTGTGTAGGTATGAAGGGTAGCCGAATCCAGGTTATTGTTCGCGAATTGAACGGCGAAAAAATTGATATCATTAATTATACGTCTGAACCTCAATTGCTGGTTACTCGTGCACTGTCTCCTGCGAAGCCCTATCGCGTGACTATTGATTATGAAAAACATAGAGCATTAGCATTGTTTGAGGCTGAAGACATCTCCATTGCTATTGGCAAGAACGGGCAGAATGTCCGGCTTGCATCAAAAGTGACTGGTTTTGAGATTGACGCGAAATCTCGTAGTGAGGTTGAAGGTCCAGTAGTCGTTGAAGTGTTTCTCGAAGAGGTCGAGGGTCTTCCCAAACGTGTTGTCACAATTCTAGCTGAAAATGGCATTGACACGGTGAATGAAGTAGTGAATACCAGCAAGGAAGCATTGCTAAGTCTGAAGGGTCTGGGAGAGAAATCACTAGACGAGTTCATGGTCGCATTGATGGAAAAAGTTGAGGTAAAAGTTGAAGTCATCGAGGAAGTCGTAGAAGTAGACGACTCCGATGAGGAAAATGCTTAGGTAGCTGCCACTGGAAACAGTTTTAGAATGTCTCCGGTTTTGCAGGGCTGAGGTGTGTCTGCTTAAAAGGGATGAGGAAAGAGGAACGATTGGATAAACCAAAACGAATATACCAAATTGCGAAGCAGATTAATATCTCTCATAGCGAGATAGTGACTTTTCTTAAGGATCAAGGACTTGATGTAACCAATCATATGAGTCCTGTTGATGAAGAAACTCACAATCTCATTCTCAAAAATTTTGCTTCTGATCTCTATCAAATTGAGCTGGATCAGAAAGAAGTTGATCGCCGAGCCCTTGAAGAGCAGCGTCGTGTAGAAGAAGAAGAGCGTATCCGCAAGGCTGAAGAAGAAAAATTAGCCCGTGAAACTGAAGATCGTTCAAGACGGGATGCTGAAGATCAGCGTCGTCAAGAGATTGAGGATGCCAAGAGAAAAGCCGAAGACGATCGCAAAGAAGCAATCGCCAAAGCCAAGCGAGACATCGAAGAAGAAGAAAATCGCAAACTTGCTGAAGCACAGGCTGCCAAAGAGCGTGAAGATCTGGATAGACAGAAGAGCGCTAAGAAGGCTGCCAAGCCTACGATTCTGCGTCCTGGTGAAGATCCAAATAAAAAAACTGAAGAATCCACCAAAGATAAAATTATCGCCAAGAAAATTGAGCGAAAGATTAAGCATGTAGTGAAAGCCACCACCCCAAAGGGTAAAGGTAAGCCTGTTAAAAAACGACGCGCCTTTGATCAGAAGGAAGTAGATGCCTCCATTAAGAAGGTCATGACCTCCCTTGATACAGGTAAGAAGCGTAAGCGTCGTAGAGATGGAAAACAGGAAGAACTGGCAGAGGATGAAGCCTATCGCGTCTCTGAGTTTGTCTCTGTGCATGATTTTGCTGATCTCATAGAAATTGACGTGTCTGACATTATCAGCAAGTGCATGGATATGGGTATGATGGTGACCATCAATCAGCGAATTGATAAGGACACCATTGAACTCCTCGCCGAAGAATTTGAAGTTGCTGTTGTCTTTGAAGACAATACTGTTACCACCATGGATGAAGAGATTGCTCTTGAAGAAGTTGATGAAGCCGATCTCAAACCTCGTCCACCTGTGGTGACCATTATGGGTCACGTTGACCATGGAAAAACTTCCCTACTTGATTATATCCGTGAGGCCAACGTCATCTCCGGTGAAGCAGGCGGTATTACCCAGCATATTGGTGCTTACTCAGTACCTGTTGGTGATGATAAGTTGATAACCTTTCTGGATACTCCTGGTCACGAAGCCTTTACGGCTATGCGTGCTCGTGGAGCTCAAGTCACCGATATCGTTATTATTATCGTCGCTGCTGATGATTCGGTGATGCCTCAAACTATTGAAGCTATTGACCATGCAAAGGCTGCTGGTGTCCCAATTGTGTTTGCCATTAATAAAATGGATGTGCAGGGAGCCGATGCCGAACGAGTTCGACGGGAACTTTCAGAACGTGACATGCTGGTTGAGAGTTGGGGTGGAAAAATCCCAGATGTAGAGATTTCCGCTAAGCTGGGAACCAACATTGATGAATTGCTTGAAACTGTTGCTCTTGAGGCTGAAGTTCTTGATTTAAAAGCTAATCCCTCAGGCAAAGCTCGTGGAATTGTAGTTGAATCCAAACTTGATAAAGGTGTAGGAGCACTGGCAACCGTTCTGGTAAGTAGGGGAACCATCAACATTGGAGATCCCTTCGTTTGTGGAGACTACTCCGGTCGTGTTCGTGCCCTAAAAGATGATCACGGCAACAGGATTAAAAGTGCAGGACCTTCTACTCCAGTGGAAATCCTTGGTTTTAGCGATGTACCACGTGCAGGTGATAACCTGATTGTCATGAAAAATGATAAAGAAGCGCGTGATGTGAGTACACAGCGTCGCTCCCTGCGTAGAGAACAAGACTTCAAACGTATGCGTCATATGACACTGGATCAGATCTCTCTGCAGATATCTGAAGGAAAGGTGAAAGAAGTTCCTCTCCTGATTAAGGGTGATGTGGATGGTTCCATTGAAGCATTGGCTGATTCATTCATGAAAATGTCCACCAGTGAAGTTGCTGTGCGCATTATTCACCGTGGCATAGGAATGATTAAAGAATCTGATGTACTACTTGCAGCAGCCTCGGAGGCAATCATTGTAGGTTTTAATGTGACTGCCGATAGCAATGCCAAGCTTCTGGCTAAAGCGGATGACGTTGAAATTCGCTACTATGACGTGATCTACGCCGCCGTTGAGGATGTGTTCCAGGCCTTGGAAGGCTTGCTTGAGCCTGATGTGGTTGAGAATGAAATTGGAAAAGCAGAAGTCACTGACCTTTTCAAAATCCCTAAAATTGGTATCATTGCCGGATCTATGGTAACAGAAGGTGTTGTTCGCCGAAATGCCAAGGTTCGCCTCATCCGTGAAGGGGAGACGCTATTCAACGGTGAGTTGAATGCACTCAAACGTTTCAAGGATGAAGTCAAGGAAGTAATGGAAGGTAATGAATGTGGAATTTCACTGAAGGACTTTAGTAAAATTAAAGTCGGTGATGTGATGGAATTCTACTCAGAAGAAATCATCAAGCGCAAATTGGAATCTTCTGCGAAGAAAAAGTGACCCTGCGGATAAAGTATAGTAAATGGGTATAGCAAGACAAAAACGGGTCGCAGAGGCCATCAGAGCAGCCGTGGCTGAATATCTGATCTTAAACCTGGCAAATGCTACACCGGGCTTTGTTTCTGTCACCAATGCAAAAATGACCCCTGATTTGAAAATATCATACGTCTACTTCTCCATATATGGAAACGAAGAAGATGTTGCCTTCACTTTTAAAACCTTAGAACAACATAATGGTCGTGTCCGCTTTCATGTTGGTAAGGAAGTTCCACTCAAATATGTCCCTGAGCTCAGATTCTTTATTGACGACTCATTAGGTTATGCTGATAAAATGAATCGGGTGATGAAAGATTTATGATCGTCCCCGAGCATATTATCAATATTGACAAACCCATGGATTGGACCAGTTTTGATGTCGTGCGTAAAGTTCGCTACACGACAAGGATTAAGAAGGTCGGTCATGCCGGCACTCTGGATCCCTTTGCCACAGGTGTGCTTATCGTTTTAACTGGTAAAAATACCAAGCGTCAAAATGAATTCATGGATATGCCCAAGACCTATGATGCTGAGATTCTTCTGGGAAACCAGACTGATACTGGCGATAGAACTGGAACTGTTGTTGAAACAGCACCAGTACCAGAATTATCAGAAGCGATGATTCTCGAGGCTCTAGCTGAATTCAAAGGTGAAATTCAACAGATTCCACCCATGTATTCAGCAAAAAAAGTTGATGGTCAGAAACTGTACAAGTTGGCTCGTAAGGGCAAGGTTGTGGAGCGCAAGCCTTCCATGATAATGATTTATGACATCGAGCTTAAATCATGGACAAGCGATCAAATAAATATTTGTGTGAGATGCGGACGGGGAACCTATATCAGGGTTTTGGCTGAGGATATAGCTCAAAAGCTGGGTACGCTGGCTCATGTAAAAGAATTAAAAAGAACAGCGATAGGTGACTATCGCGTAGAGGATGCCTTGAGCATACCAGAGTTTATTGAAAAATGGAAATCGTCCGCTGCTTAGAAGACTTTCCTGAGCTGAACGGTTGCGTGGCTACCATCGGAAGTTTTGATGGTATTCATCGTGGTCATCAGTCCTTGATTGAAAGATGTATTTCTGAGGCACAGGAACGCGGATTACCATCAGTAGTTATCACTTTTCACCCTCATCCGCAGGAATTGTTGAGGGATAGTGATCTTCGGCCCATTCGCTTATTGACAGGTATCGAGGAAAGAGCATCTCTCATTGAGCGTTATGCTCCAGTTGATTTTCTCCTCGTACTTGACTTTAATCGAGGTTTTTCAAGCATGATTGCAGATGAGTTTGCACAGACGGTCCTCGAGGATACCCTTGGGGTCAAGCATATGGTAGTAGGCTATGATCATCGCTTTGGTCATAACCGCGCTGGCGATGCTGAATGGCTTGAGCAACGAGGTGAGAATAAAGGATACAACGTCAGCGTTGTAGGTCCCATCAATAATGAGAATCTGCCTGTAAGCAGTACTCTCATCAGGGATCATATTCAATCTGATCGCTTGGATCTCGCTAATGCCATGTTAGGGCACGCCTACACTATATTTGGCACTGTTGTCCATGGTGATGAGAGGGGACAGAGTCTTAATTTCCCAACTGCGAATATTGATCCGCATGCGGAAAATAAGTTGATACCAAACAAGGGTGTGTATCTTGCCCGGGTCAAGACAGATGAATTTTCCAGTTTTGGAATGTGTAATGTTGGGGTTCGCCCAACCTTTAAGAATGGTAAGGAGATCACCATTGAAGTGAATCTCTTTAATATTCCAGAAGGGAAAGAAAATTTGTATGATCAAGATGTGATTCTTGAGTTCTTACAAAAATTAAGAGATGAAAAGAAATTTTCCGGTGTGGATGATTTAATAAAAC
>JABMQQ010000127.1 GCA_013202495.1 Fidelibacterota bacterium | reverse complement strand
TTCCACCCAAACCACTTCTCAATGTTGGGGCTTTTGTATTTCATAATGCCGTCTGTGCCAATGATGCCGATGACGTCCGAAATATTGGCTATCATTGCAAGATTCCTCAAATTGCTCAATCTCAATATGTCTTCTGTCTGTTTTAGCTTATTTTCATTTTCAATTTCGTTCCTAACTCTTTTGAGAACTTCGGGGAGTATTTCAAGAAAGTATTTATTTTTGACTAAATAATCCTTAGCCCCAAGTTTCATCATCTCTACGGCGATATGCTCATCACCCCGTCCAGTAGAAACTATAAATGGTGGAATGGGTTGTTCTTTATGTTGTAAAGCAGTGATAAATTCTTTTCCGTTCATATCCGGAAGGCTGTAATCAAGAATCATTATGTCAATGGTATCTTCTTTACAGAAGTTCCCCCGAAAACTGAGTTAAAAAGTCTATAAAGTATTGGTGAGTAACCGTTTGCGGGTTTTCGCAAGTGGCGGAGCCTGTTTTTGTTAAAAAACGGGGGTACTTCTGATTGTCCTAAAAAGGATAGCGCCCTATCCTATGTCCGACTAAAAACCGAGCTCTACAAGGGGCTCAAAGAAAGGGCGCTCATGGATAATAGCAAAATAGCCAGGAAGTTGCGAGAGAAAGTTACCCGTTTTTCGGGGGAACTTTATAATGGATTAGGAAAAACTGCCACCCGATTCGTAACCGAAGCTGTATATGGTATTTTAGTAAGCCAATCAGTCGTTCTCACCAAGATGGGCAGAACCTTAGAGAATGATGTTCCCTTGAGAAAGATAGAGGAACGCTTCTGTAGACAGCTAGCCAAGCCAGCTCTGTGGGATAATATCCAGCATACGGTGCTATCTCAAAGCTCATCACGCATCAAGGATGATACCTTGCTGGTATTGGATCCCAGCGATATTCAGAAGAAGTATGCCAAGAAGATGGAACACCTGGCCTATGTACGAGATGGTAGTGATGATGTGATTGGTACAGGCTACTGGACCATTCATGTCAATGCAGCAGAGTTGAACCAACAGAAAGTGATCCCCTTATACCAGTCCCTGCATTCACAGGATGCTCCTGACTTTATCAGCCAGAACAAACAGATCCTGGACGCGATCCGTAGGGTAGGCAAGTATACTCATAAACGAGGTATCTGGGTGATAGACCGGGGCGCTGATCGGAATGTTCTCTACCATAAGCTGCTCCAGGAAGGGTTCCGCTTTATCATTCGACAGAAAGGGGATCGCAAGATCCTGCACGGAAAGACCTTGGTCAAAACCCTACAGCTTGCTCTAACCTGCCCCAGCCTATACAATGATACCATTGTTAAGATGAAAGACGGTAAAGAGAAAGTATACCAGATTGAATATGGTTATCGTAAAGTGCGCTTGCCTGAGAACCCTCGGAATGACCTCTGGTTGTTAGTGGTGAAGGGTTTTGGTAAGAAACCCATGATGATACTAACTACGGAACCTTTGAGGAAAAACAGACAGGTTCTAAAGGATATGTTCCTATCGTATATCAAGAGATGGAGTATTGAAGAAACCATTCGTTTCATCAAACAGACTTATGACCTTGAGGATATCAGGGTCTTACGCTATGCCTGTTTACAGAATATGATGGCTTTGGTTCTTCTCGTATTCTACTTCCTGGCTGTGGTCTTGAATAACAATCAGAAATTAAAACTCTTGGCTGGACATGTCTTCACTGCTGCAAAAAGGGTGTTTGGGATACCAGATTTCGCTTATTATGCCCTTGGTGATGGAATCTCGGCTGTTTTGACTAGAAATCCTGGCCAAATCAACCCGCTTTTCATCAAAAAACACCGATACCGACAATTAGACCTCAAATTCAACTGATATAACGGGGGAACTTCTGTATCTTCTTTAAGCTTCTTAAGCGCTTCGCCAGCAGTTTGAACAGATGCAGTTTTGAAGCCACATTCTTCCACAATATCTTTAATCAGTTCGGCTAAGCCGATATCATCTTCAACAATTAATATATTCATAACTCAGACTTCTCTATTGGTGCAGAAACAGTAACCACCTATATTTTGACGATTTGAATAAATAATCCAAGCCGCTTCAATGTTTCGGCAAATTTTGGAAAATCCACCGGTTTCGTGATGTAAATATTACAGCCAAGTTTGTAGCAATGTTCTACTTCTCTGGGATCTTCAGTCGTAGTAAGCATCATAACAGGAATTTCTTTTAGTTCCTCATCAGCTTTCATTTTTTTTAAAACCTCAACACCATCCATTTTCGGCATATTAATGTCAAGAAGTAATAGATAGTGCTTATTTTTGTCGAGTACATTATCCCCAGTTCCTGATAAATAATCCCAAGTCTCCTGACCATCTGAAAAGCGAATAATTTTATTGCAAACACCCGATTCTCTCAATCCTTCTATGATTAGTTCGGCATGTCCATCGTCATCTTCAGCTACAAGTATTATCATTTCTGTAGAAGCTTCCATTGATATCATCCTTTATTATTTTATTCAGAATATGCTTCAGTTAATAACTCAATTGAGAAAACGCTTCCTTTTCCAATTTCAGAGGATGCCCAAATAGCCCCCTTATGTTTATCAACAATTTTTTTCGAAATACTTAGTCCTATTCCGTCTCCGGCTTCAGGTGATGCTGAATCCACACGGTAGAAAACATCCCATATTTTTTCAAGATGGCCTGGCTCAATCCCCATCCCATTATCTTTGAAGCTGTAAATAACTTTATTATATTTTGTTTCAGAAGATATTTCCAGGACTAATGGTCTCTCACTGTTTCTATATTTAATGGCATTAACTATAATATTAGTAAAAAGCTGGTTCAGTAAGCTTTCATCACCATAACAATCGGGCATTTCTTGAGTTTTTACTTGCACAGAAAGTTCGACTATCTGAAAGTTCAAAGAAGATACAATTTTTTGAATAAGTTGATTAATGTCTATTTTATTTATGGTCATTTTCACTCTTCCAGTTCTAGATATTTCTAGAAGAGCATTTATAAGTGTATCCATTTTCGTAACATTTGTAAAAATAAAATCGAGTGTTTTGGGAATGTTTTCTTCAACAATAGATTTTATCTTTTCTTCTACTTCCGGCTCTAAGGAACATTCACTAATAAGTGTTTTAATTGATCCTATTTGTTTCTGAAGACGATGGCTAAATCCTTGTACATTTACAAGGGGTGTTCGTAAATCGTGTGATGAAACGTAGAGAAAGTTTTCTAACTCTTTATTTTTATCACTGATTACTTTTTGTATCTGTTGGAGAGCTGTAACATCTGTGGTGATAGTAGCAAACTGATTTTTTTGTGGAGATACTACCGAAATGCTAAAATGTTTATCCATGGGTGCATAATATGATGTGTACTCATAAGGTTCTCTAGTAATAGCGACCTTAGAAAACTCATCAAGGTATGGTGCACTTTCAGTTTTATATACTTCAGTTGCCAGTTTTCCAATGGCATTTTCCCTTTTAATTCCCGTTACTTTGGTAAAGGCATGATTACAGTCGGTGATTCGGTAATTAACAGCTTCTTCCTCTTCATTAAACACAAGCTCGTGGAGCACAACCATTTCGGTCATTGCTCCAAAGAGGGTGCTTAGTTTTTCTTCACTCTCACGGAGTTCATCTTCGGTCTGCTTGCGTTGGGTGATGTCAAAGAAACAGATCACTATTTCTGCGATGCCACCCCTCGTATCGTATATTGGGAAACCATTGACTCTAACCCATACCAGATCATGGGTATTCGGGCGATGAATGCCGAGTATTCGGGCTGGCATCGCGCACTTTTCGGTGACAAGCCTGTTAATAGGATAATCTTCCAGAGGCAACGGCGTATTATCTTCAGATACAAATTTCCATGCCGGGTCGATGGCCTCCTTACCTTTAAGCTGTTCATCACTTAGGCCTAGCAATAGGGATGCTCTGGGATTATTCATAATGATGGAAGTATCTGGTGCATGAACAACAATGCCAGCTTCAAGATTCTGTAATAAGCCGCTATATCTTTCTTGTCCTTCCCAGATTGCCTCCGCCTCCGACTTTTGCCTGGCTGGAGTTTCTTCCGCACCGCGCTTACGCAAGGATTCTAACTCTACAATAAGCTCAGCTTTGGTTTTCAGGTGATCATTCATTATCACAGACGCCTAACTTCAATATTTTCTTCCGATTTGTAATTAAAATCATCCTTGGAAATCCCCTTTAGGAAATATCAACCAGTTATAAATTTTACAATAAGGTATAAAGCTAATTGACTTTCTTAAGGAGACAAGTTCGTGACATTTACTGTCATGATTGATCGTGACCTGCGTCAAGCTGCTTGTAAGTCGTCAAAGTAATTCGGACAAGCTCGCTTTAAAAATAAGAGACACTAACCCACGCTCCAACTCATTACCACCCAACCAACACACAGCAACTTTAAAACAGCGCTGCTGTCTGTGTGGCCGTGCAAACTGTATGCCCGTTACAGAAATCGGTGTCTGAAGTGCTTTGGAATAATCAGTCAGCGCCTCACAATGGCTATGTGTTTTGCTGGAGTTGGATAGATGACTAGTGCGTTCCGAAGTTAATTGCCCAGCTCTCGAATCCGCTCAATCAACTCCACAGCTGTCCACGGCTTCTGTATAAAGGCTGTGATACCAATATCCTTGAAGTCCGTCTCATCCTCGACGCCGAGTTGACCCGTAGAAAGCATAATGGGTATGTCTGATTTAGTGCTTCTGATTGCTTTTGTCAGCTCAACTCCCGACATCTTCGGCATGGATTGATCGGTTACAATGAGATCATATTTCCCGGGGTTGGCTTTAAATAGCTCCAGCGCCTGTGTACCATCTGAGGCACTGTCCACTTTAAAGCCCTTGCGCGCTAGAATAATTTGTGTCACTGAACGAATGCTCTCTTCATCATCGACCAGCAAAATGGATCGACTCATTACATCTGCTGCGGACGATTTGATAACGTCCCCTTCTTGGACAGCCTCTGTCACAGGGAAAAGAATCCGGAAGGTCGTTCCCTTGCCAATCTCACTGGTGACTGATATCTGACCATCCATCATTTCGACAATTCCGTGAATCACAGAAAGACCTAGACCAGTACCTTTGCCAAGTTCTTTGGTCGTAAAGAAGGGATCAAATATCTTCTTCAGGTCGACCGCCTCTATCCCTTGCCCCGTGTCACTTACCTTAAGTTCCAGGGCTTCGGTTTCGGGGTCACCGTTATTCATTGATGCTTGAGTTTGCTGTAGACTTACTGTTAAGGTTCCGCCCTTTTCTTCCATGGCATGCTGGGCATTATTGCAGAGATTCATGATGATCTGGGAGATTTGCGTTTTGTCACAAAAAACCATCCCACAATTCATATCGATGTCTGTTTTAATCTCTATGGTTGCCGGTAGTGATGCTCGTTCTAGTACAAGCACCTCCATTGCCATTTCGTGAAGAGGTTGTGGCTCCATCGCTACCTTGGTTTTCCGGCTGAAGGTCAGAATCTGCTTGATCAAGTCACTAGCACGATTCCCATCATCCAGTATATGCTGGAAGTTTGAGCGCAAGTCTTCATTCTCAGGGAGTTCATCTTGAACCAGTCCGGCATATAGAAATATGCTCTGCAGAACATTATTAAACTCGTGAGAGATACCACCCACCATGGTGCCGATGGCCTCAAGTTTCTGTGATTGGTGGAGCCGGGCTTCCAGCAGCAGGTGTTCAGTGATATCATGCTTCACGGCGACAAAATTGATGATACTCCCTGAACTATCGCGAACCGGTGAAATGGACGCTTCCTCGGTGTAGAGTGATCCGTCCTTTTTTTTGTTAATCATACGGCCTTGCCACGTCTTGCCGTTTAGAATTGTGTCCCAGATTTGTTTATAGAAAGAGGTCTCGTGTTTACCACTTTTCAGAACACGGGGGTTGTTGCCTACGGCCTCTTCGGCTGTATAACCACTACTATGTCCAAAAGCTGAATTCACATAGATGATGGTTCCGTCGAGATCCGTAATCACGATGGTGTCCGTTGACTGCTCGATTGCGGCGCTCAGTCGCTTACGTTCCCTGTTTGTCCGTTCGCGCAAGGTGATGTCCCTCGTGATGCTGAGGATATGTTTTATTCCATCCAACTCCATGATTGAAGCAGACATCAATCCATAGAGGATTCCGCCTGTTTTTGTACGAAAACGGGTGGCCAGGTTTTTAACTTCTCCGTGTGCGCGAAGACCTGCAGCCAGCTTCTCCCGGTCCTCAGGATTGTCCCAGATATTGATCTCAAGGGACGACTTTCCCTGGACATCAGCTTCAGTAAATCCTGTGATATTTGTAAAGCCCTGGTTGATTGAGATGTACTTCCCATCATCAAGCCGATTGATGTTGATGGAATCTGGACTGGTTGTGAATGCCTTCCTGAATGTTTCCTCACTAGAGCGCAATTTGTCATCCATCTCATTGCGGTCAGAGATATCATGATAATTGAGTAAAACGCCTTGAATAATTGGGTCATTGATAAGGTTGGTGGCTGTCAGTTCTATAGGTTTGAAGCTGCCATCCTTGCATTTATAGCGGTACTCTAAAGTTTTTACTGAAGCCTCAACACCTAGGAGTGTTACAAATTCATTTTTAACACGCTCAAGATCGTCGGGGTGAACAGTGATAAACCCATCGGTACCAAGGAGCTCTTCCGGCTTCCACCCAAACCACTTCTCAATGTTGGGGGTTTTGTATTTCATAATGCCGTCTGTG
>JABMQQ010000251.1 GCA_013202495.1 Fidelibacterota bacterium | reverse complement strand
TTCTAAAGTTCTAAAGTTCTAAAGTTCTAAAGTTGGAATTGGAGTTGTGAAATGACTAATGCAGAGTTTAAGAAAGAACTCAAGCCGGAAATAAGCGTTTTGCATGATGAAGCACGAGAGCTTGTGAAACTTTTCTCAACTATTAACCGTAATGCAAAAAGCAACACCTCTAAGTAGAATCACTTTTGTCAACCCGTACGCTTACGAACTTTAGAACTTTAGAACTCGCGCACTTTAGAACTTCTTCAACCCCTTTAACTTTTAACTTTTTAACCTCCCCCCATGACCGACTTCATCACATTACTCTCCTGGCAGGCCTGGCTGACGATTGCAATGATCGTAGTTGTTTTCGGATTGCAGGTTTTCACAAAACTGCCGGCGGACTTCACCTTTTTGGGAGCTCTTGCGGTGTTGTCTCTCTCCGGGGTGCTGGATGTCAAAGAGGCTCTGGCCGGGTTTGCCTCTGCGGGTGTCATCACCGTGGGATTTCTGTATGTGGTCGTGGCCGGTATGCAGGGAACCGGCGGCCTGAACTGGATTGTGAAAAGTGTTCTGGGGAATCCCGGATCAGTGCGCTCCGCCCAGTTGCGGATGATGCTGCCGATTGCCGCGCTGAGCGGTTTTCTCAACAACACCCCTGTGGTTGCCCTTTTTATTCCAATCGTGAAGAAATGGGCGAAGGCGATCAAGGTGTCGCCCTCCCTGTTAATGATCCCCCTCAGTTACGCCTCGATATTCGGAGGGGTGTGTACCCTGATTGGAACCAGCACCAATGTCATTGTTAATGGAATGTTTCATGACAAATATGGTGAGAATCTCACCATGTTCGGGATTTCCTGTCTTGGATTGCCCTGTTTAATCGCGGGCATGTTTTACATGGTTCTCCTCTCCAGAAAGATACTGCCCGAACGGGGCGGCATTGAGAGTGCTTTTGAAAATGCCCGGGAGTACACCATTGAATTTCTGGTTGATCAGAGTGGCGCTGTGAGCGGTAAGAGTATTATCGATGCCAAGTTGAGGAATCTGACGAACGGGTTTATTGTGGAGATTGTGCGAGGCGATCAGATGATTTCGGCACCACCGCCTACCTGGGTTTTGCAGTCGGGTGACCGGCTGGTCTTTGCCGGCGGGGTCGATCTGGTGCATGAGTTACGGGATTTTTCCGGTTTGCAGGTTGCGGATGAACAGCTTTTCGAATTGGATGCTCCGTTAAAAGACCGCTGTCTGGTGGAGTGCGTTGTTTCCAACACCTGCCCGATGCTGGGCGATAGTATCCGGGAGGGCGGATTCCGAAAGCGCTACAATGCAGTTGTGCTGGCGGTCGCACGTAACGGCGAAAGGCTTTCGGGTAAAATCGGCGATATTGTTCTGCAGCCGGGCGACACCCTGCTGGTTGAGTCGCATGCCGGTTTTGTTCCCCGTCAGAAAGATTCGCGTGATTTTTATCTGATCAGTGGAGTGGATGATTCCACGCCTGTTGATAAGCGCAAAGCCCCTTTGGCATTTCTGGTGATATTCCTGATGGTGTTATTGGTGGCAACCGGTGCGATATCAATGCTCAAGGCCTCGATGGCCGCCGCTTTTTTAATGCTGGTTCTGGGGTGTTGTTCTTTTGACCGCGCCCGCAAAAGTGTTGAGTGGAATGTGCTGCTGGTTGTGGCCGCCGCACTGGGAATAGGTTGTGCGCTGCAGAAGAGCGGTGCGGCCGAGGCCACCGCGAATGCACTGCTGGCCTTTTGTGAAAATTCCCCCTGGCCTGCATTGGCCTGTATCAGTTTTGTGACCATTGTTTTAACGATGTTTATCACTAACAACGCGGCGGCGGCACTCATGTTTCCCGTGACAATGGGTGCGGTTGACCGGCTGGATGTCAGTCCACTGCCTTTTGTTTTCTGTTTGATGGTGGCAGCCTCCTGCTCCTTTGCGTCACCGATAGGTTATCAGACCAACCTCATGGTTTACGGCCCGGGTGGTTACCGGTTCTCTGACTATTTGAAAATAGGGCTGCCTTTGAGCATCCTCATGATGATTGTCTCGGTCGGCCTCGCCCCGCTTATCTGGCCTTTTTGAGACCACACAGTGGTCTCAAATTCGAGTTTAAAAAAATGCACCGCCTTTTAACCACTTCATTGCGACCACTTAGTGGTCTCAATATCGGCTCCGCACAACCCTACACCTGCACACCAACCACTAACCCCCAGCCCCAATCATGAAAAATTACAACTTATCGCATTTAAAACAGCTTGAAGCTGAGAGCATCCACATCATACGCGAGGTGGCGGCTGAGTTCCAGAATCCTGTGATGCTCTATTCCATAGGCAAAGATTCCTCGGTGATGCTGCATCTGGCGCACAAGGCATTTGCTCCCGGGAAAATTCCTTTCCCTCTCATGCATGTGGATACCCAGTGGAAATTTAAAGAGATGTACAAATTCCGTACACTCATGGCCGAGAAGTATCAGGTGGATGTCAAAGTCTGGATCAATCCGGAGGGCAAGGACAAGAGTAATCCGTTTATCCACGGCTCCGAGAAACACACTCAGGTGATGAAGACCGACGGTCTGAAACAGGCCCTCGATCACTACAAATTTGATGCCGCTTTCGGCGGAGCCCGGCGGGATGAAGAAAAATCCCGCGCCAAGGAGCGCGTTTACAGCTTCCGGAATGAGTTTCACCAGTGGGATCCCAAGAATCAGCGTCCGGAATTATGGAATCTCTATAATGCCAAGGTCAATAAGGGCGAATCAATCCGGGTCTTTCCTCTCTCCAACTGGACCGAACTGGATATCTGGCTCTATCTGCTGCGTGAGGACATTCCGATTGTGCCGCTCTACTTTGCGGCTGAGCGTCCTGTGGTTGAACGCGACGGGGTGCTGATTATGCTGGATGACGATCGGCTTCCGCTCAAAGCGGGTGAAAAGCCCATGATGAAAAAAGTGCGTTTCAGAACCCTCGGCTGCTATCCGTTAACCGGTGCGGTTGAGTCCAATGCCGAAACCCTCGAAGAGATTGTCCAGGAGATGCTCCTCACCACCACCTCCGAGCGTCAGGGCCGCGTCATCGATGGCGACAACTCCTCCATGGAGGATAAGAAGAAAGACGGTTATTTCTAACGCGGAGCGTTAGGAATAACCTTTGTAGAATGTGGAATGTGGAATGTGGAATGTGGAATGTAGAATGTGGAATGTAGAATGTGGAAAGGATAAGTGATGTTGGCGAAGAGTGTTAATGATTTACAGGTTTATAAACTGGCGGTTGAATTGCAACGTAAGGTGTTTGAGCTTAGTAAAACATTTCCGAAAGAGGAGATGTATTCTTTGACGGATCAAATCAGACGTTCATCCCGCTCTGTCGGAGCAAATATATGTGAGGCGTGGGCTAAGCGGAGATACCCTGCGCATTTCGAAAGCAAACTTTCCGATTCTGACGGAGAGTCAGAGGAAACTATCCATTGGCTTACTACGGCATGTGATTGCCGGTATATTGAAGTTTCTGTAAAAGATCAGTTAAGTGGCGACTACAGGCATGTGAGCGGCATTTTGAATAAAATGATGAATGATGCACAGTCCTGGTGCAAACATTACATTAAGTAATGATCCCACTTTTTACATCCCACCTCCTACCTTCCACTTTCCACAAAAAGAAATACCCGAGAGAAACGATATGGATAATAACTACCAAGTACAAGAAAAAGATTTAATTGAGTCCGACATAACCACCTATCTGCGCCGTCATGAAACTAAAGACCTGCTGCGGTTTCTGACCTGCGGATCGGTCGACGATGGCAAATCCACTCTGATAGGCCGGCTGCTCTATGACAGCCATATGATCTATGAGGATCAGCTGGAAAAAGTCGCCAAAGATTCAAAGGTCTATGGCACCACCGGAGATGATTTTGACCCCGCCCTGCTGACCGATGGTCTCAAGGCCGAGCGCGAACAGGGGATCACCATCGATGTGGCCTACCGCTACTTCTCCACCGATAAACGCAAGTTCATTATTGCCGATTGCCCGGGCCATGAGCAGTACACCCGCAATATGGTCACCGGGGCCTCCACCTGTAATCTGGCGGTGATTCTGATTGATGCCCGTTATGGCGTCATTACCCAGACCAAGCGGCACAGCTTTATCTGCTCGCTGCTGGGCATCAAGCATGTGGTGGTGGCGGTGAACAAGATGGATCTGGTTGACTGGTCGGAGGAACGTTATGAGGAGATCCGCCGTGATTACAATGCATTTGTCACCCGCCTGAACTTTGCGGATATTCACTTTATTCCGCTCTGCGCCCTCAAGGGCGATAATGTGGTGGATCCCTCCGTCCATATGCCCTGGTTTGACGGTTCCACATTCCTGCAGCATATTGAGAGGGTTAATATCGCCAGTGATCGCAATCTGGTCGATATGCGCTTTCCCGTTCAGTACGTAATCCGTCCTGACCTTGATTTCAGAGGATTCAGCGGGACACTGGCTTCCGGTGTGATCAGGGTGGGCGATGAGGTGATGAGTCTGCCTTCCAGACAGCGCTCCCGGATTAAAGCGGTTTATGGTCCCGACGGAGCTCTGGATGAGGCCTTTGCTCCCATGGCGCTGACAGTGACTCTGACAGATGAAATTGATGTCTCCCGGGGAAACATGCTGGTCCATGTTAAAAATATACCCAAAGTCGGCAACGAATTCGAAGCGATGCTGGTCTGGATGCATGAGGATTTTGCAAAGCAGGGCGGTTCCTATCTGGTTAAACAGACCACCAGCATGGTTCCCGGTGTGCTCTCCAATATCCGTTACAAGATTGATGTCAATACCATGCGGAAGTCCGAAGAACCTGCGGATGTGCTGGGTTTAAACGAGATAGCGCGGGTTCATGTCACATTACATCGGCAGATTGCCTTTGATCCCTACGATAAAAACAGGGATACCGGTGCATTTATCCTGGTGGATCGTCTGACCAATGCCACGGTCGCAGCCGGCATGATCATCGACCGCATTACATCGGAAAAAAGTTCATCATCCCCGGTCAGTAAAAATATTCTGAAAAGCGACAGCCTTGTCTCGACCGAAGAACGTGAAAAACTTCTGGGGCAGAAAGCGAAGACCATCTGGCTGACCGGACTGAGCGGCTCCGGCAAGTCGACCATTGCCAAAGCGCTGGAGCGCAAGCTGGTTGATAAGGGCTTCGCGGCCTATATTCTGGATGGCGACAATATCCGTCACGGACTCAACCGCGATCTTGGTTTCTCGATGGAGGACCGTACCGAGAATATCAGGAGGATTGCCGAGGTGGCCCGGTTGATGAATGAGGCCGGTCTGATAGTGATCACCGCATTTATCTCCCCGTACCGGAAAGACCGGATCGAGGCTAAAGAGGTTGTGGGCGAAGGACCTTTCATGGAGGTATTTGTGAATGCCGATCTGAAAACCTGCGAACAGCGCGATCCCAAAGGACTGTATAAAAAAGCCCGTGCCGGTGAGATCCCTCAGTTCACAGGGATATCCGCTCCATACGAAGCGCCTGCGGCACCCTCCGTAACGGTCGCCACCGATGAGTGCAGCGTCGAACAGTGTGTCGACCAGATCATCGCCGCGTTGGGTTAGGGAGGGGCGGTCCGCGCGGGGCGCGGAGGGAATTGTGAACTGTGAGTTGTAAGTGGTAAGTGGTAAGTGGTAAGTGGTAAATGGTAAGTTGTAATTTGTAAGTGGTAAGTTGTATAAGATGGAGGTCGCAATGTTTGCGAAAAATGTTAGAGATTTGGAAGTTTACAAACTTGCTTTTGAGATTCAACAGGAAATTTTTAAGCTGACAAAGTTGTTCCCGAAGGAGGAGATGTATTCGCTAACGGATCAGATCCGACGTTCATCTCGATCTGTTGGCGCTAATATTTCTGAGGCTTGGGCTAAAAGAAGATACCCGGCGCATTTTTAAAGTAAGCTCAGTGACTCAGATGGTGAAAGCGAAGAGACGATTCATTGGATTAGCACAGCATTTGCTTGTGAATATATTGATGAGCCAATTAAGGATGATTTAATTGAAAAGTGCAACCGGGTTTGCGGTATGTTAAACAAAATGATGGATAATCCGGATGCCTGGTGCAAGCACTACATTGAGAAGAGGTGAGTTGTAAGTGGTAAGTGGTAAGTTGTAAATGGTAAGTGGTGAGAGATGTCGCCTAAAGGCTCTGTAAATTGTAAGTGGTAAGTGGTAAATTGTAAGTGGTGAACCACAACTCACGGAGCGCAGCGACCACTGCACCCACTACAACGTACAACTCACCACTTACCATTTACAACTTACCACTTACCACTTACAACTCACCTCTTCTCAATGTAGTGCTTGCACCAGGCATC
>JABMQQ010000126.1 GCA_013202495.1 Fidelibacterota bacterium | reverse complement strand
AGTTAAGAGTTAAGAGTTAAGAGTTAAGAGTTAAGAGTTAAGAGTTAAGAGCTGGGAGCAAAGTGTCACACTGAGGCCGAACGAAGAGAGGGAACTCGAAGTGTGAAATTCTATTTTAGTTATAGTGAATGTGAAGGAAAAAAGTGGCGACTGATAAACGAAAATATTTAAATCCCCGCACACTGGCGACCCTGGCAAATATGCAGCTCAGGGCTCGTATGGTGGTTGAGGGGTTCATCGTGGGTCTCCACAAGAGCCCCTATCATGGATTCTCAGTAGAGTTTGCTGAACACCGAGCCTATGGCCCCGGGGATAACCTGCGCTATCTGGATTGGCGCCTCTATGGCAAAACCGATCGCTTTTATGTCAAACAATTCGAGGAAGAAACCAATCTCAAAGCCCACCTCATGCTGGATATGTCTAAATCCATGGCCTATGCTTCTGGCGATATCAGCAAATTGCAGTATGGAAGCTATCTCTCTGCAGCGCTTACCTATCTCTTACTCCGACAACAGGATGCAGTCGGCCTCACGCTGTTTGATACTGAGATTCGTACTCATATCCGACCTTCATCACGCCCCTCCATGCTGAATAATATTCTCACCCATCTCGAACATGTCACTCCAGGTGAGGAAACCGCCATTGGTCATAGTCTTCATCATCTCGCTGATCGTATCAACCGTAGAGGTCTGGTTATCATTATCTCAGATATGCTTGATGATCTTGACAATATTCTGAATGGACTCAAACATTTCAGACATGATAGGCATGAAGTCCTGGTGTTCCACATTCTGGACCCCCGTGAAGTGGATTTTGCCTTCGATGCCCAGGCTAAATTCAAGGATATGGAATCAGGTGAGATCATGGCAACAGAACCCTGGCATATTCAAAAGGACTATCAGACTGCTGTTGATGATTTTAGAACCAAGCTGGGCGCACGGAGTCGTGAACAACATGTGGATTATGTGCCCTTAACTACTGATCAATCCCTCGATGTGGCTCTGCTTGCCTATTTAAACAAAAGGCATTCTGTTCGTTAAGTTCTGCTTTTCACGTTGTCTGACTTTGGCAACAATTCTATATTCGCCAACTTCATGAATTCACATTTAAATCAAAAAATAAACCCCTTGAGGCTACGCCATTGTCTCGTTCTACTGTTCACGTTGATATCTATCTCGGGACATGGACAATCCACAGGCTCGGTAAATGGAAGAGTCATCGATGGCAGATCTGGTGAAGGACTCCCTGGTGTAAATATTCAAATTCAACGCAGCTCCTTTGGTACGACTACGGATCTGGAGGGCTATTACAAACTTGAAGGATTAAGCCCGGGAGAGTACACTCTCTCTTTTTCAATGATGGGTTATGCACCCCATAACGAGAGAAATGTGGCGGTAATTCTTGATGTTCCAGTTCAGCTATTAGTGCAACTCAATTCCAACGTCCTTGCATCGCCACAGGTGGTTGTCACCTCCAGCCGCAAAGAACAGGATATTCTTGAATCTCCTTTTTCAGTTTCAGCAATTGGTCCGAGGGAGATACAAGCAAAGGCTGTGGTCAGCATGATAGATATCCTATCCTATGAATCGGGGGTATCGACAATTAAGGGACAATTGAATATCAGGGGCACTTCAGGTTATACCATGGGCGCCGGTACCCGCTCCCTGCTTTTACTTGATGGAATTCCCATGCTGGGGAGTGCTGCAGGCAATGTGACCTGGGCTACCATCCCTACTTCAGAAGTAGATCGGGTAGAAATTGTCAAATCAGGTGGCTCAGCCCTATATGGATCCAGTGCCATGGGAGGGGTGGTCAATATCATCACACGCAATGCACCCCTTAAACCGGAAACCAGAATTTCAACGAAAATTGGTGTTTATAGTCATCCCCGTATTGATGAATGGCAGTGGCGTGAATCACGTGGATTATTGTATAATACAGAGATATCCCATTCGCGGAGCATAGGAAATCATGCAGCCTGGATTCGGGTTCAAAAACGTAGCGATGATGGATTTATGGAATTGAACTGGGAAGAGGCTGTCAATATTTCTGCTAAACTCAAATTGAATTTTGGTAGTGCTCATTCCGCGGCCTTATTTGTAAACATCCTTGATGACAAGGCTGGATTAACCTCAATTTGGAAGAGTCCTGCCAATCCCTTTGAAGCACCTGAAGGATCTTCAAAAGATGGTACGCAGGGTACGAAAATTGTCCTCAATGGTCACTACAACTATGTGTATTCCCCGGATCTGGCCATAAAAACCAAGACCAGCGCCTACTGGAATGAGTGGACGAGTTTTGGTGTAGATCCGGATTACTCAAACGAAAATCGCTTCTATGAAGAAGTGCAGGCCAGTAAGAGTTGGACAAGTAGCCTCACCAGTATTTTTGGATTGACCATGCAGCAGAATAATGTAAATGCCCAAATATTTGGTGATCACAACAGCAATTCTTTCGCCACTTTTCTGCTTCTTGAAAAAAAATTACGCCACTTCACGCTTTCTGCAGGATCTCGCTGGGAGGCTTATCAAGTAGATGGCAAGCGTCAGGATGAGGTTTTCACGCCACAACTTGCCCTCAATTGGAAACCTTCTCCCTGGCTGGATCTACGCATATCCACAGGCAAAGGATTTCGGGTACCCACGGTTGCTGAAATGTTTACCTCGGCCCGTCGAAGTATATTTACTGTTGAACCCAACCCGGATTTGATTTCAGAGACCAGCATAAATCGTGAATTTGGGCTGACCCTACTGTCGGGGCAGATGGGTGTTCTAGATCTGTTTAAATTAGATGCAGCCATTTTTCATAACAGATTTGAACATTTCATAGAGCCAGTTCCCAATTCGGATGCTGTGATCCACTTTACGAATATCGCTGATGCCCGTATTATGGGTCTGGAAATGGGTCTGGGATTAAGTGCCTTCAACAATCTCATAGATTACAAGTCGGCATTTACCATATTGGATCCAATGGAGACAGATGCAGAAGGTGAGATTCTGGATACCTTGTCATATCGTCATCGATATCACTGGATCAGCTCGATGGGGATACACTATTGGGGAATGGATGCTTCCATTGAATATCGATACCTCAGCCGCATGGAAAGCGTGGAGCTATTTCAAGAAAACAATCTCACTGGTGCCGATGCCCGGGTGCCCATTCACATTGTGAACGCTGGGCTTGGAAGCTCATATGAAGACTGGCACTTTCTCATGCGGGTGGAGAATGTTTTCCAATACTACTATACCCAGCTTGAACGAAATATTGAAGAAGAGCGCATAGCAACATTCACTATTGAGAGGCGCTTCTAATGCGTTTTGCCCTCACATTTATCACTATATCGCTCATATCGATGACTGCATGCGAAACACCTGAAAGTCTGGAGGCTGTCGCCGGTGTTGAGGGAAGGGTGATCTTTGAGAGTTGGTCAGATTCACTGGAAGGTGCAGTGATGGTTGTATTCGATAAAAGCCTGGAATTTGATCGTATAGACGAACCGGGATATAAGGTCATTGACTATTTCATTACTTATAGTGACCCCATTAATTCTGGTGCATCTAGTGTCGATTATTTTATCCAACTTGAAGCTGGAGAGTATCAACTCATGGTGATTGGCTTACTCCTAGACCCGGCTCAATTGCTGGCCAACGAAGAATTATTTCAGGAAATACAAAACTATATAGTAGTTCCTGAAAACTCTGCACCACGGGGGATTGTGATCCGTGAGAAACAAATAAATGAACAAACCGACTGGTATGTTCATTTTTAATTTACAAACCTGATCAGTTTACTAAAGCACATTTTGTTTTGCTTCAGTCAAAAGCACTTCTATTTTAGGTGATCACTTTAAAACAGATACGGATATTCAAGTCGATTCTGTATTAAGACAATAAACAAGGAGAGAAAAAGATGAGTAAGCTTTTGCGCGTATTACCCCTATTGTTGATGGTGAGCATCGCATTGGGTGGCGGTATGGT
>JABMQQ010000125.1 GCA_013202495.1 Fidelibacterota bacterium | reverse complement strand
CTCCAATGGTGTGCAAAACGAAAATGATGTGGAGGGATATGATTAACTCACAAAACAATAATTTCTCGCGAGGCAGCTCAAGCCGAGCACGTTATACACATTAATTAAAGGAGACTAAAATTGGACTTATCGTTGAAGTTGTTATTCCCAGTGTTGCAGCTATTGGGTTTTTCTCTCGATATGTTTTTGAAAAGAGAATACAAAGAATTAATAAGTCAAAAATTCAGGGATTTTGTTTTAAAATATGATCCACCTGAATTTAAAGATATAATACTCAGCTCTGCATCTTGGGCATCAGGTCAACTCGCTTCCTTGGTACCCAATTCAATTAGAGATTGGAGTAGGGGTCTTTACTTCGGGCTTATGAGTATATTACTCACATCGTCTGCACTTGCGCTAGGTAGGTTCATTGATTTATCTTGGAACGAACCAATCTCAGATTTTCTTTCAAGGATGCTAGTTGGGTTAGTTCCATTTTCCGGCAAGTATAACACAGAATTATTATATCCCATAAATATGATATTTGACGCAATCTCAGTCGGATTTACATACTATGCGCTAATCGAGATATCAAAGTTGAAGTCACCCATATGGCGAATCCTGATAATAATATTGGACATTGTTATCGCGGTATCAACTGCCTTCCTAACTCTGACATTCGCAAAGTTGATTCTGCTGAAGGATTTTACGCTAGCATTCGCACAAGCTCTTCAATCAATCTCTTACATTTGGACAAAGGCTGGCTCGGATTATGACGCACTGTTTTACGCAAGTACTACTTTGATTCCGACGTTTTTCTTTTGGCTATTTGTGGTAGGGATACAGCTGCTTCATATCTCAAATGTATCATTAAAAAAGGTGAGTAAATTCCTCTCTCTAAGGCTCCAGGAAAATGCAGAGACTATTGCATTTAGGCTTGTTGTGGGATTTTTTGCAGCCTTTGCTTCCATAGTATCCCTTCTGTTGATTGGCGAAAGTGTATAACAACGGCTTAGAGCGGACTCACTCAAAGGGAGTGCAAAACGAAAATGATGTGGAGGGATACAATTAATTCACAAAACGATAATTTCTCGCGAAGCAGCTCAAGCCGAGCACGTTAGAGCGAGGGTTCAACTAATGGCATATATAAGGATTATAGGGTTGATGTTCATCTTCTCTTATGCAAACGGACAATCCTGGGAGCTGCTAAATGCTGGAAACGTTAATGTAATTGAGTATCATCCTGACTCAACCGACCTAATGTATTTGGGATCTAGCAATACTTTTCTGAAGAGCTACGATTTCGGTGAGACCTATGACACACTTGGCTCAATACAGAATGCAATGATTTCCATTCATGATATTGAATTTCACCCAAGTGTGCCAGATACAATCCTTATCGCCGATGGGAGCTGGTTTGGTGGAGGTAATATCTGGAAAGTCTTTCAAAATGAAGATGCTGAATACGAGTGGGAGTACATTGGCATTGGAACTCCTGAGGAGGGTGTATCTTCCGTTCAATATTTGCCCTGGGATGAGGCAACACTTTTTGCGACTACAACGGGAGCTTTTGGTAACAGGTTGATGATGAGTGTTGATTACGGAGAAAACTGGTTGCAAGTGAGTAATTTCCCGGAAGGCCAAGTCATATACCTTGAGATTGATCATCAAAATATTGGGACGATGTATCTCGGGGTATTTAGCCAAGGTCTATTCAAGAGTACAGATTCTGGTGCATCATGGACTGAAATACAAATTGGTGGGTTGAATTACCCATCCATCCTGTTAATTAATCCTCTCAATGGATCAACCTTGTATGCATCTGGCAATGGGGCTGGTCTATATAAAAGCATGGATAGTGGAGAAAACTGGATGTTGATTGGTGAAGCGGGTCCCTTTACACACATTAATACGTTGCAGATGGCAGAACAAGACACATCTATGCTCATGGTATCGTCGACTGGTGAACTATTTAGGGTTAGTTTTGACGGGCAGAGCTGGGAAAACATTTCCTTCAATCTTTCAGAGTACCTTTCTACTATCTCCTACATCTGGTCTAGTCCTAATTTACGGTACAAATTTGTTGCAGACATCTTCTCCAATCCTCTTCTCCGACTTGATCTTTCCACAGTTGGATTCAACTTTGAAGAGTCGATGATCCCTAAAAACGCAATAATTGATGCTTTCCCGAATCCATTTAATGATGAAATTAAAATCAGTTATCTGATACCAGAAAGTGTTGATCATTTAGTCAGTATTTACGACATACAGGGTGAATTGATGTTCTCTGAGTTTGTCGATTATTTAGGTGGATTTACCAATTCATTTTCATGGAATGCACAAGATGAAACTGGGATTCAACTATCTTCTGGTGTTTACATAGTTAGAGTATCAACGTTGAGCAGTAGTGTATCCCAGAAGATTGTCTTACTGCGGTGAACCCCGCTCTAACAAAAGCTTCAAGCTGACAAACCAAGGGGATGTGCAAAGCAAATATGACGATGAATATACATAGTATAGTGCAAACCGATTCGATCGATGAGTGCAGCTTAAGCTTAAGGCGTTAGGCACATAAAATGGAAATCGTATGACTCTAAAAGACTCTTATAGTGAAATAGCATACAGATATGATCAATTTCATGGTGAATTTGGAAAATATGATTCACAAACTTATGAATTCTTCAAAAAGATATTTCAAGATCATAATATCACCAGTGTCCTTGATTGTGCTTGTGGGACCGGTCGACATTTACCACTCTTTCAATCATTGGGTTGTGAGGTAATTGGGTCCGATGCCTCTACTGAAATGCTAAATCGAGCCAGAGTTAACCTTAGTACACTCGGTGCTAATATTGAAGTACTTGAAGCTGATTATCGAAATCTTCCAGAACACTTCAATAAAAAATTTGATGCAGTAGTATGTCTAACTAGTTCAATACTCCATATGCCTAATGACTCTGAATTCTTAAGAGCATTGAAGAGCATGAAGAAGGTACTAAACAATGGTGGTTTGCTAATATTAACACAGGGTACAGCCGATAAACAATGGAGTGAAAAACCAAGGTTCATATTAGGACCAAGTCATGAAAAGTCTTCAAGAGTTTTTGTAATTGATTATCATGAGAATGGTGCTACATATAATATGTTAGACATCCACCATCCAAATGGACAGAGCTCGCTACAGTCATGGAGTATTACTTACAATAAAGTGTTTCTTCACGATGATCATAAAAAGTTGCTCACAGAAAGTGGATTCAAAGATATTCAATTTTACGGAGATTATGATTTTGTTACTTATAATAAGCAAACAAGCAAGAGACTAATATCTACCGCAGTGAAGAATCAGTAGATGCGGACAACCGAATTGCTTAGTGCCTAACAAAGGTACTGTAGTTAAAGTAAAGTGAATTAGGCTGCATAAGCCG
>JABMQQ010000124.1 GCA_013202495.1 Fidelibacterota bacterium | reverse complement strand
ATATTACAGTTGTCCCTGGCTCAGCTTTTGGAGCAGGCGATCACGTAAGATTGTCTTATGCGACATCCATGGACGCTATTAAAACAGGTCTTGGCAGATTTGCCGACGCTGTTGCTAAATTGAAATGATGAAGGGAGTACCCATAAAATGAAACCAGGAATCCATCCTAAATACGAGTTGCACAAGGTTGCTTGTGCCTGCGGGAATAGTTTTGAGACCTATACCACGGTTGGTGAGCTGCATATAGAAATTTGCAACGCATGTCATCCATATTTTACTGGAAAACAAAAATTGCTGGATACGGCTGGTCGTATCGATAAGTTCCGTAAAAAATATGGAACAACTGAAAAAGCTAAATAGATCCGTTCTAAAGCTGATTTGACGTTCAAACGCTCAGTTCGCGTTTTTATTCAGGCATTTCTCACCGCCCAACAAACTATTTTGGTCGGTGGGCAAGCTATCATTGAAGGTGTGATGATGCGCGTGCCTGGAGCTTATGCTATTGCTGTGAGAAATCCCCAAGGCGAGATTATTACCAGACGCCAGGACTTCACATCACTCACAGAAAAAGTCGCCATATTCAAGAAACCCGTATTACGCGGCATGATTGCACTTTTCGAGTCCATGAAAATGGGAATTAAAACACTCAATGAGTCCGCCGAAATCGCCTATGAGGAAGATAGCTCAGCAGAAATGACGCTGAAGGATAAGGTGTTATCTTTTCTTGGAACCGTGCTGGCACTTGGAATCGGATTAGGTCTTTTCTTTGTTACACCAATTTTTGTAACGGGCAATCTGCTAAATCTTTCAGAGACGGCGTTTACTTTTAATGTTGTGTCAGGGATTATCAGAATCGCCTTATTCCTGGCCTATCTCTGGGGTATATCCCTGCTGGATGATGTGAAAAGACTCTTTCAATATCATGGTGCGGAGCACAAAGCAGTATACACTTTTGAAGCTGGCAAAACATTGGATCTAGATTCTGCAAGACCCTTTCAAACTCAGCATCCACGTTGTGGGACCAGTTTTATTTTTATAGTGCTTTTGTCCTCCATTATCATGTTTGCCATTATAGACAGCATTGTGAAAGTATTTGCTGGCGAAATGACACTACAGATAAGATTGCTGACACATCTGCCATTAATCCCACTGGTTGCAGGGGTTGGATATGAAATATTGAAGCTAAGCTCAAAATATCGTCATATCGCCTGGGTGAGAGCTTTGTCAGCTCCAGGTATCTGGCTCCAAAACATCACAACCAGAGAACCTGATGATGACCAGCTCACCGTGGCTCTTGAGTCACTCAAGTTTGCTTTTGGTGATGAGCTGGAGAAATATCAGGGTCAATCTTTTGTAGCAGAGGCTATCGACTAATGTTACTGGATAAACTTCCTGATCTTAAAGTGAAGTTTAAAGAACTCGAGGGTCAGCTATCTGATCCTGAGATCATGGCCAATAATCGCAGGTATGCGAAAATAGCCCGTGAGCACAATGAATTATCCCACGTTTTAGAAGTTTTTCATAGTTATGAAGAGCTCATGACCAGCATCGAAGAGGGTGAATCTATCCTTCAAGGTGATGATGATGAACTGAAAGAAATCGTTCGAGAAGAACTCGACGATTCTATTGCTGAAAAAGCCAAACTGGAAGACGACTTAAAAATTCTTTTGATCCCTATTGACCCTCTCGATCAGGGAGCGGCCATTCTTGAAATTAGAGCTGGAGCTGGTGGTGACGAAGCTGCCTTATTTGCCTCAGATCTGGTTCGCATGTATTTACGATATACAGAAACGAACAAATGGAAATACGAATTTATCACTTTAAACGAGCTGGGTGGAGGGGGTACTAAGGAAGCCATCATCCAGGTGACAGGTGAAAATGCCTATGGTACTTTGAAATTTGAGAGCGGTGTTCATCGGGTTCAACGTATTCCTCAGACTGAGAGTAGTGGCCGAATTCACACGTCAGCCGCCACTGTGGCTGTTTTACCGGAAGCTGAAGAAGTTGATGTTGAAATCAACACTGGAGATCTAAGAATTGACACCTTCCGTGCTAGTGGTGCTGGTGGACAGCACGTCAATAAAACTGAATCTGCAATCCGTATTACACATATTCCGACTGGCATGGTTGTTTCCTGTCAGGATGAAACTTCGCAGCATAAGAACAAAGACAAGGCGATGAAAGTTTTACGTGCTCGCATGCTGGCTGCTGAACGTGAGAAACATGACAGTCAAGTTGCTGCCATGCGTAAGACACTTGTTTCTACTGGTGATAGAAGTGCCAAGATCAGAACTTACAATTATCCACAGGGCCGAGTTACAGATCACCGGATCAACTTGACCTTATATCGTTTGGAAGAAATTACCAATGGTGATCTTTCTGAGCTTCATGAAAAACTCGTGGCTGCGGAGATGGTCAATCGACTGGAGTCACTTTAAGCATGGGTTCCTCTCGATCGATGCGCACCTGGCGCAAGTTTCATAGATATACATTTGGTTATAGTAAATGGATTAGTTTGGTTTCAGTTGTACTGCTTATTGTCATTTCGATTACGGGTATTCTGCTTGTCCACCAGGATGAATTGAAGCCCATCCAGAAGTCTCGAGTACCCCTCAGTGTACTTCCAGGGCACTATGAGAATCGCCTGGAGACCACTCGGGAAAGACAGGGTACCAAAGAGATATTCGCCGAAGAGGAGAGTGTCCCGCTGCGTTGGGTCATTCTTGATCTTCATACAGGTGATTTTTTTGGAAAATACGGATTTCTTCTTTATGATGTGCTGGCAGTAGTTATGCTGGTGATGGGGAGTACCGGGATTTACATGTATTTTAAAATTAGAAAAAACAGTTTGTTTTAGAAGGGGATAACATGTTTAAACACACACAATTGATGGTAGTATTAATTCTAAGTCTTGGTCTGATGGCTTGTAGTTCTGAAACTGCAGAAGTAGTTGGAGATCAATTTGGACAGAGCCTGACCATGACCAAAGTAACACCGGTTGCAGAGGTATTTAGCCAAGCTCAGGATTTGAATGGTCAGATGGTTCGCGTCTCTGGCACAGTCTCTGATCTATGCAAACATAAAGGTTGCTGGATGCAGGTGAGTGACGGCCAAAATGTTTTAACAGTCCGCTTTAAAGATGAAGCTTTTATCATTCCAGCCACCGCAGTGGGTCGCAATGTTGATATGGAAGGACTTTTCATCGCAGAAAAAATCTCAAATCCCTTAGGCTCACACCAGGCTTGTGCAGAAGGCGGAGAACATACTGGTGAAGGAGCTTGCGAGAGCGAACGTGCTGAAAAGACGGTCAACAAAGTAGCCGATATTCGTTATACCATGGTTTCAACGGGTTTGGTTCTTTCATAAAGTTTATTTCTGTCTGTAACGACTGAATAGGAATTGCATCCAATTAAACGTGAATTGACAACTGAAGAGACGCCGGAGCTAATCCAGGCAGCCCGAGATGGAGACCGGAAGGTTCAGTCACAACTAGTGACAATGTATTCTTCCCGTATCTATAATCTGGGTCTGCGAATGCTGCGAAATAATGAGGATGCTGAAGATATGCTTCAGGAAACCTTCATTACAGCATTTCAAAAGATCCACACCTTCAAGGGGAAATCCAGCTTCTATACCTGGATTTACCGCATTGGTGTGAATATCGCTCTCGGTAAATTGCGAAAGCAATCCAGGATGCAGATATCCTACTCCATTCAGGAACCGGATTTCGAAAATCTCCACGGTCTGAAAATAGCAGATTGGCCAGAGCATATCGAAACCAAAGTTTCAGATGAAGAGTTTAAGATTGCCCTAAAGGTCGCTCTGGATGATCTGGATGAAAAATATCGTTCAGTATTTGTTTTGAGAGATCTGGAAGAGCTATCTACTGCAAAAACAGCAGAAATTCTGGAGCTTTCTGAAAGCAATGTGAAAGTAAGACTTATGCGGGCCAGACTCTTTTTGAGGGACCGGATGACTTCCTTTTTAAAACGTGAAGGTTGGTTGGTATAATGAAACCGAAACATGATGTAGAGCTACAAAAGAAAATCTGTCTGGATTTCGGTGCGGATATCGGCTCTGAATTATGTCAGGAAGTAGGTTTGCTCATGGAGGAATGTCCAGAGTGTAGAGTCTACTATGATACCATGCAACGTTCAGTCAAGCTGTATAAGGTTGTGGAAGATGAATGTGAGCTTCCTGAGTCTGTATCCGAACGCCTCTTCAAAGTATTAGATCTAGATCAGTTGAAGAAGGACGTTTAAAAAAATGGCAACAACCACAGCGCAAACCAAAAAAGTAATTATGTTTACCACCCCGACATGTTCACATTGTACCACTGCAAAACGGTATTTGAGAGAGAACGGAATTAAGTTTAAAGAAATAGATGTCAGCAGAAATCAAAAAGCTGCTCAAGATATGTTAAGAAAAACAGGTCAACAGGGTGTTCCACAGCTGTGGATTAATAATCGCCCCGTCGTTGGCTTTGATAGAAATAGAATCAATAGTTTATTAGGGTTATAGGAGAAAGAAATGAAAATTCAACCTTTAGATGATCGTGTATTAGTTGTTCCTGCAGGTGAAGAAGAAAAAACAGCCTCAGGTATTATTATTCCAGATACTGCCAAAGAAAAACCACGTCGTGGTAGTGTTGCAGCTGTGGGTAATGATGAAGAATTGCAGGAATTGATCAAGGAGGGTGATGTTATCCTCTATGGTAAATATGCTGGTGATGAACTCGCATATGATGGTACTGACTATCTCATTCTTAACCGGAGTGATATTCTGGCCAAACTCAGCTAACTACGAGTTACAATTGAACATAAAAGGGAGCGTAATGCTCCCTTTTTTTGTCCCCCTTCGCAGGTTATCAAACATCCCAAAATAGTTTGTCACTTCGCTCTGATGCCACACTCAAAGGATATGTTCGAGAATGCTATCCTGAGAGGGGATTTATGAGTAAAAAATATGTGATTATCGGTGGTGATGCAGCTGGAATGAGTGCTGCCAGCAAAATCAGACGTATGCAGCCCGAATCTGAACTTGTGGTCTTTGAGAAGGGACAACACATCAGCTTTGCAGCTTGTGGAATGCCATATTGGATCAGCGGTGTCATTGAGGATGGTAGTAACTTACAAGTCCTTACTCCTGAGATGGCTCGTGAAAAAAGAGACATTGATGTTCGCATTGGACATGAAGTGACAAAAATTGATGCTTCGAGTAAAACCATTGTCGTTCACAAGTTGAGTACAGGTGAAGATTTTGTAGAAAGCTATGATGCCCTCCTGATTGCAACTGGCGCTCGTGCAGTTGTACCACCTATCCCTGGTGTTGATTCTGAAGGTGTTTTTACCCTCCGAAGCTTGGCAGATGGACATCTGATCAAAAATTATATTGCAGATCATGAGATTAAGCATGCCACCATCATAGGTGGTGGCCATATCGGACTGGAAATGGCAGAAGCCTATAGACATCTCAATATCGATGTGACAATGGTAGTGAGGGGAGATCAGATTGCCCCATCAATGGATAAAGACCTGCTGGAAAAATTAACTGAACATGTCATCGAGAACGGCGTTGATCTTCAACTGGAAACCAGGGTGAGTACCATTGAAAGAACTAACAATGGTCTTCAAGTGCAGACTTCTGCTGGTTTAATCAAAACAGATGTGGTTATTGTCTCTACTGGTATCAGACCAAACTCAGAGCTGGCAATTGAAGCTGGAATTGAAGTTGGTAATAGTGGTGCCATCCTCATTGATGAGCATATGCAAACCAGTGTGGAAAATATTTATGCTGGCGGTGATTGCGCTGAGCACAACCATCGTGTGCTCGAAGAAAGTATGTGGATCCCCATGGCTACTTCTGCCAATAAGGGAGGTCGTATTGCGGGGGAAAACATGGCTGGTGCCAATACACGATTCCCTGGTATTCTGGGGACCTCTGTTGCAAAAGTATTCGACTATACTGTTGCTCAGACTGGGCTCACTGAGAAGCAAGCTGGACAAATTGAAAATTTGAGTGCTATAGAAACGACCACAATCACAGGTGGAAGTCGGGCACATTATTACCCCGGTTCAAAGCCTTTGACAATTAAGCTTGTGGTCGAAAAAAGTTCTGGGCGACTCCTGGGTGCGCAAATGATAGGCCAGGCAGATGTAGCGAAACGACTGGATGTTCTGGCGACAGCCATTACAGCAAAAATGACTGTGGAGGATATTGGCATGTTGGATCTGACCTATGCTCCACCTGTTGCGCCTGTCTACGATCCCATCCTTGTCGCAGCAAATGTAGCCAATAAGTGAGTTAGGGATTAGGATTTAATTGGAGATGGTACCACAACGAATCTTACGAATATACCGAAAATGAGTACAGAGTACTGGGCGTAAGGTATATGGGCTGTTGTAGTAAGCCTCTCGGCGCTCTCAGCGAGCTCTGTGGTTAAATAACTAAGGGGACAGGGAAATGATAAATAAAGATATGCTCATTGAGGACCTGGTTCAGGAATATCCCAAACTAATTGGTCCACTTAAGATGGAAGGTATTGTCTGTCTGGCATGTGGCGAGGCACTCTGGGGAACATTGGAAGCACAAGCTCTCGAAAAGGGTCTCAAAAATATTGATGACATCGTGGAGAGAATGAATGCATTGATTTTGGAAGCAACTTTATAGAAATTGATTTGTCGCCCGAGGAGACCATATTAGGTGGTTGTTGGGCGGCTCTTAGAGAACGGAATTTAAGGTAACAGATTATGTCAGAAGTTAAGATTCAACAGGTAAAAGGTGGAACCTTTGCCGCCAGGGGTTCTTCAAACCATTGGACTATGATAGACGTTTCAAAAAATATAGGTGGGCAGGAAGCTGCAAGCGGTCCCATGGAGATGGTTTTATTTGGTCTCGGGGGATGTACGGGGATAGATGTTGAAACGATGTTGAAGAAAATGAAGGTTTCTTTGGAAAATTTTGAAATTGATATTCACGCAGAGCGTGCTGAGGAGCATCCAAAAGTCTTCACCCGAATTGATATGACTTATCATTTCTATGGCAAGGACCTTCCCTTAAAAAAATTGGAGCGAGCAGTTAAACTTTCTAAAGACACGTACTGCTCTGTGAGCGCCATGTTGGCTGCGACTGTTGAAATAACTGCAAAAGTCGAGAATCATAACACCACATGATCTATCGCCTCATTGCCTACTCCTTGATTTTGCTAGGAACTGGCGGCACCATTTATATAGGTGTCGAAGGCATTTACGGCGACCACTATGATATTCCTGCCTTGAGCTATGAGTCGTTTAGCCGACAATATTCCGACTCCAGTAATTATATATTGATAGATGTTCGTACGGAATCTGAAGTCGCATCGCAACCGGCGCCCTGGTCAAATACTATTCAGATACCCCTGCTTTCCCTGGAGGATCGGTGCATGGAGTTAAATAAATACAAAGATCAACCCATGATGGTTTTGTGCCCGACTGGCAACCGTTCCAGGCAAGGTGCTCGTGTATTAAGATTGGCTGGATTTGATGCTTCCTACATGGAAAAGGGCATGTTTAATAAAGAAAGAAATTAATAATGAGTAAAAGATACATTAAAATGTTATCAGGTTTGGCAGTTGGAGCTATCTTCGGATTCCTCTATTACTATTATATTGGCTGCGCTTCTGGTAGCTGTGCGATCACATCGAATCCGTACATTAGTACTGCCTATGGAGCCATGATGGGTCTTGTTTTTATGTGGCCAGCCAAAGAAAAGGATGAGAAGACTGATGGTGGAGAAAATACTCAAACTGTTTAAAATATTGGCTTTGACACTGGGTATTCTACCTGCTGCGTTCGGACAAAACAACAACTTCGAATTTGTTCAATATGATTCCGCTTATACAGGAAGCGAGGATTTCGTCATTCTTCATGGTGATATAATCAGTCTTGCCGCCTCATCACAAACGATTTCTGTCACCAGAGTTACTCATGAAATAGATACCTCTTGGACAAACTCATTTTGCGTCGGACCAGCCTGTTTACCGCCTTTTCTGGATAACTTTACATTCGACCTGGCTGCTTCGGATACTGCCTTGTTCACTCTTGATACCTATCCAAATGATGCAGAGGGAATTGGTCGTTGGACGATGTATGCCGTAGACTCCTCAACGATGGAGGTTGATTCACTTAATTTCAGAATGGAATTTGTGACTGTCTCTATTGATGGGTCTTTCGAAAGACCAAACTCATTTGAGCTCTCTCATATGTACCCGAATCCCACCAATGCCTCAGTCAATTTTGATTTGGATCTTAAAAGTACAGGGGATTATTCGATCATTTTATATGCTCTGGATGGACGGGAAATTATGACCAGGAATTATCAATTAAATTCTGGCAAGAATCATCTCCAATGGAATATGCAGGGGTTGCCATCAGGCAATTACATCATTAGCGCGACTGGCGCAGGAGAGACCATCTCCAGACAAGTGAGTGTGATCAAATGATGCGATTACTGCCCCTCCTCCTGATCGTCGCCCTCTCTTTTGGTCAGGAGAAAAACCTGCCCAAGGTCAATCTAAAGGACATGAAGAATAAAACTCATAGTCTAAACAAGTTGGTTGACGGCCAGGTAACTCTCATCAATTTTTGGGCGACTTATTGTGTCCCCTGTCGAAAAGAGATGAAACATTTGAATCGTATTAACAAAACCTATGCTGATCAAAATGTTCAGGTCATAGGTATTTCTATTGATGATTCTCGTACAGTAGGTCGTGTAAAGTCCATGGTTAAATCACAAAAACTTAAATATACCATACTCCTCGATACAGAACAAAAATTATACAAGAATTTTAATACGTCAGCCATGCCCTTCTCAATCCTGGTTGATGCCCAGGGTAAAATTCTCTGGGAACATACGGGCTATCTCCCCGGTGATGAGGTCCAAATGGAATCTGAAATCAAAAAAGCTTTGGCGGCCCAGAAGAAAAGTTAATTCCCCCTTTTGTCCTTATTCTTCAGAACACTAATCCTATTCGCCATTCCATTAGGTCTCATTGCTGAAGGTATGTCCTGGAATCTTGGTCTCAAGTCCAATCTTGGCCGCGGTGAACAGGTCGGAACCGATTACAATTACTTTGAAAATTTTATAAGTGGATCCATTGAGGTCGGTCAGTGGTATCTGGATCTATCTGTAGAATCAAGTCAACCTCCTGAATATGGTTTCGAGTACCAGGGAATCGATCGCTTTTTCCTCAGCTATATTGGAAATGCACGCTCTCTGGAGATTGGTGATATTTCAGCCGTTTTTGGTCGAGGTTTAGCCCTGAATCTTGATGAAAACCAAGCCATTGATTTTGATAATGAAATCATGGGTCTCAGATATTCATCTGTATTTATGGAAATTCATGAATTTGATTTGCTGGCAGGGTTTAAACAGGAATATAGATTCTATTCGCCCAGTTCAGATCTGCGTGAGCCTGATGGGATGGCTGGCTACGAACTGGCCGGGGCAGAGGTAACTTTCAACAGTGAAAGTGGTGTATGGTCTTTCATTCCCTATCTGATAGCCAGCCACATGCAATCCGATTTCGTATGGCAGGAATTGGATGCAGATAGGGGCGCAGTTGTTACAGATACAGTGACTCAAAACATGAACGCCATTCAGGCTGGATGGGGGCAATCTATTTATGGAGAAAATTGGGATTTGTATCTAGAGTACAATAAGACCTGGAAGGCATTTGATTATCCCATATCCAATCAGAGTATCCAAATTTCGGAGAATGGACAAAGTTTGATCAACAATGATCCAAACTATGGTCAGGAAGGTCAGGCTTTCAATCTGCAGCTGAATTGGTTCCCCGACTGGTTTACCACATTGTTTGAGTATAAGCGCTATCTCAACGGTCCAGAAACTACCTCTCAAAAACGTAATCCAATGCTTCTCGCCACAAAACCACTCCCATGGCAAATGGGACCTACTGGGATCAGAGAACATGATATTAGCCTTCTGGGGAACGTGACCCATCCTGTGGATTATGGCGATGAATTGGGCTGGAATCTGGAAATGAGAAAAACACTTTCAGATTCATGGTCAATGGTAATTAACGGAGCGCAGACTTCACAGTCCTCACCAGATGGAGCACCTGGAATCCTACCAACACAGGATTTGGACCGGAATCCCTGGCAGGAATATTATGCAGAGTTCGAATATTCTGGTTCACGTTTTTATCAGAGATTGTTGATAGCCTACACCAGATCGGTTCTCAGTGGACAATCCGCTGCTGAGATTATGGAACATTATACGCTTGTTCCGGCCTATCTATCCTGGCACCCCAATGAAAATCTGGTTTTATCCACAGTTGTTGAATTGCAGACCTCCAAAGTCTATACTGAATTGTATTCCGGAGATGTCCTCCAGGGTCATAAGTTTCAGAGCGGGCACTTCATTGTCAGTGCTGACTATGAGCATAATTATTCTGTAGCAATTATCTGGGATACAAGTAATGATCCAAGTCTCATGACCAACGACGAAGAAATTCAACATTGGGTGAGTGGTGAAGTATCTGTGAAACCCATGGATGGACTGTGGTTACGGGCTTCTTATGGCAAGGAAAAGGGTGGTGTGCGATGTACAGGTGGGGTTTGTAGAGTCCTGAATCCCTTTGAGGGTTTCCGTGTGGCTTTGGAGTGGCGACTATGAGAATTCTTGCGTTCATCCTCTTAATATTTCTGGTGTTTGCGTGTGAATGGGCACCAGAGCCAATTGGTGTAAAGGGAATAAATACCTACCAAAGCCTAAAGGTTGTCACTGGTCTAAGTTATTCTATTGAGATTGAAGGAACCGAATTCATTTGGGACGAATATCCAGATACTTCAATTGTGATAGTCGAGCTCACTAGCTCGGGAAACCTTTCATTGTTTGGGAAAGGATTAGGTATAAGCTCTCTAACTTTAAGCTATGTTTTTGATGAAGGCATAGAGGAAACCGTTGGGGGTGCTGGTCAATTTACGCTGCTTGTGGAGGTAATTGATGGATATCCTATTAGTTTGAATATTGGTCAAAGTGAACTAGTTCTACTGACTGACTATTTGGACGCTCATTCAATTAACCTGGCCGATTCAGTGGACATACGCTATAACAGTAGTGGTGAAAGTATTTTCAATAACATAGAATATGATAATGTGATAAGTGGTATCAATATCCATAGTCTACGTCCGGGAGAAGAATCAGCGTATATAACACTTTTAAACGCCGGTGATACGCTTGCCCCCACACTCAAATATGTTATTGATAATACAATTAATAAGCAAGTTTTAGCTGAGCTTTTCACAAATACGGGTTGTGTGAATTGTCCCGAAGCGAATCATTATCTCGATAATATTTCAGCTGAGTTTGTTGATGACTTCACTTTGGTTCGATATCATGTCAATTGGACCGACCCATTCGATCCTATGAATCTTTACAATCCGGGGGAAGTTGAAAGTCGTCGAGCATACTATAATATTTTTGCCGCTCCTGGACTTGTAATAGACGGGACCCTAGTAACCTCCCTTGATGAGGACGACTGGTCAGGGCGGGTGTTCAACGCCTCCCAGGGATTGACTCCTGTCTATATTGGTTCCATCGACCTGGTGGAGAGTGTAGATAGCCTGCATCTTGAATTTGAATTGAACAGCTTTTCATCATCGTTGACCGATATAACCATATGGTCGCTTGTTATGGAAGATAGTATTGAGTATGCAGGATCAAACGGCGAGACTTTGCATATGGATGTGATGCGGGATATGACTTCCACCCCCATAAGTGTATTGAGTGGTCTCAGCACCATTCAACACAGTTTAAAGAAACCAGATAATTACGGTACAGTTGGTCCCATGAACTTATTGGTTTTTGTACAAGCTGATTTAGATAAATCTGTATTGCAGTCTCGTAAACAGAATCTCTATTAGCATCATGGCTGAATTGCATCCCTTTTTTGTTCATTTCCCAATCGCCATTCTGGTGGTTTCAGCTGCCTTTGATGTATATGGTGCATCGAGAGGTCAGCAACAGCATACTCAGACTGCCTTTATTTTGCAATTAATGGCCGGTGTATCTGCCATCTTAGCAGCCATCAGTGGAAATATGGCTGAAACCCTGGTAGTTGATCAGAAATCTCTCCATCAAGGAGTGATGGAGGCTTTTGATAAACATACTTCTATGGGAAATGCCATGGTATGGCTCATTATTCTGGTAGCTGTAGGTCGCACCTTTGCAGTCCTGGAGAAGAAGGAGTGGGCAATAAAAGGTTGGGTGTTTCCTATTGTGAGTGTGGTAGTGGCCCTGCTTGTGATTATCGCAGGTTTGTTGGGTGGGGACTTGAGTGCTTCAATCCTGACTTTTTACATCAATCTTTAACAAACCTTGCGAAGGTGTTAAACCTTCGCAAGGTTAATCAGAATTCTAGCTTTGGGTAAAACGCTTTCCGTTCATGGTTTTCAGGAAGGCAGCAATCTTGGCAGCTTCTTCAGCGGAGATTTGCTGCATGAGCTGCATATCACCCATCATGATAGTGGTTTCTTCAAGACTCTCAACGCCACCATCATGAAAGTAGGGACCGGTTAGGTCAATGTTTCTTAAAGCAGGAACTTTAAACATGAATTTGTCCTGCTCCAAACCTGTCACCTCGAAGCGGCCTTCATCCGTAAGATCCTTATATGGTTTAATCAATCCGTTTTTCTGATACATGTTTGCACCCAGCATGGATCCCATGTGGCAGGTGATACAGGCTTTACCCAGAAAAAGATCAAGACCTTCAACCTCTGTTTTCGTGATGGCCTTAAGATCGCCCTTCAGGAAGTCGTCAAAGCGATCATGAGTGACCAGTGTGCGTTCAAAAGCAGCCATGGCTTCGGTGATATTCTCGAAGTCGATGCTGTTTTCACCAAAAGCTTCAGTAAATAAGGCTTCGTATTCAGAGATCGCTTTAATATTTGCCACTGCTGTTGCAGAATCGGGAATGGCCATTTCGGCGGGATTCAAAATAGGTCCGCCTGCTTGCTCATTGAGATCTACAGCGCGACCATCCCAGAATTGAACAAAATGGAAACCAGCATTAAAGACGGTAGGTGAGTTCCTGGGACCTGGAATCCCGTTGGTCCCTTCAGATGTGGGTTTATTATCGACACCTGCCTTAGCAATATCATGACAGGTATTGCAGGACATATCAGCTGTATTTGACAGGGCGGTTTCAAAATAGAGCTTTTCCCCAAGTTTGATCCGGGCTTCTGTGTCATTTTCAGAGCCTGGCATCATATCAGGAACCACCGCGAACATTGGTTTTACTTTAGCGAGTATTTCTTGCTGATAGCTCAAATCTTCTGGTGGTTGTTTATCTGCTTTTCCACCACACTGAATCAACATCAGTATCATCAAACTCATAACGATAAGCACGACACTTTTTCGCATTACAATTTCCCCTTATTATTTAAGTGCATAAAATGAATAACTGCCAAATAACAACAATATAAATCTCAGGTGAAGATTTGCATTGAAAAAAAATAGTAGATTCAAACGATACCGTACAAATGACTTCCAGAACCAACACTTCTTTTGACTCACAAAGCTTGCTTGCAGAAGGATAGTAAAGGTCTATATTACATACCGACCAGTCGGTATGTAAATAATGAAATAATATTAAGGCCAGATATGACAGAGAGAAGACCCAGCTCAGAACGCCGAATAGAAATATTAGAAGCAGCTCTCACCATTTTTGTTAAGAAGGGTTATTCGGAGGCAAGAATGGATGATATTGTTCAAGAGATTGGCTTGAGCAAAGGCGCACTATATCATCACTTTCAAAGTAAGCGGGACTTATTTATTGCCCTGATCGAACACTGGATGGATCAATTTTCTCCCATTGAGCGTGGTGGGCTGATGCGTGCAAAACCCTCCAGAGAGATCATCCTGCATATAGCCAAATTCACGGCAAAGTTATTTAAAAGGAATCCCAACTGGTTTTTAGTTGAACCTGAAATCTGGGCCTTTGCCAACCGGGATAAAGAAATCAAGGAATTGGCGAGTCATCTATACGCCAGTGTGTTAAGCGAATTTGAAGTGCTAATCAAACGCGGGATAGAGTACGGGGAATTCAGGGATGTAAATGCAGGCATGATAGCCATGTCAATCATGACCTCTCTGCATGGAATGATTTGGTTTGCACTGTTCAAACCAAACGACTTTTCGCTGGAAGAATATGTAGACTTGAATATGGAACTCATCCTGGATGGAATAGCTGTTCAGGATTGAGACAATAGAATTGTATCCAAAATAAGGAGAATGAGATGAGTAAGGGTGGCGCATTTTTAACCACACCCTTTGGCGTTGATGAAATCTTCACCAGAGAAAAATGGAGTGATGATCAAAAGGAGTTTTTCGAAGCGATACAATCTTTCGCTAAAGAAGCCGTTGCTCCTCGAGCCGACGATATAGAAAAACTCAATGAGGAATTGACTCGAGATTTTATGACGCAGATGGGGGAAATGGGGATGATGGGACTAGACGTCCCAGAACAGTATGGGGGTATGGGGCTTGATAAAACTGCCGCAGCCCTGGCTTTGGAGGCAATGGGAGTTGGTGAAAGTTCCTCACTAATGGTGACCGTTACGGATCATACCGGTATCGGTTTGCTACCAATTCTTTGGTATGGAAACGACGAGCAAAGAGAAAAATATATTCCAAAAATGATGAGTGGGGAATGGATGAGCTCATATGCTCTGACAGAACCCGGTGCAGGATCAGATGCCCTCAACGGAACCGCCTCAGCCAGTCTCAATGAGGAAGGTACACACTACATCCTTAACGGAGTGAAGCAATTTATCACCAATGGAGGCTGGGCAGATATCGGTGTTGTCTTTGCCAAGGTCGATGGAGATAAGTTGACCGCCTTTATTCTGGATCAGGAAACCACTGGTTGGGAGCGTGGACCAGAAGAACACAAGCTGGGTATTAAAGGATCCTCAACCACAACATTTGTTCTGAATGATTGTAAGGTAGCAGTTGAAAATGTACTGGGGGGAGTAGGTAAGGGCGCCGCTGTTGCTTTCAACGTGCTCTATATCGGTCGCTTGAAACTTGGTGCTGTGACTATGGGTGGAGCCAAACATGTTATTAAAACCGCCCTGGATTACGCCAAGGAGCGTAAGCAGTTTGCTCAACCCTTGACTGCGTTTGGAATGATGCAACGTAAGTTTGCTGATATGGTGATTCGCTGCTACGAATCTGATACCATTACCTATCAGTCCACAGGATCCATTGATGCCGCAGTTGAGCGCTACGAGGAAGATGACCCAGAATACTACAATCATCTCTACTCAGTGATTGAAGACCACGCTATCGAGAATAGTGTCAATAAGATTTTCTCATCTGAAGCTATGTGGATAAATGCTGATGATGGTGTGCAGATCTTTGGTGGTTACGGTTTTTCTGAGGAATATCCACTAGCTCGGCTCCTCCGTGATGAACGCGTCAATCGCATTTTTGAGGGAACCAACGAGATCAACAAGCTGATCATTTCCGGAATTGCCATGAAAAAGGCCATCCTGGAAGAGTTGCCCATGAGAGAGCAAATTCTTGAGATGGGAGAAGGTTGGATGCCAGTAGCTGATATTCCTTCAGATCATTCAATAGTACAAGAGATTAAAGCAGTTGAATTGGGTCGGGGAATTGTTCTTAAAACCCTTCATGAGCTCATCTTGAAATATGGTCAGGATTTTAAGAATACTCAATTCGAGATTGAGGCATTCGCCAATATGGTGATTGCCCAGCAGATCATTTTCAGTGTTCTGAGAAGATATTTACAACTGGATGAAGCTTACCCAAGACGAGATGAAGTCTCTTCAATACTGAAGGTATCTGTTCTCAGAAATCTTGAGGTTATTGTTTCTAATGCCCAAAAAATATTGAGACATATCCTGCCTGAGGAAGATCGTAAAGCAAAATTAGGCAAGTTGAATGAAGCATTAACTGAATTGGACTATCATGCTGATGTTATTGAAGAACAAAAGATGATTTTCCAGCTTCTACTCAAACGCGGTACATATCCACTGAATGATTAAGGAATGAGGAGATAATTAAATGAGTGAAAGATATAGTGTAATCGTTGATGCAGTGCGTAGTCCAATTGGTATTAAAAATGGTGAAATGATCGGCATGCGACCTGATGATATTACGGCTCAGGTGGTCAAAGCGTTACTGGCGAGAAATCCTGCTGTAAAAGCTGACGAGGTGGAAGATCTCGTGCTGGGATGTGCCTTTCCTGAGGGAAATCAGGGGATGCTGATGGGCCGCGGAGTTGCCCTGCTATCAGGTTTACCAAATACCACAACAGGTAGTACGGTTAATCGTTTTTGTGGCTCTTCCATGGATGCTCTTCATCAACTGAGTACCGCCATTATGGTTGGTGACAAGGAGATCGGTATAGCGGCTGGTGTTGAAGACATGTTTGGTGTCCCCATGGGTGGCTATAACCCCGATTTTAATCCAGAATTATATGAAATTGATTACTACATGGGTATGGGTGAAACCGCTGAAAATCTTGCTCAGGAATTAGGTATCAACCGCGAGGACCAGGAAGCCTTCGCCATTGCATCTCATAAAAAGGCACTAGCTGCTCAAGCCGCTGGAAGATTCGACAACGAGATTGTTCCCATTGAAATTGAGGGCATTCGTGTCAACAAAGATGAGGGTCCCAGAGAACCAGATGTGGCTAAGATCAAATCTCTTTCTCCTGCATTTTTAGAGGAAGGCAGTATTACTGCAGCTACATCCAGCCCCATCAGTGTTGGCGCCGCAGCTGTGCTGGTCATGAGCAATACCAAAGCTGAGGAATTGGGTCTCAAAATCAGAGCCAAAATAATCTCCCGTGCTGTAGCCGGTGTAGATCCAACCCTTATGGGTTCGGGACCACTACCTGCTACTGAAAAAGCGCTTAAAAATGTTGATATGACATTAGATCAGATGGATACCATCGAGTTGAACGAGGCTTTCGGAGCTCAATCACTCTATGTTATTCGCAAAGGAGATTGGCCAACAGAGAAGATCAATCTAAATGGTGGAGCCATTGCACTTGGACATCCCCTGGGTTGCTCAGGAGCCAGAATTGTAACCACATTGCTCAATGTCATGGAACAGAATGATACAAAATACGGTCTGGCAACCATGTGTATTGGAACTGGGCAGGGTATCGCAACCATTATCGAAAGGGTATAGTCATGGCATTAAAGATAGAAAAGGTAGCCGTACTGGGCGCCGGAGTCATGGGCGCGCAGATTGCGACTCACCTGTCAAACGCTGGGATTCCCAGTTACCTCTTCGATATGAATCAGGAGCTGGCTGAACAGGGCTTGGAGGGAATGAAAAAGCTAAAACCCAGTCCGGTATACAACCCCAAAACCTTGGAGATGATCACACCCTGTAATTATGATGATCACCTTGACAAGGTTGGTGAAGTGGACTGGGTTATTGAAGTCATTGCCGAACGGCTTGATTGGAAGCAGGGACTCTTTGAGAAAATAGTTCCCAAGATGAATGCTACAGCTATTCTGACCAGTAATACTTCGGGTCTTTCTCTGGCTGATATGGCGGCTTCATTACCTGCTGATATGAAGAAACGTTTCTTCATCACTCATTTTTTCAATCCACCACGTTATATGAAGTTGGTTGAGTTGGTGGGCGGACCTGAGACAGACATGGAAGCCATGCAGGATATTGCTACATTTTTGGAAGATGATCTGGGGAAAGGGGTCGTTTGGGCCAAGGATACGGCCAACTTTATCGCCAATCGCATTGGGGTCTACGGTATGATGTTGACCTTGAAATTGGCCAGGGAAAAACGTCTGAATGTTCCTGATGTAGATGCATTGACCGGTACTCTGATCGGGCATATGAAATCGGCTACTTTTAGAACTGCTGATGTGGTTGGTCTGGATACGCTAGTCCACGTGGCTGAAAATGCCTATGATAAGGGTGAGGAAGATGAGGAGCGCGATATCTTCCAGATTCCAGACTACTTACAATCCATGCTTGATAACGGCTGGTTAGGACAGAAAACCAAAGCAGGATTTTACAAGAAGGTAGATAAGAAGACCATCCTCTCTCTCAACCTGGATACTTTGGAATATGAGCCTTCTGTTAAGAAAAAATACGATGCGATAAGGGTTTCGAAAAATGAAACCTATCTCCCAGGGAAATTAAAAAGTCTGGTGAGTATCGACGATGTTGCCGGAAAATTTCTCTGGGAGTTGAATGCTGGTATACTGATTTATTCAGCAAATCGTTTACCTGAAATCTCAGATGATATCGTGAACATTGACAACGCCATGAAATGGGGTTTCGGATGGGAATTTGGTCCATTTGAAGTCTGGGATGCATTTGGACTGGCTGAGTCAGTCGAACGTATGAAGAGTGATGGCCGCAAAATTCCAGCCTGGATTCAGACAATGCTCAACAAGGGATTTACATCCTTTTACGGGTTCGATGGAAAGGCTAAAACCTATTACGATCCATCAAGCGAATCCATGCAGCCTGTCCCAACCCATCCGCTAGCTGTCGATTTTAATGTCATCAAGAAAACCGGTGGGCTTATTAAAAAGGATTGGTCAGCTTCCTTGATTGATCTTGGTGATGGGGTTGCCGCTGTGACCATGCACTCGGTGCTTCAACCGACTTTCAATCCAATTGATGGTTCTATTATCAGCATGATCGATCAGGCAGTTGATTGGGTAACTGAAAATAACTACAAGGGTTTGATCATCGCTTCCGAAGCGACCCACTTCTCGGCTGGAGCTAACCTTGCTCTGATGTTGCGCGCCATAGATGAGAAAGATTGGGCTGGTCTGGATGCCATGAGTAAAGCCATGCAGGATACCCTGCAAAAGGTTCGATTCACTCCATTTCCTGTGGTGGCTGCACCACACTGGATGGCATTGGGCGGTGGATATGAAACCATTGGTGCCTGTGATCGGATCGTCGCAGCTGCCGAATTGTATACAGGTCTGGTTGAAGTCGGTGTTGGACTGATACCTGGAGGAGGTGGTAACCTCAGAATGATCATGAAATCACAGGATCGTCTCTCTAAGGGTCGCGCTGGTGCCTTCCAGGTTGCTCAGAAGGCTTTCGAGGCCATTGGTTTTGCCAAGGTTTCTATGTCAGCTAAACATGCTGTCTCAATTGGATATCTCACGAAGGACGATATCATCATTGTCAATCAAGATCATCGTGTATCACGGGCCAAGGCAGAAGTCTTGTCCATGAGCGAAGATTATCAGCCACCTGAATTGCGGACAGATCTGTTTCTGCCTGGTAAAGGTGGAAGGTTGGCTGTGAAGAGTAGTGTGAAGGGCTTTCTGAAATCTGGGAAAATCTCTGAGCATGATGCGTTCATAGCTGAGAAACTGGCCTTTGTGCTCACTGGGGGTGATAAGGGTGGAATTATGAAACCCCTGGACGAACAGTATCTCCTCGATATAGAGCGAGAGGCTTTTGTCTCACTTGGCGGGGAACCAAAAACCCGTGCACGCATAGAATACATGTTGAAACGAGGGCGACCTCTTAGAAACTAACTGCATCCCAGGTTTTCCGTTTTCCTCTTGGGGATGCATT
>JABMQQ010000123.1 GCA_013202495.1 Fidelibacterota bacterium | reverse complement strand
GTTTGATTCCGATACGTATTTGAGACGAATTTCCTATATAGGGATGGAAATTCTATCTGTCATGTAAGGGTAGTAGGTATAGATATATGGTACTGGGAGCGCGTTTCGAGCCCCCGGGGTGTCTTATTAAGCGCCGTTTATGAGACACCTAAATTGCCCCTCAGTTATGCGACACCCTTTTTGAGACAGAAGGGGCCTAATGAGCGGTGTTTCTAGGAATAGGACAGAACCGCACTAGTCGTGCTTCCTTGTGAAGACATAATTTCCATAGAAATCCTCTATTCCAATTAGTGCAACCGCCATGGAGTCACCTTCTATCATTGCCTGCATCTCGACTAACATCCGATTTGATTTAAGGTATGTGAAACTCAATTGATTACCGATCAATTGCAAATGGTCAGCCTTGAATGTTTCAGTGCCTCCCGCCATGATTACCCTGCCGGTAACAGCATCACCATTAGTGTCCAGTTCGTATGTAACTATCTCACCATTATCTTTTTTGTATTCCCAATTTCCCTTGAAATATTGATTCTCTTCCAAGGTTGCAGCATCACTGTGAGTTGAGGTTCTCTTTAGATATTCCTCGGTACTTATTCCGCCGCTGGTAAAGAATTGCTCAGGTAATAGTGGCATTAAAAATGAACTTGTAAAATTACTCATCTTAGTATTAGAATATTCTTCAAGTTTGCCCTGGATATTGCCCGCTTTCACATCGTCGATGTTTACGAACTTGGATGGCTGGTTATTGGAAAAATCTATCTTTGCCATCGATAAAGATTTAATCGCTGGATGCATTCGCGTTTTAAAGTGAACTTCCCTTTTGCGGATATCAAAAACAACAGACCATTCTGGATCATCATTTACGCGCAGATCTTTAAGCATTTTAAACCCATATTTTACAATATTACGAGAGGGCTTATACTGCTCTATCATTTTTGCTGCTCTTACGAAGCGTGGGATTTTAGGATCATGAGTATCAATTGGATAACTCCCTCCGAAATCTTGATAATAATTCAGTAGCTCCAATTCCCTGGCATAGGGCGAGTTAAACAAGGCGGGTATGGGCATATCTTCGTCATGATTCACAACAACCTCACCATCAATAAAGGAGATAGCGGCTGTATTTCCTGCTTTATCTCCAACAAAATAATGCCAGCCCCAGCCATCAATTTGGAAATCATACGCACATTGGATAGCTTCATCTACCGTATCATAATTATCTAAAATATATTGCATCCAGCTCATTTGAGCCAGCTTGGGAAGACTGTCATTTTGGGGATATTCAATGTCGTCGCTCATCTCCCAAATCACTAGTCCAGCCTCGTTCATACCTCCATCTGGAAGGTCTTTTCCAAAACAATTGAATGTTATGGAACCATACCTTGATATCCATGAGTGATTGGATGGGTTCAATTCATCTTTAGTCGTTAATTCACTCCAGGTCCGTCCCGTTTTAAAAATGCTTCTCTGATTTATCATTAATAATCCCGGGACACCCATATCGCCCTGATTTAAATTATGACCATATACAAGTCCGTCACCCTTTTGAAGTTTAAAAGTGGAGCAAGCTGAAGCCGTTGTTGTTGACAAAATTATTGCGAGTGCAAAGTAGCCAAGCATGATCCCTAGTTTCGTCTGATATTTCATTATTCTCTCCCCTTAAGTAGTCTATCAAGCTTTTAAATGTTTGGATTGGATAATAAAGAGTCGGATCCTTTTCTTACCTTTTCCTTGTGATATCTCGAAGGCTATCTTCGACATATTATATATGCTTAGGTCAATAGTCATGCCGGGCAGGTAGGAGTTAGATTAAGTCATTAATAACAACACTTTTAATGTGCGTGCCATTATTTGACCCAATAAATAAATATATCAATAAGATCTATTTTGTGTGAAATACATATAAACGGTTATTGGTTAGATAAGAGGTAAAAAGTTGCCAGAAATGTCCGAGTTGCCTAGCTTTTCTCGTCAAGAGCTAAACGGCAGGGTGACACTCCGCCCACTATTTTTGTCAATCACAGGCAAAAATTACTAAAAAGTGCTACTGATGGGTCAATTTGTCCACGATTGTCCATTACTCGCTAGAAAACTTGATGATGACCAGATATCGATTAGCTCAATAACCTGGGTTTATGAGACTCTCCAAACGCCCAATTTGATTCTGATACGTATTTGAGACGATTTCTCTATATAGGAATGGAAAATCCAGTTGTCATGTATGGGTAGTAGGTATAGAAATATGATACTATAGCTGCGTTTCGAGCCCCCGGGGGTCTTTATACAGGTCGTTTATGAGACTGAATTCCTGAATGTTGCGAACCTCTCGCAAACTCAATAAACTGAGTCTCAAAACCCTTCTCAATATCAAAGTATCGTAATAATAAACTTTTAGCGTATTTGAGATTATCGGTTGAATTTTAACCGTCTATGCATAACACTATTAACATTCGCTTAATAGCATATATTGTATACAATTATGGAGGGGAAAACTTTGTAATCGAAAACATTTGAAATCATAGTCTGTATTATATCAACGTCAGTTTATTCCTGGAATTGGCATTTTATTCCAGTATTAAACCAATGAAATGACGAATAAGCAAGGGATAAAAATGGTAACGGGATCGGGTTGGGAAATTGACTTTTTACCAGTAGGAAATGGTGAGAAGAGTGGTGATGCCATTGCATTACGTTATGGTGAGCCAGGTAATTATAGAATACTAGTATATGATGGTGGAATTAAGGAGTCAGGCGAAAACTTAGTTGCACATATCAAAAAATACTATGGTACCGATTATGTAGATGATGTTGTGTGCTCCCATCCCGACGCTGATCATGCATCTGGATTATCAATAGTATTGGAGGAGTTAAATGTCGGTAGATTATGGATGCATAGACCGTGGGCATACTCAGGGCTGATCCTTGATTATTTCAAAGATGGTCGTATTACCTCTCAAAGCTTAGAAAAGAGGTTGAAAGAAAAGATGTCAGCAGCATATAAACTTGAACAAATCGCAATAGGTCAAAAGATTGAAGTTTTAGAACCATTTGCTGGCATAAATATTGGCAATTTTACTATTCTATCACCAGCGGAGGATTGGTATGTAAAATCATTAATTGCAGATTTTGAGAAATCACCAGAAAGAGAGACTGGTGATCCTATTCTGGATGTTCTCGATAGACTACTTAAACAGGCAGCTGAGAAAGCAATCTCTTGGGTGAAAGAAAGCTGGGGAGTCGAAAGCTTGAAAGAGGATGTACAGACCACAGCTGAAAATGAGAGTAGTGTCGTGATGCTAGGTTATTTAGCCGGTGAATATGTGTTATTGACGGGCGACGCCGGTATAAGGGCTCTTGGGAACGCTGTTCAATATGCAAGTATGAATGGAATATCATTGAGCTCAAGTCTGAGCTTCCTACAAGTACCACACCACGGTAGTCGTAACAATGTTTCACCTTCAATACTTGATGCGTTAGTAGGTCCCATTAAACAATCTGATGATGGAGAAACGAATAAAGTTGCTTTTGTTTCAGCTTCAAAAAGCTCTTCTAAACATCCCCGGAAAATGGTTGTCAATGGATTTATACGTAGGGGTGTCAAAGTTTGTAAAACTGATGGAAGACCTATTCGAAAGGACACTAACATGCCATCACGGGGGTGGGAGCCTATTACTCCACTTAGCTTTAGCCAGGATGTCGAGGCTTGGGATTAAAGGAATATATCATAATAGGAGAAGAAGATGAGTAAACCAGTGAAGTCTTTGAAGAGTCAGAATCGTCCAGCATTGACAGCATTCATAATATACTGTTTAGCAGTTTACATAGTTTTTACAACAGGGACAACTGAGTTCTGGAAGTCACTTATTGAACGGTTCGATGCTTTGAATTCGAAAGATGGTATGGTAGCATTTATTGCACCAATTCTTTGTGTTGTAATTACTGGAATTCTAAGTGTGTCAATAAAAGAAGCACTAGTGTTTTTCAGGTATAAGAATGCTCTTCCTGGGCATCGGGCATTCAGTAAACTTGCACACAAAGACAAAAGATTCAAGGCCGCTGATATAGAGAATAAAATGGGGATAATACCCGAAGATCCTGATGAACAGAACGCTGAGTGGTTCAAACTGTACAAAAGATATGAATCAGACACATCTATAATTGAAGCACACAAGATCTTCCTCCTTACTAGAGATTTAACTGCTATATCATTCATCTTTCTAATACTTGGTACTGCTTCGTTTTCACTTCAACAACAAGTTTCAAGTCCCGCTTTCAGATACTTTATTTACATGCTTGTACATTATTTGTCAATAGGATTAGCTGCTCGGAATTATGGGAATCGATTTGTCACTAACGTATTTGCAGTATATGTCACAGATCACAGGAAAATCTGATGACCACTCCTCAGCCGATTAAGTTTTATATAGATAAGGATAAAAACCCGCTTCGATTTGTTCAATTTAATGTCGGAGAGGGATTGATGATACTTATGGTATTCCCAGACCACAGTACCTTGCTTTATGATTGTAACCTTTCCGACGATAACAAAGAGTCAATCCTAGCTGAACTTAAAAAATGGTTACCAGTATGGGTCAACCGTGAAACAAATGCGTCTACACAGAGAATTGATGTATTTGTTAATAGCCATAGAGATGAGGATCATTACCGTGGATTAAGACATATTCATAAGTTATTTCCGATTAGATCTATTATCGATTCTGGACAAACTGGAGCATCTACAACAAGCAAAGATTACAATTACTATATGCGATTGCGACGTACATTAATCGAGAATAGGGGGCAGTCATCAGTAATTGTCCCGCGACCAAGTACTGTTCCACTAATGCAATACGGTGCTGCTACAGTATATTGTTTAAACTCAGGAACTGAATTCTCTGACTCAAAGGCATCCTACAATTATGGACAATATGATCACCTAATTGAAGAAGGGCTGCTGAAGGAAGCAAAAGTACAACATACAAACGCAATTGTCTTATCTATTGAATATGCTAATCGAAGGTTGCTACTTACGGGAGATTCTGATTATTTGTGTTGGCGAGATAAAATTGTAGCTAGATTTGGACTAACCTCTATGCTGCAATCTGAAGTTCTGTTTGCAAGTCACCATGGCTCTCGATCCTTCTTTACAGATGAATCATTGAACAAACAGATTGATCCAGCCGAAAACCCGGATACCACATACGTTGATGCGTTAAAACACATAAATCCATCGGTTACCCTAATTTCATGCGGTGAGTATAAATCAGCTCACCACCCAAACAAGCAGGCTCTGACTTATTATAAAAAGCACACTGCAAATGAGCAAGTTTACACTTCAAAAAGGAAAGGGCACATCGCCGGCTTTATCGACATACATGGGAGGTGGACAGTGATTCCAACTAGATTCAGGAATCGAGCACCAATACCTTACAAGATAAAACTTTCATGCAAATCTGAATACAACGGACAAATAGTTGAGCGAGAATCAAGCGATACATTCAGAACTGGTGAATCATTAACTTTCACTGTCACTGGCAAGGGTGGTATCTTTGACCCAATAGACAAAGTTAAGGTCTGGTTTGAGGTGTCAAATGGTGGTCGTTTATCTGACGGAGACCATCAGGAAATCTATCGAAAACCGGATGATGGCGATACTCCAATGCACAAGTTCAAGAGAGAAGTAAGTTATGTAGGAAGACATTTATTGCGGTGCAGAGTTCAGAATAAGCGGAAAGGTGTAACAGTAACACAAGTCTTTATAGTAAACGGGTTTTAGAATGTTATAGATATTAGGCTGGCAGTAATTAGATATAAAATATAAAACAAACTAGGTACTGATAGGAGGCAAGAGCAATGATAGGAATAATAATATATTTGATAGTATGGCTCATTGGAATAATGGTGTTATCACTTTCACATCATTTATGGATAGTTCCAGAATGGTACAGCAGTAACATCCTAGCATTTATGAGTGTTTATATGGGGATTTTGGGAGGTATAATCTATCTGCTAAGGAATGTCTATATACATAGGGCTGTACGCAACGATTGGGATCCTCAATGGTATGTATGGTATTACATTAGACCTCTGACGAGCTCAATTAGCGGTTTTGTCAGCTATATATTCCTAAAAGCCGGTCTCCTTGTATTAGATGCCAAACAAGTCGATGTAGATATCATGTATGGGTATTTGGCATTTGCCTTTATCGCCGGCTATAATGTTGATAATTTCATGAAAAAGATTGAAGAAATAGCCCGCACCCTGTGGGGGATCAATAAAACCGGAACAGCTCAAGCGGAAGATGATAAGCATAAATCAGAAGTTGAGAAGAAGTGACAATGGGTGGTAGGTAATGGCATTAACAAGATTCAGGGCATATCAATTGGGTGAGGAGGGGAGCTCCTTCAGCTATTGTCATGATGGATATTTTACACTAGTTGAAGCAAGGATCACTGAACAAAATATAAGTCATGTGTTTGATGAGATTAAGACTTATGGGGCCGGAACTCTTGACGTTTTACACATTACTAGTTGGGATCAGGATCATTGTAATCCAATCGACCTAAAAGTGATAATCAAGCACCTTACACCAAATATTATTGAAGCACCAGGATACCTGCCTTCAACTGATTCTGGAAAGGACTCCAGAAATACAATTATAGAATATAAGAATGATGGAGGGATCGTTAGGTTGATAGATCCTACCTTCCTTAATTCCCTAGGTAGCGCAGAGGAATTGAAGAGAAATGATGTAGTCCTATGGCCATGGAAGTTAGATGCAGACAATGATAATAATAATTCGGTAGCAAAACTATTCAGAGCAGGGCATTTTACTGTACTTAGTCTCGGAGATATTGAGACAGAATCTATAGCCGATTCTATTATTTCAGGTGAAATCCTATCCAATGAAGTTGATGTGATGATTCTCGCTCATCATGGTGCTGATAATGGGTTTACAAATGACAAGATGTTGAAAACACTTAATCCCCGGGCGGCTATCTGTACATCTAACTATGACAACCAGTATCATCATCCAAAGCAATCAATTCAACAATTGTTAAATAATAATGACATTCCACTGTTTACTACAAAGACCGGTGATGTCATTATCCAGAGTGGAGATGATGTTTCGGAATATTCGGTATTTAATCTTATTGCGAACACTAGCAAGGTATCATCAAGTACAACCATCAAAGCAAAAAGTTATTGAACTACACTCATGGGTACCAAGAGGGAGATGTAGATATGTTTATGTCTCAATAATGCTGATTGCAGATAATATTGATACTATGATTAAGAGATGGGTTTTGAGACTCTCTTTATTGGGTTTGCGAAGGGTTAGCAAGGTTTAGGGAATTAGTCTCATAAACGTAGGTTATTGAGACTTGCATACTCCAATCCCTTGGGATCTTCGGATCCTGGGGGTTTTCTTTTGATTCAACACACCATCTGACTAGATTCGGGCACGATTAATAAAAACATCTGGGGGTAAACCTGAGTACTACATCGAAGTATACCTGTCATTCCTGTGGCTATTCAGCTCAAGTCTGGGATGCTCCAGATAAGGCACCCATTGCTACGGTCGATACCATGCACTGTCTAGGATGCAAATCCCTGGTCGAAGTTCCAATAGAATTTCATGCTGGAGGACTAGTAGAGGATCCAGATGTAGTACCAAGTTTTCTCAATCGATGTCCTGATTGTAATTCTTCGAATGTTGTACCGTGGAAGGTTGCGGATGGTTGTCCCAAGTGTGGGGAGCATATGACTGAAGTAGCTCAAGCCTAAGGCGTTAGGCAAACTATAAAATGGGGGTACCAATGTGTGAATATGAATGGTGGAATTTAGCAATCCAAATAGTTGCGGCAATTTTAACTATGGCAATTATAGCTTTGGCTATTTGGGGAGACAGTGTACGGCATAAAATTATAGGGCCAAAACTTAATGTTTCATTATTCGATGATTGCGCTATTCAAACGACACTAGAAAATGGCTTAAAAGGGTATTATTACAAATTATTGATAGCAAACCAACGCCGCTGGGCAACAGCTACTAATGCAAGGGTCCAAATCAGGAAGGTGTACGTATCAACAACTGGTGAAGACTATCACAACGTCTCATTTAGTGGACCGCTTCAACTTACCTGGCAATGGACAAAACCAGAATATCGCACAATTGGACCAGATGAAATATGTACTTTTTTGCACTTTAACGAAGGTGATAATCCTACAATAAGCACCTATTTCAACTCGAATAATTTTGACCCGGTTATCAAAGGGAGAGAACATACCATTCTTGAAGTTGTAGCTGTTGCAGATAATACTGATTCGGATATCACATATGTAAAAATATTTTGGGACGGAATCTGGTCACCTGATGTGCAGGAAATGAAAAGGCACCTGGAAATTTCAATCGTCACAAAACCAAAAGTTGCCTAACAAAGGTAGAATGATCTTGCAAAGCGAGTCTGTTTCAGGAAGTAGCTCAAGCCTAGGGCGTTAGACTAATGCGAATAGAGGACATCGACTTAATCATGGCTATGGGCAAATATCATTCATACAGCCCTGAGTACCATTTTAGTGCAATACTTCAGCTCCGGAATAGTATGCTAGAGAGAAAATCTGAAGTCATTGATAGAATGGTTGAGACAGATTACCGCAAAAAATATGGTACTTATGCTAATAGGGAGTATGAGCAAGACTGGATTAATGTTGTTTATGTTCCTGCTGCGTATAGCCATTTAGTGGCCACGGCTCTTTCCACATTCATCGAGAGTATGCTGAGTCATGAGTTTCACAACCTTAGCTTAAATCCCAATTATAAAACCCCCCTCAATGATCATGTCCGATGGAAACTAGAAACGTCGGATTTTTGGAATCCTAAGCGAGTTTCTACATCAAATGGGAAGCCTAATAAAAAGTACAATTTAGTGAAAGGATCAATACAACTACTTGAAGCTTTAGAGATTGAAAATAAAATTATTCCCACAGTTTGGGATGCTGTTGAGTGTCTTTTTGAATACAGGAATGTGGTGGTCCACGGCGGATTTGAGTGGAAGAATAGTACGATCGAGAAATTTTCAAAACTTATTAAATCGCGTGGTTGGAAGAAAAATTTTGAGGAAGCCACATCCAATAAAAAAGTATGGATTTATTACTTATCTGAATCAACAATCGAGTCAATTTTAAGTAATTGTCAATCAATGTATCAGTTGTTTGATATGGAGTTAAAAAATGGCTTGAACGAATTCTATGGAAAGAAATGAACTGTTATCAAATCACGCATAGTCTAACGAAAGCTTAGAGCTGACTCACACGCAATGAAATCAACAATTCCACTAACAATTTCTCACCCTGAATTAACACAAGAAATTCATAAATCTCGTAATCCTGGATTCAATCCACACAATTACTCGCGAGGTTCTCACAAAAAAATATGGTGGAAATGTCCTGTTGGTGATGATCATGAATGGGAAGCCACGATATATAGTAGAGCTAATGGCAGAGGATGCAGTATATGTTCTGGTAAAACAGTCGTTCAATCTAATTCACTTGAGTATTGCTACCCTGAGATCGCAAAGCAATGGCACCCAATTAAGAATGGAGAATTGATTCCTGCAAAAGTACATCCTGGGAGCCATAAACGAGTTTGGTGGAAGTGCCCTGACGCTGATGATCATGAGTGGCAGGTGGCAATATACAACCGCACAAAAGGAGGAGGTTGTCCTTTTTGCAGTGGACAAAAAGTTGCGCAGTCCAATTGTCTCACTACAACTAATCCTGATATAGCTAAGGAGTGGCATCCAACAAAGAATGGTAATCTCACTCCTGACTCTGTAACTGCTGGTAGCACTCGCAGAGTTTGGTGGAAATGTCCTGTTGGTGATGATCATGAGTGGCAGGCTGCCATTTACAGCCGTAAAAATGGAAATGGCTGTAGTGTATGTAGTGGCAGGACTGTAGTGAAATCGAACTCGCTCGCCACAAACTTCCCAGAAATATCCCAGGAATGGCATCCTACTAAAAATGGTGGGCTTACTCCTGCAGACGTCTACCATGGATCTACAAAAAGGGTCTGGTGGAAGTGTCCTGTTGCTGGGGATCATGAATGGCAAACCCCTGTTTTCCAGCGAACTAATGTTGGTGTTGGTTGCCCTATATGTGCTGGCCGAATGATAGTGAAGTCTAATCGTCTGAGTACTACCCATCCGGAGATTGCTTTTCAATGGTATCAACCTAAAAACGGAATCGTAACTCCTGATATGGTTACAGCTGGGAGTGATAAAAAGTTTTGGTGGAAGTGTACCAAAGGATCAGATCATCTGTGGAAAACCTCTGTATCAATCAGAACACGGGGCAGCGGGTGTCCGATTTGTAGTAATAATAAACTCGTGGCATCAAACAGCCTCGGAGTGCTTTACCCCGAGCTTGCTTCAGAATGGCACCCCACAAAAAATGGTAACCTTACACCATCAGATGTTCAAGCCCATTCGAACCGTCAGGTCTGGTGGCAATGCAAAGTGAATCTAAAGCACGAATGGAAAGCTTTTATAAATAACCGTCATAGTGCCGGGTGCCCATATTGTGGAGGTTTAGGAGGTTCAAAACAGGAAATAAGAATTTACTCTGAATTACTAACTATTTTCCCAGAGACAAGGCATCATGCAAAAATCGATGGAAAAGAATTGGATGTTTTTGTACCCTCCCAATCACTGGCCATTGAATACGATGGTCGGCATTGGCATAAGAAAAGATTAGTGGAGGACAAAGCCAAGAACGCCGCTTTGAAGTCAAATGGGATTACAGTAATCAGGGTCAGAGAGAAAGGTCTTGAGTTAACCAGCAAAAATGATATTACATACGATCCTAAGTCAACTGAATTGGATTTAATGCTTACGCTAATTGAAAAGATAAGCTCTATCGTTCCCAAAGGCCAACCTGAGCAGGACTTGCTGCAAGATTACTTAGGGGTACGAGCCCTACGAAATAAAGAATACACAAAATTCCTTGTCGAATGGTTTCCTAAACCAGTTCCAGGAGAAAGTCTTAATGATAAATATCCAGAGGTTGCTGCCGAATGGCATCCAAGTAAAAATGAATACCTTAGACCTACCGATGTTTATCCACATTCAGGAATAAAGGTTTGGTGGAAATGTCGCAAGGGACATGAATGGGAGACATCTATTGATCACAGGACGAGAAAGACAAAGACCGGATGCCCAGTATGTTATAAGAAAGCGGGGCGCAAATCGTACTTCACATCAGGGAGTCTAGCAGAAAAGGCTCCTGACCTTGTCAAAGAATGGCATCCAAAGAGGAATCTTGAATTGAAGCCATATCAAGTAGGTTATAAGTCTCACAAAAAGGTCTGGTGGATCTGTTCAGAACATCACGAGTGGGAGGCACGGATCGATAGTCGTACAAATGGTAACGGTTGTCCGTTTTGTTCTGGAAGACGTAAAGCATAGATGCCATTGTTGACAAACTTACCACAGCTGGTCATTCTATTATTCCTATGTATTCTACCCAATCCCAAAAACACAAATATACCATTAAAATCGACCAACGGCATATTTACAGTATATTTTGATTATCAGAGCATTCAGACTTAAAAACAAAAACCCTTACAAGCGTTAGCCAGTAAGGGTTTCATGTGTGTACACCGCCCAGGACTCGAACCTG
>JABMQQ010000122.1 GCA_013202495.1 Fidelibacterota bacterium | reverse complement strand
ATTGGATAATACTTGCACAGCTTTCAATCATCCCTATAATATGAGCACGCTTTAATAATCGTATAAAGGTCTAATTGATTTACTCCATCAATATTTTTCTATTGATGAAATAAAATTACAAGACGGTTTTATAAAAGCAGGTATTTGAGAGGTACAATTCTCAGATCAATTATAAAGAAAAGGAAAGCAGCATGAAAAAAGTATCATTTAGTATTTTGTTTGTTTTGTTAAGTGTTGGCTTGTTCGCAGGCCTCCCTGTTGGTCAGAATGCTCCCCTCTTAGAACTCGCTGGTGATGATGGTGGTAGAGTTGACGATACAGCCTGGAGCAGTAGCGAATTAGTTGGTAAAGTTTGGGTGATTGTCCATGCAGATCCCGATGAGAGCGAAACGAACAATGCAGCTACAGAAGCTTTAAAAGCCGAAGACTATCCAAAGGATGTCTATGGTTCAGTTGCCCTGATTAACATGGCCGCAACCTGGAAACCAAATTTTGCTATTAACCTGATCCTCTCTGGAAAGCAGAAAGACTACCCCAGTACTGTTTATGTACGCGACAATGACAATATGGTTGGCGATATATGGGGTCTGGCAGATGACTCAAATAACATGGTTGTGTTTGACCCAACTGGAAAAGTAATCTTTAGTGTAGACGGTCAGGTTTCTGATGCTGACATTAAAAAGATGATCGCTATGATCAATGCTGAAATTGAATTATTGAGAAATCCTCCCCCACCACCCTCAGAAGAAGTTGATGAAACTATGGAAACTGAGGAAGCTGAGGAAGCCATGGAAGAGACTGAGGCAACTGAATAGAAAAATTCAAGCGCTAAGAGTTATAAAAAGACCATCCTCTGGGGGTGGTCTTTTTATTTGATCTTTACCAGTCAATTCCTGCTGGACAGGTAATCCAAATACATAGTTTGGGAGGCAGCTTCTTCTTTTTTTTCAAGTAACTGAATAAAGTACCCATAAAAATTGGATCCCAGGTTTGACCAGTCACTTCGCGGACATCTTTCATCGTCTTTATGCGCTCATTTAATCCTGATTTCCATATACCTGATGATTGCTTTAGACTGAAGTATTTAATAATTCGTATGCCCAGGGGTTGTGTTAATACGCCTATTACCTGGTTGGTTTGCCTGGCTACACTTGTGAGGAGATCACCTGATGCCACAGCCACCACATGATGAAAATCTTCGCCAATTGTCCTGATAGTTTCTTCCACCACAGTTTGAGTAGGAACATCATCTCCAAGACTACCCCCAATACGCATAAAATGGTGGCCAGGTCTGGATTTCCTTCTTTGCCTGTTAAAAGCCAAACTCATAGTCCATGAGGAGGACACCTTTTGAATAATGTTCTCACGGGAATCGAGCAAGGAGGTCATAGCTTTTTCGTAAGGTCCGCCACCATAGTGAGTACCATAGAGATGAATCATCACTTCAGGCAGAAGGCTTGAAAGCGTATAGGCAGTATGTGAACCTGCATAGGAAAGCAAGTGGATATGCTTTACATCCTCAAGCTCCGTAACAAATTGTGCCAACACCCGTCTTTTTTTGCCCCCGCCATTTGGCAGCAAGTCCTCCCGGACAAGGGCTACCTCCTGAACATTGAGCCAACGAGCCAGATTAGCATCATACTCGATCTGAGTCTTTAGAGTTGTCATCTCGCTAATAGTTTGGATAGCCTTGGTGCTACATATTGAGACCCAATCATAAATTTCATGGGAGGACCAAAGAACATTTCAGTAGAGGGTCCGATAAAGTACAAATCTCGCATAGAACTCATGAAATTTTTATCAATGCGGGGCATGGCAGCTTTCATTTCCAGGCTATCACGCAATTCATCTGCCAGAAAATTCATGTGATTCAGTGTGTAATTGTAGCCTGTAGCCGAAATGACATGGTCATAGGCGCTCAAGTCAGGTAGGCTTGAAAATCGATTTACATCAGCCAATTTGATTTTGTGATCCGGTGTCATAGTTGTTGCAGAAAATATTGAGAACAAATATTGAATAAGACGATGTGGTAATCGTCGGAAGAGACCGGCACTTTTTACAACCAGATTGAATATCCATTTGGGCAGATCCAGAGGTTCAGAATAAAATCGAGGTTCTTTACGGGCATACCAATGGACCTGGTTTTCATTTTTCCTGCAGATTTCCATGGCCTCAGCAGCTGATTGTCCCGCGCCAACAACCAATACCTTTTTTCCCTGTAGGGCCTCAATTTCCTGAGTGTAATAACTATGAATGACGTCTTTTGCACTTGAGAATTCAGCAGGAACCTTCAAATGATGGGCTACACCAGTGGCAATAACAACCTGTTTGGCTTGCAGCGTTTCACCAGATTCCATTTTAGCTTCGAAATAGTCGTCCAATTGTGAAAGATTTGCCAGATATTCTGGTTGAATCTCATAAGGTATTGCACCCAATACCCAATCCACGTACTGGCGGTATTCTCTCACATTAATTCTATCGCTTGGTTTGCCTCTATCTAGACCATTCTGCGAACGAAAGTTCTGAATAGAATATGCGTTTTGGGGATGAGCAATTTCTGAGGTCGCCATTTCTGAACGCAATGAAGCATCACTAAAGGTATGCTCTTTCCAGAGTTCCATGGGTTTACCAATGATCTTGAATTCCTGCCCCATAGCGGACATATAATTGGCCAGCGACAGACCATAGGGACCAGCCCCAACTATTAATACCGGGATCATATGCTTACCAACTCCCAATTTTTCGTCCATGGGTCCCATAGGCCAACCCCATTATCATAGCTGCAGTTAATATCACTGTCAGAGTAGCTCGTAGACTCTGGAAGCCTCCGGAAATACTAAATTCTCCCACTGTACCCCCTCCCATAAGTACATAGGTCATGATCCCTAAACTCAGAACGATAAATGTAACGCTAAACCATTGCCATATGGTCAATCCAGAAAAATACACTCTGGGAAACTCACCACGCAAAAACTCAATATTAAAACGCTTAATCCCATATAACCCCATATAGATGGCAGCCAACATACCAATGGGACGTTCATCCCAGATTAGGCTCAGTGTTAATATTGATAGGTAAATGGCTGCATTGGCGAATACTGAATACACTTGAGTCGGATGCAATCGCTTGCCCCTAAGCTCTGGATTGAAGCGTAAAACTTTCGTTCTAGAATCGAAATAGCGAATCCCAGGTTGATGATCTGAGCTACATTCCTTACCATGACAGCACCCATAATTGAGGCATCCCAATCGTCCGAACGCTTGAGCTAGCGGGACGCCCAGGGCAAAGGCATCTATAAGAGCCAGCAGGGGGATGTGGTTAATAGAAGCGAAAGCCGTGATCATTAACAATCCACCCGTGAGGCTGCCCCACAATCCAAAACTAACGGTACGGATATACTCAATAAATGATTTCTCACCTGAGAGCCAGGTCTTTATATCCAAAAGTCTTGTCATTATATACCCGGATATGGGTGCCACCACGGCTACGGATATTGCGAGTTGACTGATCTGGAAGTTCTGAGGTATAATCTGGTAAGCTCCGAGATAAAAGATGGTATGCAGAGCCGCCAATAAGGTACCGATACCTACAAATAAACCAAAACCAACTAAGGTAAATGTTTGCCCCTGATATAAGATAACAGGACCAAAATCACCACCCCCACCGAGAGCCTTTACTCCAGCCCTTCCAGTATCAGTTAAACTATCTATCATTTCTACGCGTTCATTCATCATTTCACCTTCTGAGTTGATCTGTAATCATGACTTAATCGATCACAATATACACGACAGAAGGATTTAGTGTGTCGGCATAATTACATTTTAGAAAAAGAAATCCAAAAAAATGATTTGAAATAAATGAATGATCGTTTATTATAGAGCGTGAGAGTAAAAGACGAAAATAAACAACAAGCCATAATAAGCGCTACTATTGCCCTGGTGAATGAGATAGGCTTTGCCTCCAGCTCTGTGTCCAAGATCGCAAAACAAGCTGGCGTTTCACCGGCAACCATTTACATCTACTATAAAAATAAAGAAGATTTACTGGTTTCCACTTATGTAACCATTAAGACCTGTCTCGGCGATGCTTTGATGGCAGATTTTGATGCGTCGCTCCCAGTGGAGGATGCTTTGATGAACACCGGCGTCAACCTCTTTAACTATATCTCTGCTAATTCTGAGTTATTCTATTTTAAAGAGCAATTTGCCAATTCACCCTATAACGACCTGGTGGATAAAGCAAAAGTTGAAGCGGCTTTCCTGCCATTATTTGATGTATTGCAACAGAGCGTTAAAGATAAAATCATCAAAGATGTACCATTTGAGCTCATCTTCTCTCACCTATACTACCCCATCTTCGGTTTAGCGAATCCACGTTTAAACCCGGATTTTAAAGCCACACCAGACAATGTCAGAGCTGTCATGTCCATGGCCTGGGATGCTATTAAACTGTAAAAAAATTTTCAAGGATAACTGAATGAATATTCGTTTAAATAAATCACTAAAGAGACCTGGAAAGATCATCATCGCCTTGATGTTGATCCTTATGGGCTCCATTTTTACCATCAACACCGTCTTATCGGCGGCCCAATATGACCAAGGAGACAATCCTTTGAATAAAATTCAAGCTTCACCTCAATATAAAGATGGGATTTTCACGAATCCCAAAGTGTTGGAAATGAGTCCTTCATTTGGTATGATAAAAAAGTATCTCTTTGGTAAAGAGCAACGCTCCCCCGAAGAAGCGCTTCCTCAAAAACTAATCGACCTGAATCTCCTGGAGTCTGCTGACAGCTCCTATCTAAAAGTCACCAATGCAGGGCATTCATCTCTCTTGATCTACATGGATGGATACCGGATTCTCACTGACCCAGTGTATGAAGCGAAAATCAGCCCAGTGGGGCCCACACGCTTCAGCGAAGAAATCCCTCTTGATCCAACAGAGCTTAGAGATATCGATGTGGTTGTCATTTCGCACAATCATTATGATCATCTCAATAAATACTCCATCAAGACCATTCATTCTGAAGTTTCTCGCTTTATTGTGCCTCTTGGTGTTGGAGCCCAGTTAGAGAAATGGGGTGTCCCTCGTGAGAAGATTACGGAGCTGGATTGGTGGGATTCCTATGATTTCGATGAAAAATTGACCATTACATCAACACCCAGTCAGCATTTTTCTGGCCGTGGAATTACTGATCGCAATAAATCCTTATGGACTTCTTATGTAATTGCCACCCTGGATCACAATATCTATTTCAGTGGAGACTCCGGATATTTTGATGGGTTTAAAACTATTGGTGAAAAATATGGACCTTTTGACATCGCCTTCATGGAATGCGGAGCATACAACCTGGAATGGGCTGAGGTGCATATGTTTCCAGAAGAAACAGTTCAAGCCTCTCTCGATCTGAAAGCCCATTTTGTCTGGCCCATTCACTGGGGTACCTTTAATCTCGCACTCCACGATTGGTTTGACCCCATGAAAAGAGTCACACTGGCAGCCGAAGCCAATGGAGTAAGACTATTAACACCTGTTTTTGGACAAGTCGTTGAGTATCCTGGCAGAATGCAAACTGTAAAATGGTGGGCTCCCTATCTCCCCGAATTGGCTCCAGAACTACTTGCAGGGTCAACACCCCAATTAGAAACCCCATAAAGGAGCTGAGGGAATCATGTCAATAAAAGCAATAATTACCGGCTCCACCGGAATGGTTGGCGAAGGTGTACTCCATGAGAGTCTGAATCATCCAGATGTTGAATCAGTCCTGGTTATCAACCGCAGCAGTTGTGGTGTTGAGCATCCCAAATTAACAGAAATCATTCATAGCGATTTTTCAGCCTTCACCTCAATTGAAAGTGAGCTCTCCGGATACACCGCCGCCTTTTTGTGTATGGGGATCACCTCGTTCAGGGCATCAGAAGAGTTATATACTCGCATCACCCATGATATGACACTGGCCCTGGCTGAAACCCTGGCGAAGCTAAACCCGGATATGACATTGTGTTATGTCTCCGGGGCAGGCACGGATGACTCAGAACAAGGTCGTATGATGTGGACGCGTGTGAAGGGAAAAACAGAGAACGCGCTTTTGAAATTGCCTTTCAAAGAAGCCTTTATGTTCAGACCAGCATTAATTCAGCCAACCAAAGGATTGAGGAATGCCTACCTGTTCTATAAGCTGATGAATCCTATCATCCCCTTGCTGCGGAAACTCTTTCCAAAACAGATATCTTCTCTCAAAGAGATCGGTCTGGCGATGATACAGGTGGCACAGGAAGGTTCAGAAAAACAGAGACTTGAAGTACTTGATATCGTCGCACAAGCAGCCAAACAATCAAATAAGGGGAAATCTCATGGATAAATGGACAACTGAAAATATTCCAGATCAAACAGGTCGAGTTGTAATCATTACAGGTGCCAACAGCGGCATCGGCTTTGAAGCAGCCAAAGTTTTGGCTTTAAAGGGTGCCGATGTTGTATTGGCAGTACGAAATCAAGCTAAAGGGGATTTGGCTAAGGCTGAGATCATACAGGAATATGCCCCGGCCAAAGTCACAGTCTCAATATTGGATCTGTCCAGTCTAAAGTCTGTGAAGTTGTTCTCCGAGGATTTTGCGAAGGCCCAAACCCGTTTAGACTTGTTAATAAATAATGCTGGAATCATGATCCCACCGTATGGCAAGACTGAAGATGGATTTGAATCTCAAATGGGCACAAACCATCTCGGTCACTTTGCCCTCACAGCTCAACTATTTCCCCTGCTAAAAGGTACTGGGAACAGTCGGATTGTAAATGTGAGCAGCACAGCTCACAATGCGGGCAATATTAATTTTGATGATATCCACTGGGAATCGAGAAAATATTCCCCTTGGAAATCCTACGGTGATAGTAAGATCGCGAACCTGTATTTCACCAATGAACTGGGAAAGCGTATGACAGCGGCCGGTCTTGATGTAATCACCACAGCAGCACATCCAGGCTACGCTGCCACAGGCCTTCAGAAGGGATTATTTCTGAAATTCTTAAATGTTATCGTAGCGCAATCGAGTTTCATGGGTGCCATGCCCACCCTCATGGCTGCCATCGATCCAGAAGCCTCCAATGGCAATTTTTATGGTCCATCAGGCGTTGCCCAACAGCGCGGCTGGCCCAAACAAGTGGCCCCAAATAAACTTTCTCAGGATGAAGAGATCGCCCAGAAACTGTGGACCACTTCTGAAGAATTGACTGGGGTTAAATTCTCCATCTAGAGGTTGAATTATTTACGGGCAGGTAGGTCTTGACTTATCTGCCCCCTTTCTCCACATTGGTGACCATCTCTTAGGACCATTTGCAGGTCCTTTTATTTTTTTTGAAGGAAGCTGTCATGGAATCATTGGCTAATATTCATCCCGTACTTCTGGCTCTATTTGCCGGACTTTTTACATGGGGTCTGACTGCTCTTGGTGCAGCTGGTGTACTTTTTCATAATAAAAAATCATTCGCCAATATGGATGGCATGCTGGGCTTTGCTGCTGGTGTGATGATAGCCGCCAGTTTCTGGTCGCTACTGGCTCCAGCACTTGAAATGGCAGAGGGCCGTTCACTACCGCCCTGGGTCCCTGTTTCACTGGGTTTTTTAGCAGGTGGAGGTGTTCTCTGGGGCATCGATAAAATTCTGCCACATCTTCATCTCGGTGCCAAAGATTCTGAAGTTGAGGGCATCCCCACCTCCTGGCGTCGGACTACCCTGTTGGTCCTGGCTATAACTTTGCACAATATCCCTGAAGGGTTGGCAGTAGGTGTCGCTTTTGGTGCAATCTCAGCTGGGCTTCCTGGAGCTGATCTACAGGGTGCTATTGCTCTAGCCATTGGTATTGGTATCCAAAACTTTCCGGAAGGACTTGCCATTTCCATGCCCCTCCGCCGTGAGGGAATGTCTAAAGGGAAAAGCTTCTGGTATGGACAACTTTCAGGCATGGTCGAACCCATTGCTGCTGTATTTGGCGCCCTGATCGTCATGACCTCTACGGCTATTTTACCCTTCGCTCTGGCCTTCGCCGCTGGAGCAATGATTTTTGTGGTGGTGGAAGAGCTCATCCCAGAATCCCAGCGTGCCGGCAATACAGATCAACCGACCATCGGTGCCATGCTGGGTTTCACGCTGATGATGGTTTTGGATGTTGCTCTAGGATAGCAGATCCAAGGCTTTCAATAATCGAATTTACCACATCCACCCATTCCCAAAACCAACTTGAACCCCCTTCTATCAGGATTATATTTGCCCCGCTTTTAATTGACTGGCTTTTTTAAAATTTTTGTAACAAATCAATAAGTGGAACCATCTTATATATATGGTCCAATGATTATTCTAAACGAGGAACCAGAACGATTTTTACACATTTAACCCAACAAAATTTTGATAATTGGGAGAGAGAATAAAAAATGACAAAACATGTATTTCAAACTGAGGTAAATGAACTTTTACACCTCATCGTTCATTCGCTGTATTCGCACAAAGAAATTTTCCTCCGGGAATTGGTGTCCAATGCATCCGATGCTTTGGATAAACTAAAATATTTGACACTCACTGAAGACAAATTCAAAAAAATAACCTTTGATCCAAAAATTGATATTGTCTTCAATGACTCTTCGGATGGTCGTTCCATTACTATTTCAGATTCTGGTATTGGTATGAATGAAGAAGATCTCATTGAACATTTAGGAACCATTGCCCGCTCAGGCACCAAGAATTTCTTGGGGAAACTCACTGGAGATGCCAAAAAGGACTCCAACTTAATTGGACAGTTCGGTGTTGGCTTTTATTCCTGTTTCATGGTGGCTGACCAGGTAGAGGTAATTACCCGCAAGGCTGGTGAGAAAGAGGCATATCGCTGGGTCAGTGATGGCAAGACTGGTTTTGAGCTGGATAAAACTGAGAAAAAAGAACCTGGTACTGAAATCACCCTGCATCTCAATGATGAGGGGAAAGAATATGCCAACCGCTGGTCAATTACTGAAATCCTGAAGAAGTATTCTAACCATATTGCCTTCCCAGTTTACCTCCATTATGAAGAGACCACTTTCGATGGAGAGGGTGATGACAAAAAAGAAATCAAAGAACAAAAAACTGAACAGGTCAATGATGCGACGGCTTTTTGGAAAAAACCAAAAGCAGAGCTGAAGAAAAAAGACTATAATGAATTCTACAAAACCTTCAGTAATGATTTTCAGGATCCAGCCCTGCATGTACATACTCAGGCTGAAGGAGCCATGGATTACACGACGCTGTTCTTCGTTCCTGAAAAAGCACCTCAAGACCTTTTCTATGCAGATTACAAACCAGGTGTGAAACTTTATGTCAAACGTGTTTTTATCACGGATGATGAAAAAGAACTTCTGCCAACTTATCTACGCTTCGTGAAGGGAATTATAGATTCTGAAGATCTACCCCTGAATGTGAGTCGTGAGATTCTCCAGCAGAATCGCGTGTTGGACAATATCCGCAAGGCATCGGTAAAAAAACTCCTGAAGTCTTTTCAGACCCTGGCGAAGAAGGATAAGGAATATATCAAATTTTATGAGGAGTTTGGTCGCCCGTTGAAAGAAGGCTATTACCAGGATCGTGACAATCGCGATCTCCTGGAAAAGTTAGTCCGTTTCAAATCCACCAAATCCGAAGGTTACACCACCCTGGAAGATTATGTGAGTCGTATGCAGGAAGACCAGAAGGGTATCTATTATATCACTGGAGACAACGAGGCAACCTTGCGGCGTTCACCCCTCATTGAAATGTATACCAAGAAAGACATCGAAGTCTTGATTGCTGATGATGAGATTGATGAAATCATTATTCCAGGTGCTGCTAAATATGGTGATCACGACTTCAAGTCAGTCAATCGCAGCAATGCAGGAGATGAACTGAAGAAGGATGATGATGAACCAGATGAAGAGACGCTTGAAAAGGAAGTCAAACCCTTCATCAAAAAGGTCAAAAAGGTTCTCGGAGAGAAAGTGAAAGATGTGAAGGTCTCTTCCCGTCTGACAGACTCCCCTTCAGTCCTCGTGGCTGATGCAGATGACCCCACCTTCCAGATGCAGGAAATGATGCGCGCCATGGGTCAGGCAGGTATGCCTGATGCCAAGCCTATCCTTGAGATCAACATGGATCATCCCATCTTGAAAAAGATGAAGGATATGCGCAAGTCAAAGGATTTCGACAATGCCACTGAGCTCCTTTATGAGCAAGCTCTCTTGTTAGAAGGTATGAAGTTGGAAAATCCTGCTGACTTTGTGAAGCGCTTGAATGAGGTTCTTACCAAGTCGCTTTAAATAGATCCGGATGTTGAGGTCCTCAAAACGTCCAGTATCTGTACCACTACAAAGCCCCGCGCCCTTCGATAAACTCAGGGTTCGGGGCTTTGTATTTGAGTGTGTAGCTCTATAGAGCTACGAGGGATAGGTGCGGGATTGGCTGCGGCTACGCTCGCCTTTCTTCTTCCCACTCCATGGGATTCCGGATCGACCCAGCGACCTCCCGGGCGTGAAACAGACGTTTTAGCTTTTGTGAAACCACCATACTTTTCTTTGTTAAGCCTATTGTTTGCCATAACCAGGTATACAGATGCGACATTATGGTTTTAATATGCGACAAATTTAGTCATTATTATAGATTCTGCCTATTTCTAGGTTAGTTTTACGCCAATCATATCACAGTGTTATGATTTTAACCAGAGTCGCTGACCACTCTAACAGATTAAAAGCTAAACAAGATTTATTGGCTCAGCTATTCAACTATTGAAAGGACTCAAAGAATTGAAGATTCTTAAAATTTCTATTTCTATCTCTCTGTTAACGCTTTTTAGTCTGGGAATTGCTCTGGGAGCCGATGCGGATCAAAGTGCACAGACACCTCCTGCAACCTTTGATGCCAGCAATTTGCCCAATCCTACAGATTTGATCATTTTCGATCACATTAGTGACTATGCAGGATTGCCCACTATGGTACGTTCTGAGACCGTTCCTACTTTCCAGGAAACACCTGCGCTGAAGCAAAGCGAAAACATTTTAAATCCAAATGATCAAGCTTCCAATAGCATCCTTTCAGGAGGAACAGTTACAGAATTCTATGATTTCCGAAATTACTGGTACGGATATTACTATAATGAAGGTGATGTAAGTTTCTCTCCATACATGTACAGCTACTGGTCATACAGCTACAACTGGCAGCCCACAACATTTAGCCTACCAGAACCTGCTACAAGCATAACCATGAACGTTTATGATTACCTGTATTATTATAACTACTATGGAGCCGTTCTTATAGCATATGACGAGAGTGGTGATTATTTAGGTCAAGTATCCAGTAATCATTACGGTTGGAATAATGTCACCTATACCGCTCCAGCAGGGAGCAAAATCGGGCATTTTGTTCTCCAGCATAAATATTACTCAAACTACTCATTTTATCTGCAATACATGTGGATTACCTATGAAAATAACCAGGCTCCAGTCGCGGCTGCAGGTGCTGACCAGTCTTTCGATTGTGTAGTCGACAGCCAGGCAGTTACACTGGATGGCTCAGGATCTGCTGATTCAGATGGTGATGTCCTGAGTTATAGTTGGTCGACTGGTGGTCAGGTAGTGAGCACTTCAGCTTCATTTGCAACCAGTCTCACTGCAGGAACCTACACCTATACACTGACAGTAAGTGATGGGTCTGAAACTTCAAGCGATGATGTTCAAATCGTTATTGTTGCTGATACCGAAGCACCTGTTATCACCCTTCTGGGTGACAACCCAATGGATCTTGGGCTTTATCTGGCCTATGTTGAAGCTGGATACGGAGCTGTGGATGCCTGTGGAACTGCCTTCACATTTGCGGTTACCGGCAGTGTCGACATCAACCAACCAGGATCAAATACCCTGACCTATACTGCCACTGATGCTGGTGGTAACATCAGTTCTGTTGATCGTGTTGTTGAGGTATTTAACACTGCACCAGACGTAGTCAATGCAGTGGTCAGTGTTGAACTCTCTTATGGTGATCTCCTTCTGACTGAGACCATTGATCTCTCAACTGTATTTGCTGATATCGATATTAATGATGTCCTATCATATACATTCACCAACTCGAATGCTGGTGCCGCCACTGCAAGTCTGACAGGACCCCTGCTGACATTTGATGCAGTTGATCTGGGTACATCAGAAGTTACAATCACAGCTACCGATCCATGGGGCGCTTATGCAAGTCAGAGTTTCACCGTTACCGTAAACGTGACTCAAGATCTGGCTGAGGCCCTCCTCTTTGGTTATTCAGAAATTAAGCTGAAAAAAGAAGTCGTCATATCAAGTGGAAACATTTTGGTCAACGAAACCTATGTCTCAGATGACGAAGATGATGAAGATGATGATATTGAGTTTGAGCTAAAGATTGACAAGGAAGTCTATGTAGCCTCTGGATATATGCTCAAAGCAAATCACATTGAGATCAAGCAGGATGGACTCATAGAAAGTGATGTATATGCGAACATTCTTGATAATAGTAGTGATATCACAGGTCAGATCTTTGGAGATGTGGTAACGCCATTATTTACGAACCTACCCCCTTTCAAGGCAGCTCCAGCTGGCACTGAAAATGTCACTGTGGACAAGAATCAAACTCTGGTTCTGGCTCCTGGTGATTACAAAAAGATCAAAGTAAATGATCGTGGTACGCTCACTTTTACAGGTGGCGTTTACAATATTGAGAAGCTAGAGGCAAAAAAATCCAGTCATGTCAATTTTGAAAATGCTACTGAAGTGCGCATCGAAGAAGAAATGAAGCTCTCAAAACGGGTATATGTTGGTCCTGCTGACGGCTCGTTGATAGATGCTTCAGATATCATCTTCTATATTGGTGGTGATGATGACGATGCAGCCAAGCTTGAAGAAGAAGTAGAGTTTTATGGAACCATTTATGCCGCAACCGGTGAAGTGGAACTTAAAAAGGAAGTCTCTTTCACCGGTTCAATCCTAGCTCCAGAAATCAAGATTGATAAAGAGAGTGAACTTGCTCTAGACAGTTTTTTTGGTGGCAGTGGTGGCGTAGCCAAGGGTGTAAGTGCTACTTGGGATGAGCCCGCGATGGATCCTGAGTTACCTGAGGTTTCAGCCTTAGCTGGGAATTATCCGAATCCCTTCAACCCCAGTACAACAATTAACTTTGTGTTAAGTGATGCCTCTAACATCTCATTGAAGATATTTGATGTGCTTGGTGCTGAAGTTGCTACTGTTGCTTCGGGTCATTATGATGCAGGACAATACAGCGTCCATTTTGTACCTGAAAATCTTAGCAGTGGTACCTATCTGTATGTTCTGGATACTGGCTCAATGAGAGAAGTAAAAAGGATGGTATACTTAAAATAATAGCGAATTAATTTTAAGGTTTTTTGAAAAATCCTCGCCTCCATTTTTTGGGGGGTGGGGATTTTTTTCATGGCTGTTTCAGCAGACCCTGCAGGTTCGAATTTCACGTCTAGCGCACCAGAACCAAACGATGTTTAATGCTCGGCGTTCTTTGCGATCTCTGCGGTTATACAAAAAAGGAGCCTGAGGACTCCTTAAAGTGGTGTGAAGAATACAGGGCCTAAATTTCGCTTTGTCTGAACAGCTTCAAAAGTCTACATCATAATAT
>JABMQQ010000121.1 GCA_013202495.1 Fidelibacterota bacterium | reverse complement strand
GAGTCTGTTTCAGGAAGCAGCTCAAGCCTAAAGCGTTAGGTGGAAAATTATCGATGAATGCTAAGAAACTAAATATACTTGCCAACATTGGCGTTGCTCTAGCAATCTATATCATACTGTTCGGTATCAATGTGTCAATTTTCATACTAGGGAAACCAGTCCTCTATTACAATCAGCTATTTACTCAACAAATGAGCTTCGAATTTCGACTTATTCTGTTACTGTTTGTCATACTAATATATTTGAACAACGTGGTAAGAAGATTTAGAGATTCTATGCTCTATTTTATATTTATTGAACTAACTCTATTGACCCTGGTACCGATTTACTTTTTTCTTTCCGGTTCGGAAAATAGCGCAGGTCTATTAATTGGACTAGCAACACCAATTTTAATTGCAGGCATAATTTTAGTAGCAAAGAAAAAGAAAACGCTGTGGATCGTTAACTCATCAATTTCAGTTCTCATTGTATTGTTAATTGCCGATACATTCTACTTGAATGATTTGGAATCAAAGGTAGCGAGAATTGATAATTTAGAATTGGAAAATAAACTACGGGACTTTGATGTCACTCAACTCGGACCGCAATTCTCAATAAGCATTGATACAACGAGGGTGGTAGATGATGTGGGCTTTAGTATATTGGAATCAAATTGCTATGAAAATGCCCAAGATAGTGTGGATGTTTTTGAGTACTATTTGGTCAATAAGAAGTTTCTTTTTACACCATATCACTTCTTTACTCAGAAAGAAGGTCAGCAGATTAGAGAAATCAGTAAACTTAGCTTCTATGATAAATACTTCTCAGTCTATGAGTATGGACCAATTTTGATACCATCCGAATATTTTAAAGTGCGAGTGTCAACTGGTGCGAGTACACTGCTTAACTGTCGGAACTAGTTGATGTGAGTTCCACCTAACAAAGCTACTGTAGATAAAGTCAAGTGATGAAGGCTGCCAATGGAGGCACGAATGTTGAAGCATGAAGCAGGCGTGTCTGAGAGTGGATGTGGGGAGAGGCTGAGGCGTGAGAGACGTTCCTGAAAGGATATATATGAAATATCTAGTATTAATACTAATACTTGTCGTAGCTATTAGAGCAGAAGAGACATCTGTGGTAGATACAGTTGTCTCAATTGATACACCCACAATGATCGGAATTTTCTGCAATGATTCACTGGATTCAAATCCTGACGCTGATGAGCTAATTTCTGACTATTATTACCACTTAGAAAATGCTGCTGATGCCATAAAAGCAAAGGGCATTGAATTTATCTATCTTGAAAAATGTAATGTCCGACTGATGGTTGGAGACGAATCATACACCAATTCGAGCATATCATGGGGATATTGCCTTGTTATGCCAGGAAAGCCTCCCAAGTGGATAGACGGTATTTGGACGGATATAGACCTAATTATGCTGTCAAACGCGTATTACAAAACCGAGTAGTGACTGATGATTGTGGGTCTTCTAACAACCCCTCACAGCCAACCCACAAGAGGGAGCACAATGAACACAAGCGAGTCTGTGGGTGGAAGCAGTGAGAGGCTTAAGGGGATTTGAAAGGGAATAAAAAATGTTTAGACTATTAGGATCGATCCTATTGGTAACATCAGTTGCCTTTTCTCAGAATATGATAGACAAGGGCGTCTGGAAGTTAGGTGGTAGCGTAGGGATTGATAAATACACTGATGAAAATTACAATCGAACTCTTTATCATATCTCTCCGGAACTGGATTATTTCATAAATAATAATGTTGGTTTTGGGATGCAAGTATGGTGGTATAAAAATACATATGATGATTGGGACTACGGAGAGTTAAGTTTTTTTCCTAGCATCACGTTTGTAACGGAGAAACCGATTTATCCATTATACATTTCTACAGGACTCTCTTATTACACAGATTCTGATGCTGAAAAAGCTTCCGACTACTTACTCGGTTGGTTCGCAGAAACCGGTATGGTATTATTCCTTAATGAACATGTAGCTATAATCCCCAAATACTCGATGCATAAGGATAGTGATACACGTTCCGAAGCAATACAAAGGCTGTCTTTGTCGTTGGCATATTTTTTCAACTCAAATCCTGAGTGATGAATTGTAGATGATGTGATCATGACTTATAAGAAACCCACAAGGCCAACATGCCAGAGGGACAACAATGCGTATGAATACTAGCGAGTCTGTTTCAAGAAACAGCGAGAGGCTAAAGTGCTATGGGGTATCAATGATATGAGGGGGCGAAGATGACATACAATATACGATTAGCGCTGTTCACTATTATCACCATCAATTGTTTAGCTCAACCAAGCTTTGAGATACAACCGCTCGTTCAGCTTCCAGGCGTTAACACAAATTTTCAAATTAGCAATCCAGTATTTGATATAGAATCAGTCTTCTATATTTGTTGGGTTAATAGAGTGGATTCTAGCTCAAGCAGTATATACCGCATGAGTATTTCACCATCTGTAGGAGCTCCTGAACTAATTGTTTCTTCAACGAACCAAATATCTAATCCTGATATAAATTTTGAGGGTGATGTAATTTGGCAAGAGATGGTGAATGAATATTGGGTATTAAAATACTTTTCAAGTTACGATCAGACGATATCAACTATTACAGACTCAACAAGTAATTCCTACCAACCTAGAGTATCAGGTGAAATTCTTGTGTTTGTGCAGGAAGACTCTCTGAAGTATTATCACCTGTTTTATCAATCGAGTGGGATTATTGATACAGGTAATATTGCTAATCCTGACATAGCTCCTGATGCGGATTATGGCTTTTGGACAACGACATATGAAAAACATGTGGATGATAGTTCTGCAATATGGCAAGGTGTCAAGTGGCGAGACAGCTATGATATTGACTTATACGAATTGACGAATGCTGGTTTGAATATTAACCCAAGGTATGGTGTCTGGGGTGGATTGGTTTATCAAATTCTAGTCAATGAGTTGTGGGCAATAGGGTTTGGCGCGGATATGGAGCCACTTGTCCTACCATATAATGCCATCAATCCTTTTATCTTTAGCCCACCCATAGTTACGCAACGCGAGGTAATAAGTGGGCTTGTGTTTTTCGAGGGAGATTCTCTTACTGATGATCTGGAGATATATGCATCTACCTTCTTTAGCAATGAAATAATCAATATTTCGAACATGGAAGGAAATGACTATAATCCTCAAGTCACCTATCTCCCGCCGAATAGCATCGCAGTCCTTTGGGAGCATGAGGTTGAGAATGGTCGTGAACTCTGGTGGGCAAAAGACACACTTCGCCTTTCAACTAGTATTGAACAAGAGTCGCCAAGTTTACCTAATACATCTGTGGTTGTCCACGTTTACCCCAACCCCTTCAACCCCTCGACCACAATCGAATACGAGTTACCAGAGCAGGCTAAGGTCTCACTGGCCATCTACGATGTAACTGGCCGAGAAGTTCAGACACTAGTCACGAAATCCCAAGTCGCAGGTAGTTACCAAGCTACTTGGGACGGAACAGACCAGTCATGCAACCAGGTTGCTGCAGGAATGTACTTCGCGAGACTACAAGCTGGCGAGTATTCAAGTGTCGTTAAGATGGTTTATTTGCGATGACGTGGACGGATGCAAGCGAGTCTGTCTCGAGAAGCAGCTCAAGCCTAAAGCGTTAGGCAAACAAGGAACCTGATTTAGTGGCAAAAATTATAAAGTTTGATGTAATAGGCGTTAAAAAATACATCTTTCCCATTGTATGGTACGCTCTAGCAAGCATATACCTACTAACGGCAACTTCAGCCTGGGATAGTATAGATATTGGTTTGATCATATTAGCTGGCCTATACTCGCTATTTCGTCTACCAAATCCATGGGGAGTAGTCACCATAACAGATATGTATATTCAGGCTGGAAACTCTAAAATAGCTCTGGATGTAATCGACTGGGAAAATGTAGACTTGGATGTTGAAAAAATTCATCTTTATCCGGTTGGGAAAAGTTGGGCAGATGGGGTAAAAATCCCCATGAAACACTACTCCGAGAGTCTAAGAAATCAATTGAAGGATCTTCAAGCTTTAGGTTCTTCGAATGAAGAATAATTGTAGCCTATAAAAGGCTTAGAGCTGACTCACACGAAAGAGAGTGCAAAGCGAAAATGATGTGGATGGATACAATTAACTTACAAGGCAATGCTTCACTGCGAAGCAGCTCAAGCCTAGACCGTATGTTTAAATCGAAATAGAGTAAAGCTCCTAATAACTTGTTGAAGTTTCAGTAATCAACAAAAGACAGGAGCTTTACAATGAGAGAAGCTAAACAGATCGACTTTGATGGTCAAAACATTTACACAGGCATT
>JABMQQ010000120.1 GCA_013202495.1 Fidelibacterota bacterium | reverse complement strand
GGTTCACCGCTGGTCACACACCGATCAATATTAATTGCTATGATCAGACCTTCACTTGAGAAATTTGAAGATGCGGTAATTGAAGGTGGAGCAATCCTGTGGGATGACTCTCTGATAGACATCGAGCCTCAGCGCAAGGATATTAAGAGCATTCCTGTTCCTGCAACCCAAATTGCAAAGGAATTGGGAAACACTAGAATCTCTAATGTAGTTATACTTGGAGTGCTGGCAGGTTTTACAGATTTTCTTGATCCAATGGTGGTGCAAAGGGTTCTACCGTTTATCTTTAAGAAGAGACATCTCTTAGAGATTAATCTGAAAGCTTTTCAGAAAGGTCTGGAACTGGGGAGGCAACTCTCAGCCTGATATCCTCCTCAACAATTTGGAGGTCACAAAATGAAGTATTCCAAAATTTTAGTGCCGACTGATTTTTCAGAGTCTGCAAAATTTGCGTTGCCATACGCTGTTGATCTGGCGCAAAAGTACCAGGCAAGCCTGCATGTTTTGCATGTTGTGGAACCCATCGTTGCCCCGGTTGATTTTGCCTGGGGGACCTATAGCTATCCAGATATTGAGAAACAACTCAGCGGATATGTTGCCGAGTCTCTGGCAAAAATAATGGAAGAACAAATTCCTGCCGGAATCAAAAGTGACTCAACAAATCTGCATGGGAAACCCTGGCGCGAGATTGTCTCCTTCGGTAAGGAACAGGGGATGGATCTCATCGTGATGGCTACTCATGGTTTAAGTGGATTCAGTCATGCTTTATACGGATCAACCGCTGAAAAAGTTGTCCGTAAGTCCCATTGCCCGGTCTTAATAATCCGTCACCCCGACGTAAAATTCGAGATGCCTTAGATCAACTTGTCATCTCATTGAGAATTGTACAAAACTAACTCACTTCAACAGTCACTTTAAGCGTGAAACATAGGTGTATTTGCAAAATGATGCTTCATAAGTTAGCTGTTATGCGCTGATACATAGGAGGTTATAGTGTTGTGCTTGAAAGAAAACGGGTGTGATGGACAATTCAACTTATCAGACCTAAAATCTCTAATACACCTGGATTAAAAGCAATTCGTTTTAGTATTCACTCCCCTTTATTCTATCTTCTCAGCTTATGAATGATACCACCAAGGACAATCAAACGCATCATCTGATATCAAGTCTTGAGCATATCTATCAGCTCAAAACCATTCCAAGATCTGGGTGGTTACAATCTGGAATTGATGAAATTGGCGTTGAATCGATCGCTGCCCATAGTTATGGCATGTCAATACTCATACTGCATCTACGCTCTGAATTACAATCGGCTGGAGTGAATGTTGAACGAGCGCTAAACATGGCTCTCGTGCATGACATTGCAGAATCAATCGTGGGAGATTTGACACCACAGGATAATGTTTCGGAAGCGGCAAAATCCGAAGCTGAAGCTGCTGCGTTTGAACAGATTGTCAGGGGTGTCCAGCAGGGGGAATACTTCCTGGATCTCTGGGAAGATTTCGAGTCCGTTAAATCTCCTGAGGCAAAAATTGTGAAGCGCATTGACAAATTGGATATGTTGATTCAAGCATATCTTTATGAAAAGAAATATGAAATAAGACTTGATTCATTCTGGGAAAACATGGATGAACTGTTCCGGGGGAGCGAATCAGAGTCGATCTACACATACATACGTTCAAATCGATTTGAATTAAAAGGGAACGAAGCATGAGGACTGTTGTTTTTGGAAAACTGATATTATTGGCATTATTGATTATCAGTCCGGTTATGGCTGAAGAGCATGCTAGCATTAGTGAACAAGCTGCCACAGACCAAATTGTCAGCCATGAAGGGGAGCTGGGTCAGGATGCAGATGCTGGGCATCATAGCAGTTTGCCACCCGTCTGGCTAGTGGCACCATTTATCATTTTGTTGATCATGATTGCTACAGGTCCACTTTTTTATCCCCATCTGTGGGAACACCATTATCCCAAATTTGCCATGACTCTTGGATCCATTGTTGCCGTCTACTATGGGTTTCTGATGGATCATGGTGTGCTCAGCCTCATGCACACACTTGAGGAATACATAGCCTTTATCGCTTTGCTTACCGCTCTTTTTGTGGCTTCAGGTGGAATACTTGTCAAATTTAATGCTGCTGGAAAACCCTGGATAAATGGACTCATCCTTCTGGGAGGTGCCATACTATCCAACTTTATTGGCACCACTGGAGCTTCCATGTTGCTCATCAGACCGTTCATGCGTTTAAATGAGGGTCGACTGAAGCCATACCACATCGTCTTCTTCATATTTATTGTAAGTAACATAGGTGGTGGTCTCACTCCCATTGGTGATCCACCGCTGTTTTTGGGTTTTCTTAAGGGAGTACCTTTCTTCTGGGTGATTGGGCATGTCTGGCATATCTGGTTGGTTACCACACTGGCTGTAATTGGTGTATTTATGGCATTTGACATGAGAACCCCAGCCAGTGACATTGTACCCAAAGAGGGTAGGACAGTAGAAATTCATGGTAGTAAAAACTTTATCTATCTGGCAATTGTCATCGTTTCAGTATTTATGGATCCTGCTGTGATAACTGGATTCCCCAGTTTACAGAAAATGTTCCATGTCCCCTTTGGTATCAGGGAAATCATTATGTTCAGTGTCGCCTTCATCGCCTACAAAACAGGGGATAAGGAAGCCTTAAAAGGAAATGAGTTCAACTTTGAACCCATCAAGGAAGTCGCCTATCTGTTTATTGGTATCTTTGCAACCATGATCCCAGCTCTGCAGTTGATTGGGGCATACGCTAGGGATCATGCAGCAGAATTTACGGTCTCGCGCTTCTACTGGTTTACAGGATCACTTTCAGGTGTTCTGGATAATGCACCGACCTATTTGAATTTTCTTGCTGGATCTCTGGGTAAATTTGGTCTGGATATTGGCTCAATAAATGATGTACAGCATTTTGCAGCAGGGGTTGAATCACCTGTCGCCGGTGATTCACATTCAATTATTTACTTGATGGCCATATCTGTGGCTGCTGTGTTTTTCGGTGCCATGACCTATATTGGGAATGCACCAAACTTTATGGTAAAAAATATTGCCGAGCAGGCTGGTGTTGATGTACCCAGTTTTTTGGGCTACATCTTCAAATATTCTATCCCAATCCTGCTGCCGATCTTTTTTGTCGTCTGGTGGGTGTTTTTTAATCTATAAAATTTTATAGCAGGAGAATTATAATGAGTAATACCATTCAACAGGTAACCGATGCCAAGGGAACTGGATTCTTAATTAAAAATTCAATCTTTCTCCCATTCCATTTTGAATTATTAAGCGTCTGGATTGGTAAAGACATGTCGCTCTTGTCAAAGCCTGAGCTGATAACCGACTTTAGCTATAAAAAGGGTGAAATCTTTATTAGAGAAGGTGAGACATACACCAATCTAATCTTTGTTAATCACGGCGAGTTAAAACGAGAATATGGTCACTATAAAGGTCACATCATTCTTTATTGTACTGAAAAGGGAGATGATATCTTTGATAAGGACCGTCGCCACTATATCAAATTGTCCTTCCACGATGATACCAATAATGTTTATATGGAATTGATAGACGATCCTTTTGAACTTTAGATAATATGTAAATCCAGCCCATGGAGTGAATTGATTTGATTAGTGCAGCTGTAACAGGATATCTGCTATTATCTGGAATTCTCCTACAATTCTCAGGAAAATTCATCTCAGCCGCCCGGCAGCACCAATTAGCATTCGTATCAATTATCGTGCTTGTTGCAGGCATTTTCCCCCAACTCCGCTTACCCCTGGTTGCCCCAGGGATAATATTTCATCTTGGTATGATGCTTTTCGCGCTGCATCTGAGTGCCTATTATTCAGGAACTTCGAAGAACTCAGCTCACATGTATTCGCTAATCCTTTATCTGGCTGCAGTTGTGCTTGCTCCACTTTCACATCACCTGTTTATTGAATGGAGCTTGAGCAGGTTTCTTATAATGGGTGGAACCTGGCTGGTCTTACTGGAGCTTGAAAGAACTGTCTCCGATAACTCTTATTCACTCAGTACTGTTGAGAAGAACCTCCTGTGGGTCTGGTTTGTCTCCGCTGTAATGGGTTTGTGGGAACGTCAGGTTCAATTGCTTCCCGATCTATTCTTTTTGGTCATTCTGGTGGTTCACCTGGAAAAACGATGGCCTAAGTTAAGCGTTCCAGCACCACTGATTGCTCTCTATGGAATGCTCATAGTCTGGTATGGTCATTACACTTTATCAGGCATTCCTGGCCATGTGTTGGATATATCAAACGTTTATCCACCATCAAATACACAACTTATCCTCATAGGGCTAGCCATGATTGGATTGTTGGTATTTGGACTCCGTAGCAGGAGTATTACCAAACAGTTTTTATATTTATTTCTTGCTCAGGAAACATTGTTGCTGGGAACAGGTCTTGAGAATTTCTTTCAGCCATCGCAAGAGCTGATAGGTCTGCAAAGAATTCTTCTCTTTGTCTCATTGATAGGGCTCTTTGTCATGATAGAATCCAAAGAAAATGAGGGCTTGGACAAAGCGGGTTTATCCGGATTGGTATTTGAGCGTCCACGATTTACCAGTAGTGTTATACTTGTCTCACTATTTTTTGCAGTATACCCACTGGTATATATTGCTGGTGATTCCTTCACAGTAACGGCTATGCTCATTGGAATTGTAGTCGTGAGTGGGGGATGGACAGCCAATCTAATCAGAATACTTTTCACTCGGGTGGATCGCAACTATCGCATTCTTAGACCATCTCTATCCATTTGGTCCACAGTTGTATTTACTATCTTATGGGCAGCAGTTGTCTTGCTGGAGATTGTAAGTAGAAATGTTTTAAGCTGATGGCATGTTATCAATAGAGGTATTTCACGATGAGACTTACGAAAATATATACGCGTTCAGGGGATAAAGGGAACACCCGTCTGGCAAATGGCGAAGAAGTCTCAAAGGACTCGTTACGGGTGACAGCTTATGGTGAGGTCGATGAGCTAAACAGCATCATTGGTTTTGCAATGACCCAGGCTCCGGATACAATGTCTGCTCAGATTCTGTCTGATGTTCAACACACCCTATTTGACCTGGGAGGTGAATTGGCTTCTGCAGGAATGATTACAGGTCTTGTTTCACAACAACAAGTGAAAGCTCTGGAGCAGCATATCGACCAAATAAATGCTGATCTCCCTCCCCTTGAAGAGTTTATCCTCCCTGGTGGTTCAGCTTCTGCAGCCGCGCTCCACCTTGCACGAACAGTTTGTCGTAGGGCAGAACGGGTGATTATTACCTTGGATCAGAAGGAAGCAATCACTCCTGAAATCATCCAATACATGAATCGTCTCTCTGATTTATTCTTCGTCATGGCTCGCTATGAAAATCAACGCAACGGTGCCCAGGAAGTCTACTGGAAAAATCCTCGTAAAAAGTAAGGCCAGGTATTTCCTGATTAGGATGACATACTTGAATATCGTGAACCTTAGAGAATTGTCAACTCAGATTTCATGATATAAGCATGACCTATTACCTCATCCTCAATAAATCGTGAAATCGATTGAAATCTTGAGTCAAGATAGGATCTGTCTGTTGAGAGCATAGCAACAGCGATTGATGCATGTTGCCATTTGTCCAGATAGTCAAACTCAGAAACTGAAACATTGTAACGAGATCGTAGTCTATCCTTCAAGCTTTTTATCACACTACGCTTTTGCTTCAAACTTTGAGCAGCAGGCAGGTGTAATTCAATCTTTAAAATTCCTGTGAGTAACATCTAAGAGCCTAATCCTGATTGTCTAAAGTCTGTGTTTAAACAGGCTGATTTCTTTGATGATGTGTGGGTGGATGCTTGGATTGGCCGCGATGATATGTCCTTCCGCCAAATCCAGATCCTCACCCTGGGGACCTGAAACAAGCCCTCCAGCTTCTTTCACTAACAAGGCACCTGCAGCAATGTCCCAGGGTTTTAAACTGAATTCCCAGAGTCCGTCCAGACGACCACAGGCCAGCCAGGCCAGATCTATGGCAGCCGCCCCAGCTCGTCTCAGTCCTTGCGTTTTCCCATAGATTGAAGCCCAAAGCTCCATATTGAGTTTAAAATAATCATCATTAAAATATGAGAATCCCGTAGCCAATAGGGATTTGCCCAACTCTTGAGTCTTGCTCACTGCAATGGGCTCTTCATTAAGAAAAGCGCCTTGCTTCCTACCTGCAGTAAAGAGTTCCTGGCGATTTGGATCATAAATGGCCGCTGCAAAGAGTTCATCTTCAAACAGAATTCCTATGGATACGGCAAAGACTGGAAATCCATGAACAAAGTTGGTGGTCCCATCCAGCGGATCAATAATCCATTTATAGGGGGAAGGTGTCAATGTGGATCCACTACCTTCTTCGGCCAATATCTCATGCTCAGGATAAAGTCGATTAATCTCTGACACGATATAGTTTTCTGAGGCTTGATCTACCTCAGTCACCATATCACGGGCACTCTTATAGGAGATTTGTCGCTCCTGAGAGCTCAAGGTGAGGATCAGTTCACCAGCAGACCTGGCAATGGAACCAGCATCCTGAATCAATTGGCTGTGAAAATTGGTCAAGTAACCCTCAATCTAAAAATTAGGATTATTTGTACGGCACATGTTCCTGGTCAAAATATTCCCTCGTCATGGTCTTCAACTTTCTGGATAGCAGAATAATTGCTATCAGGTTAGGTAGAGTCATGAATCCCAGTGCAGCATCTCCAAATTTCCAGACTGCATCCAGTCCTGCAATTCCCCCTAAAAAGACGAAGAAGACATAAACTGACCGATAGGGAAGAATAGCATTGGGACCAAACAGGTATTCAGTAGCACGATCACCATAAAAAGACCAACTAATTGCAGTTGAAAGGGCAAAGAGCAGAATGGATATTGTGATAATCTTATCACCCCAGCCAATCATCCAGCTCAGACCTTCTCTAAATGCAAATGAAGTGAGTAAACTGCTATTCAAGAGCTCACGTCCCTCGAAAACACCAGATGCTATAATTGAATCAGCCAGGGTTGCATCCTCGACGCTAATTCGTACGAAAAATTCTGTGTGTTCCCAAGCGCCCGTGGAGATGATAGCTAGTCCAGTTAAGGTACAGATAAGGATGGTATCAATAAAGGGCCCCAGCATGGCGACAGCACCTTCACGCACGGGTTGATCGGTCTTGGCAGTGGAGTGAGCAATAGCTGCACTACCCTGGCCTGCCTCATTGGAGTACAAACCCCGTTTTATACCATGGAGCATAACCAGCAATACACCGCCACCTACGCCACCAGCCATCGCCGGTGGATTAATGGCCATTTTGAAGATCAAAGCAAATGAATTTCCAATTTGATCAAAATGAGAGAGAAGAATAAGCAGCGCAGCGACAATGTAAACGCCAGCCATAATAGGGGCGAGGTATCCAGTCACCTTACCAATACGCTTGATGCCACCAATAATTACCAGACCCACCAGAGTGGCCATGATCAAACCGTTCATGATTTGTTGTACAGAAACTTCAAATCCTTCAAAAACTACGTGTTTTAGTGTCAACCAGTGTGTTGAACCCACCATTTGAGATACCTCAGAGTAAATCTGATCTGAAACGGTGAAGGACTGGATGGCATTACCCGTTGCCATGGAACAGATGATGGTGAAGGCAGCGAATGCCACTGCCAGCCAGCGCCAATTTTTACCAAGACCATTCTCAATGGTATACATGGGACCACCAGCAGTGTCGCCATTGACATCCATTTCTCTATATTTTAAGGCAAGGGTACTTTCAGCAAACTTCAATGTGGTGCCAAAAAAGGCCGTGATCCACATCCAGAGCAGGGCTCCGGGTCCACCATAGTAAAGCGCGATGGCCACTCCGGCGATGTTTCCTATACCTACTGTGGCTGATAGGGCAGTGGTTAATGCCCGGAAATGATTCAGATCGCCTTCATCCTCAGGATTATCATAGATACCCATGGTGACTTGAACCCCGTGCCAGAAGCGTTTAATCTGAGGAAATCCAAGATAAATGGTCACATAAATTCCTGAGCCAACCAGGGCCATAACCATAAATGGAACCGCTCGCTGTGAGGGGAAAGACCAGATTGCATCGAAGAAATCAACTCCAAATGCATATAGAAAAAATGAGATTGTTGCAAATGCAAGAAGACCAGCAGTAGATCGTTTCATGAAAAACCCTTCTGTGAACCACAAGTGGTAGTTATTTGTGGCTTTATTTTAAAGCGGAACAGATAGAGGGAAAGGAAAAAGTTAATGAATTGCTTGATTTGAAAGCAATCCCCATGGATAGGGGAAATCCCCCTCTCGTGGAAGAGGAGGATTTATCAGGTCCAATTATTTTATCAGGTTGAGCTTGATAGAGCTTGATTGCGAATTCGAATACAAAATTGCATGGTAAATACCACTACTCACGGCCTCACCCCGGGCATTTGTTCCATCCCAATTTGAAATGTGTTCGCCTCCAATTAGATGATCCTCAATGAGATTTGCTACGATCCGACCTTTGATATCATAAATACTCAGCCTCACATCACCTGAGAATTCGAGACTAAAGGGGATTGATGTGGAAGGATTGAATGGATTGGGGTAGTTATTCCCAAGAGAAAATGTTGAGGGAACCTCAATAGTCTCGTCAGCAGAGACAATATCTGGTGAGTAGTAAACAATTTGACTGGGTAGTGCTCCTACATTGAAACTGGCTATTTCCTGACCATCAAGGGATAAAATGGAAACCAGATCGGGGGCAACAAAATCACTTGATCCAATCAGGATATTATTGTTTGCTACCGAATGACTATAAATACCGCTGATATTCCCGATGGCCCTTGCAGAATTCAGACTCAAATCCTCATTAACAGGCACAATAGAATTGCCGAATGTACGATAAGCAACTCCATCTATAATATTTATATCTGCAGTATAATTTGTGTAGAAACCATGATCGAGGGTGGTCACACTATGATCGCTTATATCGATCCTGGACGTGCCACTAAAGGTTTCCCAGGCATCATTGTAGTAAATGGATGAGACATAGAGTTGATCCCCAATCATTGCCATGGCTCCAGGTCCATCAATGACATCATAGGTATGGGTCACCTCTGGAGTATTGCCAGACAAATCAATTCTGAGAATTTTGTTCGATGCGCTCCAATCACTCCGCATGGGCACACTCACAAACATTTCATTCTCCACGATGAGGATTTCTTCAGGTAATGCTCCCAACGAGATCGTATCGACAATGGCATGGTTCTCCAGATTCACTACAAGAAGACCACCTAACCCCCAACTGCTAATGTAACCCAGCCCGGATTCAGAATGAACGGCCATAAAACGCGGACTTGATTCAGGAATTTCAATATCCCCTGAATGGGTCTCATCTGATTCAAGGTCGATGATACGTACTTCGTGTGAGCCATTCATAACGACGTACAGGGTATGATCATGTAGAGTAAGAGATTGCCCGACATCACCAAGTGGATTGCTTGAGGCATTCCAGATGAGTGGACCTTCAATGTTTTGGAGCGATTCATCAATTGACCAGAGCGAGGCATTGGCCTGGCCAAAATTACCCTCACACAAAATAAAATATTTGCCAGCATGGAGAGAAGAAAATGCGAGAATGAACAGTGTAGAGAATACGAATACAGATTTTGGGAGTTTCACAGGGTTGGAGCCTTTCGTTGAGGGTTATTTAGAAAATTTTGTAGATATTCTATAGGAGCGACCAGGTTCAGGATAGCCCTTAATGGTTTCATAGTATGTGTCTTCCAGATTATCGGCAGAAATGATAAGCGTCAGGTGACCCAGTTTGCCGTTCCAGGTATGAGCGACACTGCCAGTCCACAGCCCTGTTGCATCGATGATAACATGCTGGGGATATCCGTACATGCTGATGCGATCTGAGACATAATTATACTGCATGTTGATCTCAAACTGTAACGGGGTCCAGGTAAAACCCAGTGCGGAAGTTTGTTCTGGGGCATACCTAAGAGGTAGATTTCGTTCATGATCCAGTGTTTGGATAAGACTGTAATGAGCGAAAGCAGAGAATTGATAGCCTGGCATATCTAATTGCCATAGGGCTTTACGGCTCTCTCGAGTGGCAGATTGAACGTTACCTGGCTGCCAATACGAGAGTACGGGCATCCACTGGATCAGATTGTTGCTGGCCTTCTTCTGCCATTGGAGATGTAAGGAGCCGATGTATCTGAAATCGAAACGGGATTGCAGGGTAGTTACTTTGGTTTCCTCCGGCTTCAAATCTGGATTTCCACCAGGTTCCCAATACTGATCATTAAAACTGGGATATTTAAAAACTTCTCCCTGACTCCATGCCATCTGAGATAGAGGACCCCATTGGATGGGAATTTGAATTTGAAAATCGTTGAGGAATTCTTTATACAATTCAGAGCTATAGTGAAATTTTAACGTTGGTGTGATTCTAATGTTTTTCAAAATGCGTATTGCGGGAGCCAGTGAACCATTATATGAATTGCGCGAATGGTTGGAAGTACTGCTACTGGTGATTTCATCCAAATTGTAGCATAAATCAGTATTCAGCTCTAATCTTTTACCCAGATGCCTCTCATCATTCAGATTAATGTAGTAGCCCTGCAAATGATGGTCACTGCTCACATTCAAATATGGATTAACATACTTCTCATCTGAGTTCCGGGCTGCAAAACGGAGACGAGTGCTCCCATTATGACGAATCCACCCCAGGCTGGAACCAAGAAGTGTCAGTTGATCGTTTCGATGGGAAATGGTATCAGGAGACCAGAGTAATCCAGCGACACCCCTGGACTGATGTGAGCTCATAGCTGTGAGCTGCCAATAGAGGTCAGTTCTGATCATTTTACGCAGCGTTAATGCGGCGAACTGTTGATCCAGCTGATTGTTCTCACGAAGACTCTGATTTCCATCCCAACTGACAGGGTAATTCCCTGCTTCACGTCGTTGGCCCACTTGCAGTGAGGTCCAGAACCCTGAGATCTGATTATTGAGATATATATCATAGGCACGATGACCAAAACTTCCTTGACTGAGGTTCAGGTGGGTTCGCTGATCACCAGTTTCAAGTTTGACGACGCCATCAATACCGCCATCACCAGATTGGGTTATATCGTATGGGATGTAGCTCATGCTTTCAATGAAGGGGAGAGGCAATTGTGAGAGATCGGCCTCGCCATTCTGCGCCGAGCTAATATCAATACCGTTTACCAGAACAATGGTGTGTGAACTGGGGCCACCATCCATGCTCAAGGTACTGATACCTGCTGGTCCACCATAACTTTTGATTGAAATACCTGGAATCCGAGCCAACATATTTTTGTGATCAGTCGCCACTGAACCCTGGGTTTTTGTGTGATGACCCAGGATGCTTAAATTCTGATTGGATTTTGCTTCTGCTTCAACCTCTACAGTTTCCATTCTTAGAATATCAGGTGCCAATTGGATGGTTCGCGAGCGGAAGATATCGTCGACAAGTAGCATTTTATTTTTATACCCGATGCGCTGAATGAAGACCGAATCATTCTCAGCAAAGGTTGAACTATAGCTGAAGCGACCGTATTCATCTGAGAGGAGAAAGACTTCCGACTCCTGAAATATCAGGGATACATATGGAATGATCTGACCATTGAGGTCAAGGGTTTGACCTTGTAGAAATAAATTGTTGGAATTTGATTCTGTAGAAAACGCCAAGGATGGAAGTATGACAATTGCAGACAGGGCATAAAAAAAGCCCCATCTCAAGTTGGGGCGTATTTTTGAATGTGTCCTGATTCTCAGGCGCATCATGCCGGTCCCTTTTCTCGCGAAGGTTCATGGAAATTCTCTTAGGCAAGTATCCTGACTTCCAGATCAT
>JABMQQ010000119.1 GCA_013202495.1 Fidelibacterota bacterium | reverse complement strand
CCTGCGGAATGGTATTCCTGTCATATTGTGTCATACTATGGCATAGTTGGCGTCAGATTGTGAGCCTGATCAATTACTTTTCAATAGATTCCCACATCTCAACGATTGCCTTAGGAATAGGATAATTGAGGAATTTCTCACTGTCTTCCAGACCATTGGCTTTTCCCAGGACTTGTTTGTAGGCAGTATCAAGGTGGGATTTATCTCCCAACAATTCAAAGAGACGGAAGTTTAAGTCGTACTCGATATTATCTGCTTCTTTGATAAGTGTCTGGATTTCTTTGGGATCATATTTCTTGCCTATCTGCTTGTATGATAGGAAGAGGAAAGTTGTAGTTTCCAGAAATCTCAAACCAAGCTCCTGTTGAATGGTGAGTGATTTTTCTAAATATTCTAATGACTTGTCATAGTTACATTTCCCATTATAAATACTCCCGATATTATTCAATGCCCCAGCTATTCCTCGTCTATCACCCAACACTTCTCTAATCTCAAGTGAGCGGGTGAAGTAAACTAAAGCTTCATCGTCGTCTCCTTGTTCATTGTGAATAGCCCCAATGTTATTCAATGAATTTCCTATCCCAAGTTGGTCACCAACTTCCTCTTTTATCGCAAGTGATCTGAAGTAAAAATCTAAAGCATTATCATAGTCACCGTTCATGTAGTAAATAATTCCGATATTATCCAGCGAAGCTGCTTTCGCTCGTTTGTCACCAAGGTCCTCAAATATTTCAAATGAATGGGTATAATGATCCAAAGCCTCAATATATTCTCCTTTACTCAGGTAAATATTTCCGATGTTTATTAGCGAAGCCCCTATTCCTCGTTTATTTCCAAGCTCCTTACATAGCTCAAATGATTTGAAGTAGTAATCTATAGCTTTATCATGGTCACCTTTTTTCTTGTAAATAATCCCACTATTGACCAGAGAAGCCCCTATCCCTTGTTTATCATCAAGCTCTTTTTTTATTTCAAGTGAGCAAGAACAGTAATGCAAAGCATTATCATAGTCACCTTTTTCTCGGTAAATTTTCCCGATGTCATCTAATAAGATTCCTACCCCTCGTTTATCACCAAGTTCTTCAAATAGCTCACGTGAACGGGTATAGAAATCTAAAGCTTTATCATAGTCACCTTTTTCGTAGTAAATTTTCCCAATGTTGTTCAACGAATGCCCTATCTCTTGTTTATCGCTAAGCTCCTTTGCTTGATTTAACACTTTTTCATAGAGGCCCTTTGCCTTATCATAATCACCCGTTTCATGATACGACACCCCTATACCTATCTTCGCTTGAAGCAGTGTGTTATCCAGATCGATGGCTTTTTGAAAGAGCCCCCTGGCAATCTCTGTATCTTCTATATTTTGCCGCTTTGCATATTTAAATTTTGCTTTGAGATAATACTCATAAGCCTCAGTGTTAGTTTGAATTGCTGCTGTAGTATCAAGGATCCCAATATTTAACACACTGAGAAGACTCTCTGAAAGCTTGCTTTTGATTGTAGTAAGTTCTTCCCACGGTTCCTGCCATCTATCAGACCATACTACTGTATTATTTTTTGTGTCATTCATTTCAACAGACAGCTGGAACATATCCTCATGTTTCCAAAGCATTCCACTCACGATATAGCGTACTCTTAATTTTTTTGCAATTTCCTCAGATGAAAGCTTGGCTGATTCAATGGTTTCAACATCATCCATACTGGCTACCCTGATTCTTCCTGCGCTTGACAAGCCTGTGAATAAGTCAGCCGTGATACCATAAGCATAGAAAGCGTCATCTTCCTTGCCCTTATTTTTGAGAGGCAAAACTGCAACAGATGGGACTTCTTCATCTGAGTGTGGTTCAACTTTGTGTTCTTCATATTCCTTTGGGTCAGGATGGATGAGGTTTTTAGCCTTGAGAGCAAAAACATCAATTAATCGACCTACTCCTTTTAGTTGCTGCAATCCGAGTGGAATCCCATCAAACTCCTTCTTATTCAGTAGCTCTTCAAATACAGACTTGGATACACAGACCCCACCTACGGGAGCCATACTCTCTAAACGAGCCGCTACATTCACTCCATCACCAAAAACGTCTTCATCATCAAAGACAATATCTCCAACATGGACACCTATCCTCAGATTCATGTCAGCATCGTCATAAGTGGCTTGCTGGAGCTTTACAGCACAGGTTGCTGCATCTATAGCTGACCTGAAATACGATAGGGTTCCATCCCCTATTTCTTTGACAAATGTGCCATTATTATCAATTATCAGGGGTTTGAGGATTGATCTCTTTTTTCTGAGGGTCTTGAGTGCAGATTCCTCATCTGCGGACATAGCAGCTGTATAGCCAGCAATATCCGTGAACATAATAGCTGCCAGTTTGCGCAATGGTGTTGATTGGGTCATTTTAGTCCACCCACCACAATCTCAACCCTATTGTTCTTTTCCCTCATTTCTGGTGTAGAGTTACACTCTCTTGTAACTTCGGGTGATGGTGTTTCAAGTTCAGAGTAATTGCGCGGCAACATTTCTGCATATCCTACTGCCCTTATTTTTTCCTCAGGAACACCCAACTTTATGAAAACTTTCATAACCTCTTCAGCTCTTTTTGATGACAATTCAAAATTGTCCTTAAACTCACTGCTAGGTGTAATAGGTTGATTATCAGTGTGGCATTCTACTGTGATGTACGATTTTGCTACATTTTTCTTTTGCGTAACTTCTTTTAATTTTCTAAGGAACGTTGTATTTGATTCATTCATAATTGGACTGCTCAAGCCTTCTTCAAACAAAATTCCTGAAGGAATCTCAAGATGAACACTCCTGTCTATCTCGGATAAATCATAAACTGGAGTCAGTGTTAAAATTGCGTTTTCATAATCACCGGCATCATAATATGTTCTCGCTAACTCATAGATATTTATGCTGGCTTTATTTTTATCAATATTTACGCCCATTACGTTAAGTAAATTTGTAGCAAGTGACGCTGTTACTTTTACTGCATCCTCGTTAGACTCAGACCATTCCTTTGCAAAAACGCTTTTTTTAGACTGTGTTTCAATTAGTTGGCACTTCAGTTCAAACTTATTTTCCAGTTTCCGTATACTACTTGTTAAAATGTATTTCACATCAAGAGCTTGTGTAATTTCATTAAATGTTAGCTTCGACTTGGCAAGCCTAAGAACTTCAATCATTGGGGTAACTTCCAAGATACCCAAACTTGCAACATCAATAATTAAATCTTCGGTAAAGGCTCTTGCCCAGAGCGCATCCTCATCGCTACCAAGATTTTCCATGTGTAAGATTCCAATTGAAGTTCCAGGGTGTTCAGATGGAAAAAATATATACATGAAGGTGATGAGAATAATCACGATGGGAATTATCAATTTTTTGTTATTGAGTTTATTCTCTAATTTGGCTGACACTTCAGACAGTTTAGTTTCTGGTAATCCGTGTGAAGTAATACAATAAACTTTCACATCTTGGGCTACACCCTGGAGTTTGGGTTGCCCAATAAATTTAGTTGCAATCTCCGGACTGCCTGAGATATCTCTATGCACCTTGTCCGATATTGCTATACCACCAATTGCTGCGAATGGCTCAATTCGTGAAGCAATATTTACGTCATCACCAAAGATGTCACCATCTTTCTCTAGAATGTCACCTTGATGAATACCAATCCTCAGATTTAGGTCATCAATTTTTCGAGCAATCTGTTGAATCTCAATTGCACACTCAAGTGATAGCTTTGTGCTAGGAAAGCAGAGTAACAGTCCATCCCCAATTTCTTTAAGCCATTGACCTTTGTATCGTTCAACGATTGGTTTCAACAATGATCGCTGTTCATCTAATAGTTTGAGTGCAGCTTCCTCGTCCTTGGCAGAAAGAGCAGTGAATCCAGCTATATCTGTGAACATGATCGCTGCCAGTTTGCGCTGAGGTGTTGAAGTAGTCTGAGTCATTACTCCCCCTTTGTGTGTAGATATGAAACAATATAGCTTTGAGTCGGATGAACTACAAGATTGGGAGTGTCGGTATCCCCAAAAGTATCCCCATTTCTGGACGATATGACCTCTTATGACCCGCTATGACCCATTTTCATAGTTTCTGTTATGGAAGTCCTAAAATGACAAAACCCTTACAAGCGTTAGCCAGTAAGGGTTTTTCTTTGTACACCGCCCAGGACTCGAACCTGG
>JABMQQ010000118.1 GCA_013202495.1 Fidelibacterota bacterium | reverse complement strand
GGTTCGAGCCCTGTCCGGAGTACATAAAAAGGTCAGTTTCACTGGCCTTTTTTATTGCCGCTATAAGTACTACTCAAGTCAGGTAGTTTCATTCGAGACTCGACATAAAGTAGGTTATCATTTGCTAATAATAGAGCATATAAAAAACTAGACCTGAGAATAAATGCATTGTCGAAATTTCAGAAAGCTGAAATTTGTTTCAGTTATCTGAAGGTCTACGATGACGATTTCACCATGGATGCGCTAATAGGATTATATTATTCATCCCTTTGGTGAGGGCACCACCACATATTCAATCCCTTGGTCTGAAACTTCGAAAACACTGGCATATCACTTGCAAGTATTTACATGAAACAAAATGGTGATAACTATACAGAATATATATGAGTCGAAAGATGCGACTTCAAATCAGTGGAGGAGGTTTCTTATATACGGTTTAACCCCAGCCATAATAATTATGCTGGGGTGTTGTACTGACCCAAATACTAATGATGATTCAGTTAACTTGTCAACGACGAGATCACAATATTTATCCTCTGATACAATTTCTGTAAGGATAAACAACGACTCTGAGGACATTTTCAATTTCGGTCTCCGCTGTGGGGAATATTTAGAAATGTTTTATCAGCAGAAAGTAGATGGGGAGTGGTCGGAGGATCAGTGGTTTTTCTATATGTCTTATCTTTGTCCAACCCTCGTGGACTCAGTTCAAACGGGTGAATATTTTGAATATAATTTACCAGCGGAATGGTTAGAGGACGTTGGAACGTTTCGACTGTCTATGGGAGAACTCTACTCAAATCAGTTTAAAATAGAGTAATCGGTGTAGGAATGATTGAGACGAGAAGTGAAGGGCTTGAGGGGGTAAATTGAATTTGAGAACTGATATATTTGTGACAATATTTATAGTTTTTCTTTGTGCATGTCAGGGCGATGACTCAACTCAGTTTGAGACAGAGGTTATGTGTAAAACATGGAGACTTACATCACACATAAATTCTAAAGGATTATCTGTGAATTCAAATACTCTATCAAGTCTACCGGATGATCATTGGCTTGAATTTGAGGAGAGTGGCGTGTTAAATGGTCAGAATGCATGCAATAATTGTTCTGCTGAGTATGAAATTATAGACAATAATACTCTTTCAATCTCTGGATTTAGCTGTACAGAAATAGCATGTGCAGAGGCTTCCTACCTATACCTATCCGATGACCGGTATTCCTATTCGTTCGAGAGTCAGAAGCTAATATTAACTGAGTTAAGCCCTGACCCAGGAACTGAGTACACCTTAGAAGCCGACTGACACTAAGAGGGAGATATCCTAGAATTGGGTAGGAGATCAAACTATATGAAGTCATTGATCCTATTAGTATCTGTGCTAACATTTATTACTAGGTGTAACGTGCTTTCACCAGAGGAGGGTATGGGGTATATAAGTTGGGCTAGTGTAGACTCTATTGATAGAATCTGGAGGAATAGTTCCAATAGTGTAACTCTTGAATGTACAATTAGCCTACCAAACCCCTGTTTTTCACACAAGAGTACGAATGTGGCGAAAGCGGATAGTGCCTGGACAATTGAGTTAGAGTCAAGAAGCTCTGGAGAAGAGTGTTATCAAGTAATACACGCTGAAATTATCACAATTGATCTGCCACTACTAGAAAACACTGAGCAAAGACTGCTCTTTTTGGCTTTTGGCGAAGTGAATATTGATACTGTTCTAAATTTTGAATAGGCTGGTATATTCATAATAAATAGGGATCAGACAAAACTTACAGATTAAGAACCAGACTTACTCGTTGATTAAATAGTCAAAAAAAATACATTTGAGTACGATTCAAATACTGCGCGGGGCCATTAATATGAATACAACGATTTTCCAAGAGAGTCTGCATATGGATGCACCTCAAGCCTAGCACGTTTAATAGATCATTGGCAAATTGAAGGATAGGGAGAAAAGACAAATGAGATTTAAATCCAATCTAAAAGTATTGGCAGTCGTTTTGACTCTCTTTACAACAGCTTATGGAGATGTTGGCATCCAGAAGGATTATTCCAAGCGTCAAAGCGGTGAGATGGTGGGATCGTTGTGTGGTGGTCTGATCACAGGTATCAATGTATATAGTGCTGCAGAAGGAAGATCGAGTAGGACTTTAGCAGGAATAGGATTCGGGACGGGGCTAATATTGGTTGGAACAGCATTTGACTCAGAATCACAATACCCAATCCTTTTAGCCTTGAGTGGCTCTGCAACTATTCTATCAGGTGTTTATACTTGGAAAAAGTCAGGTCCTAAAACAATGAGAGTCACACCAGCATTGCTGACTAGTGATGCTCGTAAATCTTCATTAGGAATACGTATAGTATTCAGTTTTTGAGAAAACAAAACATCGGCATATCAAAAGCTTAGAGCGGACTCAGACAAAGGATGTGAACGGTGAAAATGACAAACCAGGATACAATTAACCTATCAAGCGAGTCTGTTTCAGGAAGCAGGTTAAACTTAGAGAGTTAGGAGGCAATAGAATGAATAAATCATTGATGTTTTTAATTATTTCATTATTACTAATGACAACTTGCTCAGATCCCAATAAGGAAACATTTACAATTATATATAAAGGGGGTTGGTATGGTGGAGGTGTGAACCCATCTATTACTGAGACTATTATTGACAATAGTGGCAAGATAGTAATTACTACTGATTACTTATATACTGATTCAAAAGTTATTGAAAAACAAGCACTAGAAAGTGAAATTGAAGACCTACGTCAATTTATGATCAATAGCAAGTTTGTAGATTTAGTGACTATTTATGATTGCACTCCCGGTGATTCAATTTGTGAAAATGTAAGAGATCATTATCCACCTCCCAATCCATTAACAGTCGAATTAATTGATAATAATAATTCATATTCAACAACTGTCCGCGTATTTCAATGTACTGAGGTACCAATTATCGATTATCCTGTAATATTGGATTCAATTGTATATAGAATTCATGAGATTGTAAACGAAAGTTATTAACAGCGAGAAAGTGTTACCTCCTAGCATACAGCGGACTCACACGCAAGGGAGTACCAAACTAAAATGATGTGGATGGATACAAAAAATTTATCAAGCGAGTCTGTTTCGGGAAGCAGCTCAAGCCTAAAGCGTTATACCATCGGAGGAATACTCTAGTTGGATTTATTTAAAGAACTGATTTTCAATCGTCTCTCTTTCCTTTGTGAGAGTTATGGTTTTTCTAATCCGAGAGCATGGCAAATCACATATGAAAGCCATGTGGATTATAGAAAGGGGCGCTTCTCACTCGATGTGCATTATGAATATGGTGAATTTGTAGATATAGCCATCTATCGGTATAAAACGAACAATAGCAATGAATCAAATGGCTGGTATTTTATGTCTGAGAAATTAAAAAATGCAATTTGTTCTCATCAGCCTGCAGCACTGGAGTTGCCCGAGCCAATTCTTTCACATCTTGAATCTGTTGAAGAAAGGGAAAAACTCCTTCCTCAGTTGCGAATGTTTGACAACCATTTGAATAGACATATTGAATTTTTAAATCAAAATGAAGCATTGTTGAGTGGGAGACTACGACCCTTCTCAGCATTTAACATCTGGGTAGCGAAGATGAAGGGTACAATTGGGCCGTGGTATAACAAAGGTACTGTAGATAAAGTCAAGTGAATTAG
>JABMQQ010000117.1 GCA_013202495.1 Fidelibacterota bacterium | reverse complement strand
TGGAGAGGTGGCCGAGTGGCTTAAGGCGCACGCTTGGAAAGCGTGTGTGCGGCAACGTACCGTGAGTTCGAATCTCACTCTCTCCGCACCTAATTGATCATGTTTATGTAAAACACCCGACTTAAGTCGGGTGTTTTTATGATGAGGTTTTTAAGGGTTTTAACCAATTCTCCAGAATCTTGCCATCCCCAGCGATATTAATCAACTGTTGTTGGAGAATCTCCAGGGGTGCCAATGGATTGGCAAATAATTTTGCAAGGAACAATGGTTTGCTATCATGCAGATAAACACCGAGACGAGGAATGAAGCTCCCCCCCCATTTGGGTAATCCATTAAGCGGGTAGGAAATCGCGACTTTGGTATAGCCAGCTTCTTCAATCTGAATCAAGAGATCTGAATTCCAGGCATTAAAGGGTGGGCAAAACGTTGTTACTTCACTTCCTAACTGATCTTCAATGTGTTTCTTCGAACTCACCAATTCATCTTTAATTTTCTTATGATCCATGGCGATGAGACGTCGATGGGTTTTCCCATGAGAGCCAATCTCCCACCCTTTCTCATGGAGGCTTCGAAGTTCAGACCAGTTCATATGACTGACCTGTTTACTCTCAGGAAAATAATCCCAGCTGTTCTTCTTCCCCACATAGTCAGTGATGGCAAATACGGTAGCCAGGCCACCAACTTCATCCAGAACAGGTGCCGCGTATTCATTAATACAGGAGTACCCATCATCGAAGGTGATCAATATCTGATTTAGGGATGGATCATAATCCTTAATCCGGGAAAATGAAAAACCCAGACGCCGGAGTTCCAGCATCTGGGTTCTAAATTGTTGCGGTGTTGTTGTTGTTACTCCCCACTCAAATTGTTCAGAGACCTTGTGATATACCAGGCCCCTGTTATAAACAGGGAATGACAAAATTTAGCTCAAGACCTGATCTAAAGGAGTATACTCCAGACCAAAAGCTTCGGCAACAGCTTCACAAGTTACTTTGCCATCTATCATATTTAGACCTAGAGCAAAACCATCATCAGCTTTAAGGGCGGTTTCGACACCATTGTTGGCCAATTTTATAACGTATGGCAGGGTTGCATTTGTTAATGCAATTGTTGAAGTATAGGGAACTGCTCCAGGCATATTGGCAACACAATAGTGAACAACACCATCTACTACAAAAGTTGGATCTTCGTGCGTTGTTGGTTTGCAGGTTTCGACACACCCACCCTGATCAACAGCGACATCAACGATTACTGATCCCTTCTTCATGAGACTCAGCATATCCCGCGTGATAAGCCTGGGAGCCTTTGCTCCAGGCAGAAGTACTGCACCGATAACCAAATCAACAGTTGGTAATAATTCACGAATATTTGCTGGTGTGCTATAAATAGTGGTAACATTCTTTGGCATAAAATCGTCAAGATCACGAAGTCTATCCAGATTGATATCCATGATATAAACATTGGCACCCATACCGGCAGCAATTTTAGTCGCGTGGGTTCCCACAGTGCCACCACCAAGGACTAGCACTGTACCTGGTTTAACACCTGGTACACCGCCTAAGAGGACACCTCTTCCACCGCTCTTATGCTCTAAAAAGCGAGCACCTTCCTGAGTTGCCATGCGACCTGCAACTTCACTCATGGGCTCTAGAAGCGGAAGTGTTTTGGTCTTGTTCTCAACTGTTTCATAAGCGACTGCCCAGGCATTGGTTTCAAGAAAACCTCGTGTGAGTGCTTCATCTGCTGCAAAGTGAAAGTAGGTGAAGACGATCTGCCCAGGTCTGGTTCGAGCGATTTCGACTGCCTGTGGCTCTTTGACCTTCACAATCATGTCAGCATCAGCCCAGATTTTATCAACGTCAGGCTCGATAGTAGCACCAGCTTTTATATACATCTCATTGGTGAATCCACTGTTGATACCACCATGGTCCTCTACAATGACTTTGTGACCGTTGGCAACCAAGGATTCAACGCCACCTGGAGTCATTGCAATACGATTTTCATTAGTTTTGATTTCTTTGGGTACTCCGACGATCATATTCGCCTCCTATGATAATACTTGGATGGTAGTGCATGTCCACGCTCGAAAACCTCGAACTCGAACGCCCCTGGGGACGGTCCTCTAGACTGCGTTAGCCGGTTCCAAAATGCTAGTAAAAAACTTATCTGGATTGAACAATTCTCGTGCCAAGACTTGAATTCTTTCCACATCAATCGCTTCAATCTTTTTAAGAAATTTATCTAGACCAATATTCTCACCATAATATATCTGCTGGCGACCCAGACGCATCATACGTCTCTCCATGGATTCATCACCCATGACAATCCCAGATTTGTATTGTGCCTTTACCATTTCAAGTTCGGCATCACTCACAGGATCTTTGACCATTTTTTCAAGCTCAGTAAGGGTTAGTTCAACTGCAAGATCCCGCTTTACTGGGTCCGTAGCTAGATATACACCAAAAGAACCTGTATCACGGTACAGGTTGACAAAAGAAAATATTTGATAGGCAACACCATGAGCCTCTCTAATATTTTGAAATAATCTGGAGCTCATTCCTCCACTGAGGATGGAATTAAGTACAGCAATATCATAACGCCGTTCATCAAATACAGAAAATATAGGTAAGCCAGTGATGAGATGACTTTGTTGAATATCCTTGGTTCTGATTTCCTTACCAGGAACATAACTTGATGCTTCAAGAGACTCAAAATTATTGGCACCTGATCCAGGGCGATCATATCTATCTTCAATCAACTTTACCAGTGCGTCGTGATTTACAAAACCAGCAGCAACGATAATTGTGTTTTCCGGGCTGTAGTTTTGATCCAGATATGCTGTCAATGCTTCAGGCGTGAAGCCATTGATAGATGTCTCATTTCCCAGAATGGGTTTCCCAATAGAGTTATCAGGATAGAGGAATTCTTCAAAGGTATCAAAGGCTAATTCTTCTGGAACATCTTTGCTATCGCGCAATTCATCCAGAACAACAGATTTTTCACGCTCTATTTCAGCTGATGGAAAAGTAGGATGAAGTAATAAATCTGAGAGCACATCGACTGCCTCCTCCAGATATTCACTGAGAAATCTGGCATGATAACAGGTATACTCTTTGGTAGTAAAGGCATTGAGGTGTCCACCTACACTCTCCAGAGATGAAGCTATTTCAAAGGTAGACCGATTTTTGGTGCCCTTAAAAACAGTATGCTCCAGGAAATGTGAGATGCCAGCCAGGGATTCAGGTTCATACCGACTCCCTGCTCGCACCCAGATGCCTAAAGCCACCGAACGGACTGTGTCCACCGTTTCAGTAACGATGGTCAGTCCATTCGATAGTGTCGTTTGCTTACGAAGTGAGGTCACTTCAGCAATTTACCGACGATTGTTATCCCGACGAGGTCCGCGATCTCTACCGCCACGATCCCTGCCACCACCGCGATTGTTATCACGTTGTGGACGAGGTCTCTTTGGTGGTTCCACGTAACCTTCTGGCATTTCGAGAAGTGCTTTGCGACTCAAGTTGTAGCGTCCGCTGTCGTCAACTTCCATCAATTTTACTCTGACGGTGTCACCGATATTAAGAACATCTTCAACTTTTTCCACGCGAGCATATTCCAGATCACTGATATGAATCAGTCCCTGTTTGCCAGGTAGAAATTCAACAAAAGCACCAAATGACATGAGGCGTACTACTTTGGCTTCAAACTCTTCACCTGCTACAGGTACACGGACGATTCCGTTAATACGTTCAGCAGCGGCTTCGGCGCCTTCAGCAGTTTCTGCAAAGACAAACACAATACCTTCCTGATCGATCTCGACAGTTGCGCCGGTATCAGCCTGGATGGCTTTGATGATTTTACCCTGTGGTCCAATGACATCACCAATCTGATCAGATTTGATTCTGATTGTAATGAATCTAGGAGCATGTGGGGAAAGTTCTTCACGTGCAGCTGGCATGGCTGCTTCCATGATGTCAATGATGTGCTCGCGACCTTCTTTTGCCTGAATCAAAGCTTCAGTCATGAGTTTAGCACTGATACCCTCGATCTTGAGGTCCATCTGGATAGCATTGATACCATCTTTTGTTCCTGTGACCTTGAAATCCATATCACCGTAGTGATCTTCATCTCCAAGGATATCAGAAAGGACAGAAAAGCGTTTTCCGTCACTGATGAGTCCCATGGCGATTCCTGCAACTGTTTTATTGATTGGAACACCAGCATCCATAAGAGCTAATGATCCACCACAAACACTTGCCATGGAAGAAGAGCCATTAGACTCAAGAATCTCAGATACGAGACGTACTGTATAAGGAAAATCTTCCTTACCAGGAAGGAAAGGTTTGAGACTACGCTCAGCCAGGTTTCCGTGACCAATTTCACGACGACCGGTAAAACCAACACGACCTGTCTCACCTACACAATAGGGTGGGAAGTTATAATGGAGATAGAATGACTTTTTATAGTCCTGATCAACATTATCGATGATTTGCTCATCTAACTTGGTACCCAATGTTGTAACTACTAATGCCTGGGTTTCGCCCCTGGTAAAGAGAGCTGATCCATGGACACGGGGCAAGACACCGACTTCGGCGGTGATTTGACGGATTTCTTTCAATCCACGACCATCAACGCGGCTGCCTTTGGCCATAATTCTTTCACGAATATTGGCTTTAAGACGGTTGTCAAAAACTTCTCCAACCACTTTGAGGTGATCAGGATATGTTTCTTCGTACTTGGCAACGAATTCGTCTTTGGCCACACCACGTGCATCTTGTCGTTCTGTTTTCAATACAATTGAGTTCAATTCAGTAAGGACGGCTTCATCAATGGCAGCATCCACATCAGCAACGATAGCTTCTTTGGTCTCATCCACTTTGAGTTCACGTTTTACTGGTTTGATCTCATCAATGATACTCTGTTGGAAAGCCACAACTTCTGAAATGGCTTTCTGGGCGAAGACAAGTGCTTCAACCATGACCTCTTCAGATACTTCATTCGCTTGACCTTCAACCATAACCACATCAGTTGCAGTACCAGTAATGGTAACATCCATTTCTGATTCTTCAGCCTGGGCATAGGTTGGGTTGAGAATGAGTTCGCCATCAATACGACCTACATGAACTGAGGCTACCGGACCATTCCAAGGGATATCGGAGATCGACAGAGCAAAGGAGGCACCAATAGTACCCAATGAGTCAGCTGTATTCTCACCATCACTTGAAACCACAGTTATCATAACCTGAGTTTCATTATTAAAACTATCTGGGAAAAGTGGACGAATAGGTCTATCCGTCATACGAGAACTGAGAATCTCTTTCTCAGAAGGTCTTGCTTCCCTTTTGAAGAAGCCACCGGGAATCTTTCCACCAGCATATGCTTTTTCTCTATATTCGACTTGCAGTGGGAAATAATCCCTGCTATTGTCTTCATTTTTTGATGCAGTAGCTGCCACGAGGACAGCGGTCTCACCATACATGGCGAGCACGGAGCCACCAGCTTGTCTGGCCATACGACCTGTTTCAAGACTAAGCGTACGTCCGCCCAGCATCATTTCTTTTTTAATCAAAATATCTCCAATTCCTATTTACGTATACCAAGCTTCGTTATTAAAGCCTTGTATTCAGCTGCATCACTTTTCTGGATGTAGCGTAGCAGGCGGCGACGTTGCCCAACCATTTTGAGCAAGCCGCGGCGGCTGTGGTGGTCTTTCTTGTAGGCTTTCAAGTGCTCGGTCAGATTTCTAATCTGAGTCGTGAGAATGGCAACCTGAACACTTGTTGATCCAGTATCCTTCTCATTTTCGCCATATTCCTTGACGAGAGCAGCCTTTTCTTCGTTTGTTATTGACATGTGTCCTCCTTCAGACATCCCGATAATTTTCGATTATCGCTATACACGTTTTTTTATCATTTTCTAATTGTTTTATTAAATCATCCACACTGGAAAATTTCTT
>JABMQQ010000116.1 GCA_013202495.1 Fidelibacterota bacterium | reverse complement strand
CTCATTGATTGTGGTGATTAAAGACATATCTTTGTGCAAATCGATACCGGAATAATACATATGCGCCTCCTTGGTTTGAAAAAGAACCTAAAACACGGTGGGAAGTTTCCATAATTTGGATTCAAGCCCTAATACGGAGGCCCTTTTAGCAAATATCAAAAGCTTCAAGCTGACTCACACGCAAGGGAGTGCTTAATGAAAATGATTTGGACGGATACAGTTAACGTACAAAGCGATGCCTTCATGAGAAGCAGCTTAAGCCTAGAGTGTTATAGGTATTGAATTATAGGAGACGAAATGAGATTATTAGCAATACTTTTTGCCACAACGTGTTCATTGTTCTCTAGCGACCTCTATACCCTGGAGACTTTTGACAGAGACGATCGTTACACATTCGATCATTCCTACAATAACTTCGATTGCTTGATTTTAGAGTCTGGTGAATTTGTAACAGTATATTCACTTTTAGTTGATGGTGATTGGCCTCAATACTTCCTCAAAAAATATTCTGAAATTGACCCAGGCATTAGTCATGAGCTTGGTGTGTACTATGGAATGGGTGGCGCAGGGGATCCAATAGTATGTTCATATTCAGGCATGTCTGTTGAGATTCTAATCAGGGGTTATGGGGACATTCCTCCATACAGCGATTATCAGCTAGAAACTTTTGATTTTTCACAAAATACAGACCGCTGGACGCAATATCATGGTTGGTATGACGGAATGGATATGTGGGTACCGAAAACATGGAAAATAGATTCAACACAAGCCTCTTCCTTTATTATGGGTCTTGAAGATTGGGATAGTCCAACTATGTTATATTTTCTTAGTGATTACGCTTTATTCTCGGAGCGTACCTGGGGGGACACCACAAGCATGATGGTAGGAGATACATTGTTTGAATCACCTGTCTTCGGTCATAAGTGGTACTTTTCTGATGCGAAGCTAGAAACTGATAATATCTATTGTGCTTTCTATAAGACCGAACAATCAGCTTCCATCTATTCCTTCATCTGCGTTAATAATGATAGTGTGATTGCACAACTAAACTCTGGAATTGATGGCAATGCTACAGATATAATTATCCATACTATCGATAGTACATTTGCAGCCATTTATAAACTTCCTGGAGAGGATGAATTACGCCTCTGGTCTTTTAACCCCTACACAATGGAATCAATAGACGAACTAGTTCTTTCCAGCACTGAAGAAGATTTGGAATATTTGTCGAAAACTCGTTCAACAATAACAGATTCGAACCTAATACTTCAAATTCCAATTCTGAGAGACAATTCGTCTTACAATCAGAGTAATTGGAAGGGATTAGTGCAAAAAAGACTGAGTCTTAATGATTGGGGAATTGTTGAGGTAGACACAATTATTCAATTTGAAGAAACGACAGATGTTGTACATCATAGAATTACTAATGATGGTTCTAACCCACACAGCATAATAGCAGTACGAACTGCAGAGAACTCTTATCTTTATTACTATGGGGGGAGCACATTACTCTATGTTGAAGAAGAAAATCTCGAAACACCAAAAGCTTTTTTCCTGTCCTCATACCCAAACCCCTTCAACCCCTCAACAACAATCGAGTATGATCTTCCTGAGCAATCAGAAGTCTCACTAACCATTTATGACATCGCAGGAAGAGAAGTACAGAAATTGGTCTCAACACGTCAAGCATTAGGAAGCTACAGCGTTGGTTGGAACGGAACCAATCGAGACGGACACCAGGTAGCAGCAGGAATGTACTTCGCGAGGTTACAAGCAAGTGATCATTCTAGTGTCGTTAAGATGGTTTATTTGCGATGATATGCGAGTCTGTTTCAGGAAGCAGCTTAAGCCTGGGGCGTAGGAAAGACGTTCAAGGATTTATGAAGAAATTAATAGTACTACTTAGTATCACGATTCTGGTTGCCTGTCAAAATCCCCAGTCAACAGAGGTTGAAATTCCGCAAGGATTCGAAGGGCAGCTTGAGACAGATATAGATTATGCGATTGTAAAACCCGATGGAACTCTTTGGACATGGGGAGGTAACTGGACTGGACAATTGGGTCACGGATCAATGAGTCCAAGCGAAACACCTAAACAAGTCACAACGCTTAGTGGTGTAATCAGCATTGATTTCTCTGATGGGGGAGCATATGCTGCAGATGTATCCTGTCAAAGCAACTCAGAACAAATAGCATG
>JABMQQ010000115.1 GCA_013202495.1 Fidelibacterota bacterium | reverse complement strand
GCTACAACTGCTTTTCGCAATAGTTTCTCCTTCAAGATTAAAAGCAAAGTAATGTATTTGCTGTGATATGAAACTCAACCCAAATCCAGAGATTTCGGTCAAATTATTGGATAAAATGTTAGCTAAAAAACAAGCGCGGAAAAAGGGGATTTAGTCCTGGATGGCGTCTTCAGTTTCATCCTCAAACTTGTAGTCTGGAATACCACGATTGACTTTATAATTTTTAAATTCAATACTGATAGAGCCGTTTAGCCACTCATCTGTCATACTTGCATCGAAATCCCGCATGTCAGTTGGTTTTTTACCAAGACGTTGAAGGTTTTTAAAATCAGGTGGGAAGGTCATTTTAATGGAGGTAGATGTAGGCAAAAAGATGCCATCAACCTGCTCATATTCAGAAGTAAGTCGGAAAAATTCCTGACCCTCATGAACCACCCAGGCTTCAGCAATATTTCCCGTATTTTGATTTACAAAAAAGTTTATAGTCCCGAGTTCATTCATAAATGTGTCTTCAAGGCTAACTTCAAATAGGGACTCCCCGTTTACCAGGGTGTCATTTACAATCTGGAGGGAGACCGAATCCCTTAAAAAAATAAAGAAGGGTTGAATGCCCTGTTTTGGTACGATGGCGAATCCTTTCACCTCGACCTTGCTCTTATCAGGAGATTTATACATGTAATGAATTTTCCGAGAGGGCATACGAAAACCTGGAATGTCCAGGGCAAGCTTAATATCTACTTCATAATCTTCAATGCGCTCCCAGTTTCCAAGCATGAGATCCTGTAACTCTTGCTGGCTAGGGTAGTCCTGGGCCAATGAGCCCACAGACAGGCCTAGCATGATGATAATCAGCATACTTTTATATATATGACTCATGAAAGGATATCCTTTCTACGGAATATGATAAGTGCAATACCAAGAAACATAACGATGTTGGAGGCAACAAGCCCAAGACCCCTGAATAGATCACCCCATGGGATTGGATCAAAAAATGCTTGCTCCCAGTTGGAAAAATAGGTGGCAAAGAGATAGGGTTGAATACCCTTGAACACCTCAAGGGGGAGAGACGAAACCATAAGAATAAAAATGATCAACGCCATGGTTCCAATCACTGGACCTACGGCATTTCTCACCATGGTTGAGAAGAAAATGGCGATGGAACTCACCAGGACCATATTCATAAATGAGAAGAAGTAGGCTATAAAAAATCTCACAAGCGCATCACTGGACTCCAGAATGAGTACGCCATTGTGAAACACAAGCATATCACCACCACCATGCCAGATCAATCCCAGCCCCAGTGTGAGTAGCCCAAAGTAAAAGACAAAGATGAAGGTATAGATCATTGTTGCAAGAACTTTGGATGTGAAAATACTTACCCGCGAGATAGGTCTTGTTGCATAGACGCGGAATGTCCCATTAGCATGTTCCCCGGCAAAGATATCACCACCAACCAGTGCCAGTAAAAACGGGATATGTATCCAGAAGAAATTCATAATAAAATATGCTGCTGTAAAACCGTTGGTTGGCGAGCCCTCGATAAAGAACATATCTGAGACGGAACTCTCGATCTGACCTTCAATATGTGAGGTACCCATGCCATAGCCCCAGAGGATGAGGGGCACAATACCTGTAAACAAGATGATACCTATATACGAGCGTACCAGCGAGAAAATCTTGTAAAGTTCGTTCTGAGTGAGTTTAACGAGTATCATCTTCCCTCCATAAGTGAGAGAAAGTAATTCTCCAGACGATTCCGCTGAGAAACTGAGAAGATATTGATCTTGGCAGCAGACATGAGCCGTATGAGCTCTGGAATTTTATTGTAGTGAATCTCTATGCTGATGGCATTGGCCAGGGGAGTAATCTGAGTAACCAGATCGGTCTTCTCCAGAAAGGCCAAAGTGGTTTTCGAATCCTCAACCTCTAGCTCAATTGTCACATTATCTATTTCGCGAAAGATTTTCTGCATGGATCCCTGGGTAGCCAGCTTACCATTAAAAATGAGGGCAATATCAGAACATATCAGCTCAACCTCATGGAGGAGGTGGGAGGACAGAAATATCGTGACATTCTGTTCAGCCGCTATTTTCAGAATAAAATCTCGTATCTCATGCATACCCTGGGGGTCGAGGCCAGTGGTAGGCTCATCCAGAACCAGGAGTTTTGGATCTGGGAGAAGTGATTGGGCCAAACCCAGACGCTGTTTCATACCCTGGGAAAAAGTTTTAACCTTATCCTTACGACGTTCATATAATCCCAGTAGGTCTAATAGTCCGTTGATATGTTCATCACTATCATGTCCTGTGATTCTTCCCAGGATCTTCATATTCTGATAGGCACTGAGGTTCTTATAAAAATCCGCTCTGTCCACCAGCGCACTCATATCTTTGCGGACCCCATGTCCCTTAAGGCTGGAGTTGCCCAGGATATCAAAGTGTCCCTTGTCAGCTGCAATAAGACCGGCGACCACTCTGATCAAGGTAGATTTTCCAGCTCCATTTGGTCCAAGGAATCCAAATATGGATCCCCGGGGAACGCTAATACTCACATCATCCAGTGCCTGGATGGTTTTAAATCGTTTGGATATCCCATAACATGCCAGAGCTGGAGTGACCTGATCGCTTGTAATAGGGCTCGGAGATTGAGGAGTGGTTAATTCAGTTTCAGTCATATCGCTGTTACTTGTTTTTGAGGATTTATAGACATGTAAAAATCTACCTATCGCGGGAGGTATTGGTACAAAAAAAGCTCCGATTCACAGAGCTTTTTAAATTTTTTCTAGATATTGGAAAAAATCAGGCAGCTTTTACAACTTTTCCTGACTTGATACAACTCGTGCAAACTTTTTTATGTGTGTTTTGTCCATCAACAGAAACACGAACACGTTGCAGGTTAGGTAACCATCTGCGACGAGATTTTTTGTGTGAGTGACTCACATTGTTGCCCGTAACTGGACCTTTTCCACATACATCACATCGTTTTGCCATTTTCATACTCCCATTCTAAAGCGCGCAAATATAGACGGACATGTCCCTGTGTCAAAGAATATTTCATCCGAGCTTGTGAAGTGACTGATTTTGCAGTTTGTGAGTCGATTAATAGAAAAACTTACGCCAGCTCACATGCATGCATAAGCTGAACAAGAGCTTTCTCGGAAAATTGTCTGCTTCAGGCTACATTGAATGAAAGTAAACAGGAGATACATCAAGTTGCTGATCAACAATACTCCGGATTTAGTCAAATTCATTCAAGATTTGGGAACGCCTCCCTATGTATCGCTGGATACAGAATTTCTTTCTGAAAAAACCTATTACCCTCAACTCTGTTTAATTCAAATTGCTCATGGCTCCCATGCTGCAGTTATCGATGTCCTGGCGGATATTGATCTTGAACCTCTGATCCAATATCTCAAGAACCCCAAAATAGTAAAAGTCTTCCACGCAGCTGAACAAGACCTGGTCATTCTGTGGAATGATTTCAAGTTGTCACTGACTCCAGTATTCGACACACAGATTGCAGCCATGGTTTGCGGCTTTGGAGATCAAGTCTCTTATGCTCAATTGGTCAAAACATTTACCAAAGCCAGAATAGATAAAAGTTCACAGATTGTTGACTGGACAAAAAGACCCCTCCGAGATCGTCACGTTGAATATGCCCAGGCCGATGTGACTCATCTATGTTCTGTATATGAGCATTTGCAACGCAAAATTGAAAAACAAGAGCGAGCGAGTTGGGTGGCAGAGGAAATGTTGGAGTTGTCGGATAAAAAGCGCTTTGATTTCAACCCAGAAACTCAGGCAAGGAAATTAAAATTACGGAATATGACACCACATAGAATGGCAATGCTCCATGAATTGGTCACCTGGCGCGAAGAACGGGCGAAAACGCAGAACATACCTCGAGGATGGGTCATCAAGGATCTTGCCTTACGTGACCTGGTCTCCAACCCTCCAGAGAGTCTGAAGGATTTGGGACGTGCAAGGGGGATTGGTGGTAATGCCCAGGGAAGGACTGGAGAGGAAATTCTTAAAAGGATTCATAAAGTCAGGGAATTGCCCATCTCAGAATGTCCGCCAGTTCAGGATACTTCGTTGGACGAGGTAATAAATGGTGATGCAATCGTGCTTTTACGTGCTCTGCTCACCCAGATTTGTGAGAAAAATAACGTGGCACCAAAACTGGTAGCTTCGAAATCCGATCTGGAACAATTGACCCTGGGTGTGGAGACAAGATTATCCAGGGGCTGGCGCAAAGATTTGTTCGGTGGGCTCGCCGAGCAACTTCTGCTGGGACAAATATCATTGACCTTGTTACAGGGAAAAATTAGCATTTTAAAAAGGTAATAGCATCCTGGAATAACCAATATGAGCAATCCAGCACCCATTAACAGAGTGACTCGGTCTAAAGCAGAAGCCAGAGCAAGTTATGATAAAATGAGTGCTTGGTATGACTTGCTCGCAGGTCTCTCCGAGAAAAAATATAAAGATATGGGTTTGCAGATCCTGGATATACAAACAGGGGAGCAGGTCCTGGAAGTGGGTTTTGGAACGGGACAATGCCTGACGAAACTGGTTGGGGCTGCAGGGGAAACAGGCAGTATATATGGGGTAGATCTCTCTCAGGGAATGTTGGATGTCGCCCAGTCAAGACTCCATAAGGCGGGGATAGGTGATTCAGTTGAGCTATGTCTCGGAGATGCAGCAGAGTTGCCCTATGCTGACAATTCCTTTGATGCAATTTATTCAAGTTTCACATTAGAGTTGTTCGATACCCCAGAAATTCCTGTGGTGCTATCAGAATGTCAGCGAGTACTAAAACCAGGAGGTCGACTTTGCATGGTGTCCATGTCCAAAAAGTCGCGTAGTGGTTTTATGGTCAAACTTTATGAATGGACTCAGAAAAACTTCAATAAATATGTAGATTGTCGACCTATTTATGTTGAACAATCTATCAAAGATATTGGTTTTGATATATCAAGTGTGACAGAGATGTCCATGTTCGGTTTGCCAGTTGATATTGTCCTGGCAATCAAAGCCTGGTAGAGAGAAACAAGGGGAAAGATGATGGCTAAAACAAGTGGTAATGTTACGGGAATGGGGGCTGTAGGAGCATTCCTGAAGGTAGGTACCTGATCAGAGACTTTGTTGAGAGTTCTCAACCAGGGATTTAATAATAGCAAGACCTCCGAGGAGCACGCATCAATGTCACTGGCTGGTGGTATCATGCAACATGGCTACCAGTGTGGAATGATATGGGGTGCGGCCCTGGCTGCTGGAGCTGAAGCATACAGGCTCTCTGGAGCTGGAGCCCAGGCAGAAACCAAGGCAGTGATATCATCACAAAGGTTGGTTGAAAAGTTTAAAGCTCTGAATGAGCATATGAACTGTCTTGAAATCACCGATATTGACAAGAGTTCATCTACCTTGGAAATGGTGACTTTTTTTCTTTTAAAAGGTGGGACCATAGGGTGTTTTCGCATGGCAGCGAAATTTGCTCCGGAAGCCTACAATGAAATAGAGTCTACCCTTGCGGAAGAAGTTGTTGACGTACCTCAGCAACCTGTGAGCTGCGCAGCACTATTGGCCAAAAAAATGGGACTTTCAGATGAGCATCAGGTTATGGCTGCTGGCCTTGCAGGCGGCATTGGACTAAGTGGCGGTGCCTGTGGGGCTCTTGGCGCTGCGATTTGGCTGAAAGGCATGCTGAAGGACCTGAAGCCTGGAGAGAAACTAGATTTTAATAATCCAGCGGCTCTTGAGGCCATGGAGAAATTTTTAGCAGTCAGCAATTATGAATTCGAATGCTCCAACATCGTCGGTAGAAAATTTGAAAATGTGCAGGATCACTCTGATTACATTCAGGGCGGGGGCTGTTCGGACATTCTTGATGAACTAAGCAGTGCGTTTGCCTGACATAGGGCGGGTTAAATCATGGAAATTCATTTCTTTGGTGGTTTAGAAAGGGGTGCTGAGAATTGTTAAATATTTTTGATACAAATACTTTTATCATGGTTCTCGTTGGTCTGCTAATCCTATTGATTGCAGCTATCGCATTTCTTTTGCGAATCAAAAGAAGTAAAACACCACAGGAAACTATTCCTGGTGTTGAAGAAATGGCCAAAACTACCTTCTTCTGGGCAAATTATCATCGAGGGAAAATAAGTGACGAGTAATGGCAATTTACTCGTGGATTTGATCCACCCATGAAATCAATGTTAACCCATAAGGGATCAGCAATATATGCTTGAGGAACTAAAGAATAAACACGTTACGATACATTTTAGCCCCGTCGAAGGATTTGCGTCACCCTCGAAGGGAACAATTATTGATTTGTCTGAGAAATGGCTAAAACTTGAAGTTCAGGGAAAAAAGCACGCGAAGTTCATTGAGTATATCCAGATTGATGGGATACTGAAAGTCTTCTTGTCTGATCCGAAATGAAACTCATAAGGTCGAGTCATACTTGGTAGCAAGATCTTTAAAAAGTGCTAGCAGCAAAGGGGGAAAATCGATGAATGTCAGATCAGCAGAGAATGAAAATCCGGGTAGACTCTATTGGATGGACAATTTGAGAACTTTCACAATTTTTCTGGTATTGCTCTATCATGTGGGTGGAGTGTATGAAGCTGCTGGACTATGGGGCTGGTTCTGGATTGTCGATGATCCAACAACCATCACCTGGGTGGGTATCATAGGAATCATGTTTGATATCATGGTGATGCCTCTGATGTTTTTTATCGCGGGCTATCTGGTTCCAGGTTCTCTGAAAAACAAAACCGCTGCAGCTTTCCTGAAAGGGAAACTAAAAAGATTAATGCTTCCCTGGCTGATTGCAGTGCTGACATTAATTCCACTTTACAAAGTCATTTTTCTTTATTCACGAGGATTACCCCAGGAGGTCTGGACAAACTACTTTCACTTCAATAACCCTAATAGCCAGAACTGGTTATGGTTCCTGCCCGTTCTCTTTCTGTTCAATCTGGTCTATGTCGCTTTTTCAAATTCCAAGATTAAAGTGCCACAAATATCAACCAACGCCTGGATTTGGACAGCCTGCCTCGGGGGATTTGTGCATAGCTATAGCATTGGGGGGTGGCTTGGAATGCGGAGTTGGACACTTACACCCCTCTTGGATTTTGAAAATGAACGACTGCTGATTTATTTCATGGCATTTTTACTGGGAGCCAGCAGCTTTAAACAAGGTCTGTTCCTCAATAGTCCCCCCAGGAAAATGTTGTATAATATTGCAAATGGTATAGCCTGGATACCGGTTACCATACACATCTTCGCCCGTTTATACCCCTTCTTTTATCCTGAGAGTTTTAGTGTTACACCTCTATACAGGACCATCTGGTGGTTCACTTTTAATCTCTCACTCCTTGCCATGCTATACACCATGTTGGGTACCTTCTGGAGGTATTTTAATAAACCAGGTAAACTGTGGATTCACATGAACCGAAATTCATATGGGGTGTATATCATCCATGTCATCATGATAGGCATTTTTGGAACTTTACTCATGAAAACTGGATTACCGGCTCTGGTTAAATATCCCTCACTCATCGTGTTGACTTACTTTTTTAGTAATCTTACCGTCACGGGATATCACTCGGCTCGCAGATTACTTTTGAGATCAGATTAGAAGACATCTCCCCGCAGTTTGGAAAATCATTTATTTCTGGTTCTTCACATCAGTATGCTTAGAATTGAGGCCATAGATGGATTGTATTACTCAAATGAATAGATATCATGGTTGAACCGATACAAAAGAAAGCACATAGATGAGTCTTGAAGACTATGGTTGGGATGAAACTTGGGCTGAAAAATTAGCCCAGGCAGAGGATAATCGAGGTATTCCTGCTCGTGTGATTTCTGAACATCGCAGCGAATACAAAGTTCATACTGGTGAGGCTGAAATCTCAGCAAAAGCCGCCGGAAGACTCTATCATGCTCCCTTCAAGCAAACCGAATTACCAGCTGTAGGGGATTGGGTGATTGTGGATGATACTGATGTACGAGGTAAAGCCACTATCCGCAGTGTTTTACCACGAAAATCCACATTTTCCCGGAAAGTAGCTGGAAAAAATACCAATGAACAGGTTATGGCCACCAATCTGGATACGGTGTGGATAGTATCAACATTTGGTACTGATCTGAATCCAGCTCGCCTGGAAAGATATGTTGCACTTGTGGTTGAAAGTGGGGCAAGACCTGTGATCATCCTGGCTAAGTCTGATCTGGTCGAATTGACTGAGCCTATCATAGAATCACTGCAGGAAAGAATCCAGAATGTGCCCATTTATGCCGTCAGCGCGAAAGCCCAAATTGGTCTAAGTGATCTGGACCAATATATTGCTCCAGGCCAGACTATCGCACTGTTAGGTTCATCCGGTGTGGGCAAATCCACGCTTATCAATCATTTTGTGGGTCATGAGCTCCTCCATACAGCCTCAGTAAGAGAAAAGGATGGCAAAGGTCGACACACTACAACCCATCGCGAATTAATATTTCTACCCACAGGTGGATTGTTGATAGATACGCCAGGGATGCGCGAGCTCCAACTCTGGCAGCAAGATGACAATCTTGACAAAAGTTTCTCAGATATTGATGATATTGCCGTGGGGTGTCGATTTTCAGACTGTTCCCATGAAACAGAACCTGGCTGCGCTGTGATTGCTTCAGTTGAAAGCGGTGTTCTTTCTGAGGAAAGAATAAATAATTATTTGAAATTAAAAAAAGAACTCACTTATCTCGATAGGAAGACCGATGTGCAGGCCGAACAAGCAGAAAGAAAGAAGTGGAAGGCTATCAGCAAAGAGCAACGGCGTCTATCCCAGCAGCATAAAGGTAACAAGAAACGCTAAAAAATAAATCTATCTATGAGACTTCATTCCTCCTGATGAATTCATAATTCGAGCATATGCATAAAATCCAACCTAAGATTTCTGTTCTTAGCAAAGAACAAATCCTAAAAATTCATCAAGACTCCCTTCTGATTCTGTCTCACACAGGGATACGGGTAGATTCAGAACGAGCCAGAGCAGTATTCTCAGAAGCACTTGGTGGGGCTTTTGATGACAATCTGATACGGATTCCAAGTGAAATAGTGGAGCAATCCCTCCATTCTGCACCTGCAAAAATCGATATGTATAATAGGGACGGAAGCCTGGCCTTCTCCTTGGGCGGGAATCAGCAATCTGGAACAATTTATGGGATCGGCGTAACCAACTCCTGGTATCAGAATCCAGACAATGACTCTGTCACCCCCTTTACTCGGAAACATATTGAGCTGGCCACGGCGCTTGGCAATACGCTTACCCAATTTGATCTTGTTTCAACTCCCGGGGTAATCCAAAATGACGATTCTCAGGTTGGTGAAGTGTTAGCCACCCTGGAGATGATGGCCAATACGACCAAACCTCTTAGCATATTAATATCGGAGCCAAAGCAATTTGACCTGGCAATTACCATGTTGGAGCACCTCCATGGTGATCTATCTAAAAAACCATTTGTGCTCCCCTATTTTAATCCCATTACACCTCTGGTGCTGAATGAGGACACCACTGACAAGATGTTTTTCACTATCGATCGAGGTCTACCTTTCATTTTCTCCAGTTATGGGATGTCAGGGGCCACAGCGCCAATCAGTGCTGAGGGCACTCTGGTCATGCTCAATGCTGAATTATTGGCAGGTCTGGTATTCTCTCAATTAATTAAACCCGGGACACCAATCGTTCTAGGGAGTCTACCTTCTGTTTTTGAAATGCAGAATATGATTTCCGCCTATACCTCTCAAACCATGCTGGTCAACCTGGCTTGTGCTGAGATGATGGATCACTATCACATTCCACACGCGGGAACTTCTGGCAGTGGTACTGGGTGGGGACCGGATTTATTGGCCAGTGGTACTTTGTGGATGAACCATCTTACCAATTCCATAGGTAAGGTTGGTCTGGCTCCTTTTGTTGGAGGTAATTTTGATTCTCAGGCATTTTCACCCACCACCGTGGTCTACGCCGATGAAGTGATTCGGCAGGTTAGACAATTTGCTAGTGGTTTTGTATTGGACGAGAATAACGATCCATTGAAAGATATCCATTCAGTGGGACCCGGTGGAAGCTTCCTCCTGTCTGAGGCAACCCTGGCTCAATACCGAGATATCCATGAACAGCACAGCCAGATTTGGCCGGGTTATTCATTAAATCAGTGGCAAACTGAGTTTTCACCTGATGCACTAAGCAGTTTGAGAGAGTACACTCTAAATGTGTTGAATAAGCTCCATATACCAGAAGACCATGATTCAGTCCTGAGTCGAGGCGAGGAATTTATCAAGCAAGTGTCAACCTGATTAATCTGCACCATTCTTCCTCCTAAAACGATGAAATTTATTTGTTGTCAGCGACCCTGCTGAATAACATGTTCTGAGATGTTTAAGATCGGACCTATACAATTGAAATCGAAAGCTCTGCTGGCTCCTATGGCTGGTGTGACAGGTCATCCCTTTCGGGTGCTCTGCAAAGAACAGGGCGCCGGTCTGGTCTATACTGAATTTGTCTCTGCCAACGGCATCATCCGAGAGAATCAAAAGACGCTGGATATGATGAAATTCACAGAATCTGAGCGTCCCATCGGGGTTCAGATTTTTGGTGAGACTCCAGAAGTCCTGGCCCAAAGTGCCAAATACATAGAAGACATTGTCAAACCCGATCTCATTGATTTAAATTTTGGATGCCCTGTTCCAAAGGTTACCAAAAGGGGAGCAGGATCCGCCATCTTAAGAGATTTGCCTCTCATGGACGAGGTTGCCAGAGCCGTTGTGGAAGCAGTTTCAATCCCTGTGACAGCAAAAATCCGATCCGGATGGAACAATGGCTGTATTGTTGCCCCTGTAGCTGCGGCTGCCCTTGAAGCAGCTGGAATAAAAGCTCTCACGTTGCACCCCCGTACCACCAAGCAGCTGTATACCGGTGAAGCCGATTGGAGTTTGATTGCTGAAACACGAAAAGCTATCAGTATTCCTCTCATCGGAAATGGGGACATTAAAAGTGCGGCGGATGCCAAGCGTATGATTGATGAAACAAGGTGTGACGGTGTCATGATTGGGCGAAGAGCCCTGGGGAATCCCTGGATATTTCGAGAGATCAATGACTACCTCAGCACTGGGATTTTACCTGAGGCTGTGCGACTGATTGATCGTGTGAAATTATGCCATCGTCATTTATACCTGGAATCAGTGGCTATGGGTGATTATCGGGCAACCAATTATATCAAGAAACACCTTAGCTGGTATCTCAAAGGCTTCCCCGGTGCCTCAGATTATCGGAAACGGCTCTATCGTCAAATGGAATTTGCCTATATGGAAGGTGAAATTTCAAAAATTATCACTGAGTTGGAAAAAGATCCTGAGTTGGCGAACTTCGCATATCGTGAAGAAGGAGACTTGTTCCCCAATGTTCCAGGTAGCAAAGACAATTACTAAATAATTGTTTTAAGAATGGATGGCTTGAATTAAGCCTAACATTCTCTATACATATTTATAAATAAGATTATAATATTTGCATTACAAACTTGCCTTTATTGGCGGGAAATTTGCATAGATTCGTGTTGTAAATTTTGTTTCAATTCAGAAATAATTACATAAAGGAGATACAATGAGCGATCGAATTAAAGTATTGATCATGGGCGCAGCCGGGCGCGATTTTCATAATTTCAATGTTTTTTTCAGGGATAACGAAGCCTATGACGTGGTTGCCTTCACCGCCACGCAGATTCCAGATATTGATGGCAGAAAATACCCAGCAGAATTAGCTGGAAGTCTCTATCCAGAGGGTATCTCCATCCACGATGAAGAAGAACTCGAAGATCTGATTTACGATCTCGATGTAGATGAAGTTGTTTTTGCCTATAGTGATCTTCCCTATGACTATGTCATGTCGAAAGCAGCAATCGTGAATTATGCCGGAGCAGATTTTCGTCTCATGGGTGCCAAATCAACTATGATTCCCAGCACCAAACCTGTGATTGCCATTTGTGCAGCACGTACAGGCTGTGGTAAAAGCCAGACTACCCGTGCCGTCTGTGATCATCTCACAGCCCAGGGCAAAAAAGTGGTCGCAATCCGTCACCCCATGCCATATGGTGATCTTGTAAAGCAGAAAGTACAGCGCTTTGCCGAGCTAGCAGATCTTAAGAAACATGATTGTACCATTGAAGAGATGGAAGAATATGAACCACACATCATGAATAATACGGTCGTCTATGCTGGCGTTGATTATGAAGCCATTCTTAGAGAAGCTGAAAAAGAAGCTGATGTAATTGTCTGGGATGGTGGGAACAATGATATGCCATTCTACATGCCTGATATCATGATCACCGTTGTGGATCCACACAGAGCTGGTCACGAATTAACGTACTATCCTGGTGAAACCAACCTGCTCATGGCTGATGTGATTGTTATCAATAAAATTGATACCGCCGATATTGATGACATTTCCACGGTACGTGAGAATATCCGCATTGTTAATCCTGAAGCCATCGTTGTTGATGCCGCATCACCAGTATCTGTTGATGATGAAGAGGTGATTTACGGTAAAAATGTATTGGTTGTGGAAGACGGTCCAACACTGACCCATGGCGAGATGCTATATGGTGCTGGTGTGGTAGCTGCTGAGAAATATGGCGCTGAGAGTCTGGTTGATCCAAGACCCTGGACTGTTGGCAAACTTTCTGAAACCTTTGAAAAATATCCAGATATTGGTCAAATTTTACCCGCCATGGGATATGGTGATGAACAGATGAAAGATCTTGAAACCACCATTAACCAGGTTGAATGTGAAGCTGTGGTTATTGGAACTCCCATTGATCTCAGACGCATCATCAATATTGAGAAACCTTCAGTGCGCGTGACCTATAAGTTACAGGAAATTGGTATGCCTACCCTGGCCTCCATTCTGAATACTGAAGTTCTTAAGGAAATGGAAGAAGCAGTCAAAAAGAGTCTCTAACGACTGGCTACGAGCCACATGTTAGATTGAAGAGGTCCTGTCTGCATGCATTCGGGACCTTTTTGTTTTATTCAGACGAGTCAGTCATAGATTATGCGCGTATGAGCCGTAAGAAATCAAATAGAATCAGTGTTGGCGAAGGTTGGAGCTTCAATGCAGCCGAGGATCACTCATCGAGCAGACGGGTGAGTGGCAACAAGATTGTTCGGTTGCGTATGGAAAAACGCAAAGGCAAACCAACCACAATCTTATACGATATGGAAGGTGTCCCTGACATGAAGGCACTGGCAAAACAGCTAAAAAACCTGGTAAGTGCCGGCGGGACGACAAAAAATGAGAAAATCGAAATCCAGGGTGAACATCGAGACCGTTTTCGTGTATACTTAAGCGATGAAGGTTACGAAGTGAAAGGTTGACGATGTTACTACTCCTTACCATTGGTGTTATTGGTGGTGCCATGCTCATCATGAGTATTGCGTTGATTCTCACGGGGGAAAATAAAGTCCACAGTTCATGCGCTGCTACCCATGAGCTTGATGGTGATGGCGAATCCTGTGCCTTTTGTCCCAACGATGAAGATGAAGATCAACTCACCACGCTCTCCAAAGCAGGTTATCCTGGACGCAAGGACATTGTCTCACAGGAAGCTTTTAAGGGCAAATCAAATCGCAACATCATAGTAGAACGTCTCAAATACAATAGCGGTCGCGATTAAATCCCTGTGAATTGACTGTCAGGGGATAGCAGGCCTACCTCTTCTTTTTGCCACACTAAAAACAATATCAGTCGACATACGAAATCGTATTCCTATCTTCTAGCCTGAAGCAAATCCAGAGCAGAATAGGAATCGTTCCATGTCCGCTAAGATCACTTTAAAAGAAAGCTATTTAGGAATTCCAACAAGTGCCTGGAAGGTTATTCTGGGATTTACACTCTTCCGATTGTTCCTTGGCCTCATCTTACCATTGACACCTCAGGAGGCCTATTATTGGAGCTGGAGTAGAGATTTGGCTCTGTCCTATTTTGACCATCCCCCTCTGGCAAGTTATAGCATCTGGTTCACCACCTTAATTTTTGGCCAGACCATATTTGGAATTAAACTCGCCGCGGTGCTTTGGTATCTCGGTATGAACATCATCTGGGCAGCCATGATTCAGGAGATGTTTGACAATTCACGCCAAACTTTCTGGACTTTACTGGCACTCAATGCATCTATTGTTTTCGAACTGTATGGATTTGTCATTACACCTGATACACCCCTACTGTTTTGTTGGACTGCCACGATTTATGCGCTGTGGAAACTGGTTCAGACCGAAAATCCTAAGTGGTGGTATGTGGCGGGTCTGTTTATGGGATTGGCCTGGTTGGGTAAATATTCAGGGATTTTGCTGGTACCATCGGTTTTTCTCTTTACCATCATCTCAACGAAGCAAAGGAGATGGCTACTCACACCACATCCTTATCTGAGCGTATTTCTGGCAATCCTAGTGTTTTCACCTGTACTAATTTGGAATGCTCAACATGATTGGATGTCCTTTGCATTTCAGGGTTCTCAGCGCGCCTCAGGGATGGGTCACTGGAAGGTGAAACATTTTGGAGAGCTGCTGGGGTCACAGTTCTTCATTTTATCTCCCTATTTGTTTGTCGTGGTGTTTGCCACCTTGATCCGATATGGTCGCAAACTCTTCACCGGGCTGGAGGACAAGCTTTTGCTGCTCCTCAGTAGTGGTCTGGTCACCTCAGTTTTCTTTATTGCCGTGAGTTTCCGCAGTCTGGTAAAAATGAATTGGTTGGCTCCTGCATATTGGTCTCTCATTATCCTTGGGATATATCATCTTTTCCAGTCTTCCAATAGATTCAATCGTATGCGGACAGGCGTTTTCTCATCACTCATATTTCTGGGGATTGGTATCTCTGTAGTGGCTATCCCAAATGTTCCCCTGGGAGAAGGGAATACCTGGAGCGGTTGGAAGCAGGCTGCTGAGGATGTAAAGACCTTGCAGGATTCACTGAGAAACGAAGGCGAATCTCCCTTCATCTTCAGCACCAATTACAAGGCGAGCTCACTGTTAAAATTCTATCTGCCAGATCAACCCAGAACCTATGCCCAGGATATCATTGGAAAGCATGCTCTCCAATTCGATATCTGGCCCAAAGAAGAAGAGCTCAAGGGGAGAACCGGCTTACTTGTGGTAGATAATCGTCGTGAATATCGATTTAAATCAGAAAAAATTACTCCCTATTTCGACGAGGTGAAAAAGCTGAGGACCATCAGGATTGAAAATTTCGGAAAATCGGTTCGGAAAATCGATATTTATCAGTGTTCCGACTATAAAGGTACAGAATGATGATACGCAAACCATATGGATCCTGGAAATCTCCTATTTCTGGAAAGTCACTGGTACAGAGTAGCTTACGGTTGGGACAAATCCAAATTGATGACGAATCTGTCTACTGGACAGAGGGACGGCCTGCCGAGAAAGGGCGTACTGCCCTCATGGTTTGGTCAGGTGGAGATAATAGGGAAATCACGTCCTCTCAAAGCGATGTTCGAACCCGTACCCACGAGTATGGGGGAGGAGCATTTCTCTGTAATGCTGGTCGTTGCTTCTATATTAATAACTCCGATCAACAGATATATGAAGTTCTGGAAAAGGATGAGTCCAAACAGGTTACTAACCAACCTAAATATCGGTTTGCTGATATGATTCTGGATCAGAATAGAGGATTGCTCTTTGCCGTTGGGGAAGATCATTCCGATCCCCATAATATCGAGAACTATCTCGTAAGCATCTCTTTAGCTACAGGAGCAATGGAAATAGTTGCAGGAGGGCATGATTTCTACTCGAATCCCCAGCTCAGTCCAGATGGAAATCAACTCCTTTTCCTGACCTGGGATCACCCCAACATGCCCTGGGATGGGACTCAACTTAAGCTGGCTAAATTGAAAGAGGACGGGAGCTTTAACAGTATTCAGGATATAGCTGGTGGAAAACACGAATCCATTTTTCAGCCTCTCTGGGATCCTGATGGAAGTATTTACTTTGTTTCTGATCGTAATGGGTGGTGGAATATATATCACTATTCTGAAGCTCAGACCACATGCGTTCTTGAGAAAGAGGCTGAATTTGGGCTTCCTCAATGGGTCTTTGGTATGAGCAAATATACTGTGCTCAATTCTGGTGATCTTGTCGCTACCTATTCAGATATGACGGGCTCACATCTCATAAGAATAGATGTAGATTCGGGCTCATCTAAAGAAATCAGAACTATTTTCAGCACTATTGATCAGGTCAGGGGATCAAAAAACAGTATCGCCTTTGTTGGTCAAACAGACTCACAACCAGGTGAAGTGGTGGCTATGGATCTAGATTCCAACACCTCACAAACTATTCAGAGGGCAGCAGAAACCGATATTGATGAAACCTATATTGCCAGTGCTCAACATATAAGCTTCAAGTCAGCTCCTGACGAATTGACCCATGCCTGGTATTATCCACCAAAAAATCCTGGCTACACAGCACCTGCAGGAAATCTTCCTCCACTTATAGTTTTAAGTCATGGTGGACCAACTGGCAATAGTTCAGGTGCATTCAGCCTGGCCATCCAATATTGGACAACGCGTGGTTTTGCTATCCTGGATGTGAACTACAGTGGTTCGACGGGATATGGTCGCAAATATCGCGAACGTCTGAGAGGGGAATGGGGGATTCGGGATGTCCAGGATTGTGCAGCAGCGGCCAATTATCTGGCAGATGAGGGTCTGGCAGACCGTGAAAGATTGATCATTAAGGGCGGAAGTGCTGGAGGATATACCACATTGGCTGCTCTAACTTTCTTGGATGTGTTCAAAGCGGGAGCCAGCTATTATGGTGTAGGCGACTTAACTTTGTTGGCCCAGGATACTCACAAATTCGAAAGTCGCTATCTGGATAGCATGGTGGGACCCTATCCAAAGGAGAAGCAACTCTATTTCGACCGCTCACCCCTGAATTTTGCAGATCAGCTAGATTGTCCTGTCATCTTTATGCAGGGTTTGGACGATCCGGTGGTCCCTCCGAATCAGGCAGAGAGCATGGTGGCCGCCCTTAAACGAAATGGAATACCAGTTGCTTATTTACCCTTTGAAGGGGAGTCTCACGGTTTCAGACAATCCACAACCGTGATCAAGGCTATTGAGAGTGAATACTATTTTTATTCTCGGATTTTTGGAATCGAACCTGAAGAGTCAGCGGAAGCCATCGAAATCTTTAATTTGGGCTAGCTGCTATCATCCCAAAACGGATTAATAAATATTTTCTGGTATAAAAAAACTGCAATAATGTGACATTTTTGAACCGTGTTTTTTCACGGTGGGCACCGCCCTTAAAGATCAGACTTCCTTGATCCCTGGGGGGAGGGAAAGGCCTGCCTTAGCAGCAAGGAGTTGGGTTCCCGTTGATTAGTTCTCGTTCAAAAAATGCCGAACACTATTGCAGTCAAATT
>JABMQQ010000114.1 GCA_013202495.1 Fidelibacterota bacterium | reverse complement strand
TATCAAAATTACATAATTTGACAGCCAAGAATGCGAGGGTTATCGTCATCTCGCATAATGCTGATTTTGTAAGAGAATCATCGGATATCATCTGTCTGATGAATGGCAGAATTGCCAGAGTGGGCAGTACTCAGGATCTGATGTCTGACCCCCTCTTTAAATTAGATGAATATGGAGTCAGGTTTAGTCAATAAATGGTAACTTATGCATCCATGAAAAAGTTTTTTACCGCTGCCAATGTGACCTCATTGGCCAGGGCTTTTATGGTCTTTCCTCTTGTGTATTTGTTGAATACATGGGAAGGAGGAATTGCAGAGTTTCCCATGTGGGCCGTATTCTGGATCATTATGGCCATGTTCTCAGATTATCTGGATGGCTGGTTTGCGCGTTCCTATCATGAAGTGAGTCGCTTTGGGAAATTCCTTGATCCAATGGCAGATAAAATTGTTGTATTTGGTGTTCTATTTTTTGCAAAACCAATCTCTCAGGCAATACCTGGCTGGTTTGTGGCTTTTGTCGTCCTTAGAGAGCTATTAATATTTGGCCTGGGATACTATGTGAGCAAGGATTCAAAGCGTGATATGCAGGCAAATCGAACAGGTAAATGGTCTATATTCCTGACCAGCATCACCTTCATACTCATGATATTTGATCTTAATCCATGGGCTGAATACCTACTCTATCTAACCGTTGCTGTTGGAACCGCCTCCTTAATCTTTTATCTGAAACGTTATTACCATCTTTATCAGGTTGATGTCAAGCAACCCTCGTAGCGCCTGATTTTTAATCCTTAAGTAAAGTGTTAAAATATGATATTTTCGTCTGCATTTAATCGACTTAAACAAGGTTTAAGCCGATCACGTACACAATTTAACAACCGTATCAGCAAGCTATTTACTGGTTCAGTTCCCCTCACTGATGAATTGCTGGAGGAGATAGAAGAGATTCTCATCTCCGCAGATATTGGTGTGGAACTCTCAATTGAGATCATTGAGGATCTGCGTATGAATTTTCCCCTTAATCAGGTAGTTGAGATGAATTCAGTAGTTGAATTTCTAAAATCTGACCTCATGCGACGTATGGAGGTGAAACAGACCACCTTCAAAGCTCCTGAAAAACCTCATGTAATTCTGGTTGTGGGTGTCAATGGAACAGGGAAAACCACATCCATCGGAAAGTTAGCCTACCACTATACCAATCAGGGCAAAAGCGTACTCCTGGTCGCTGGAGATACCTTCCGTGCAGCGGCAATAGAACAACTTGAAATATGGTCCCAACGGAGTGGCGCTGAATTGACCAAGAAGGAAGCTGCAGATCCAAGCGCAGTTGTTTATGATGCGCTACAAAGTGCGAATCAACGGGGGATAGATGTGGTTCTCATCGATACGGCAGGCCGATTACACACCCAGAAGAATCTTATGATAGAATTAGATAAGATTCAGCGTGTAGTTAAAAAAGTTATTCCCAGTGCTCCTCACGAAACCGTATTGACTATTGATGCCACTACTGGACAAAATGGTCTTATTCAAGCTCGCAAGTTTTCAGAGGTCACACCAGTAGATCATCTCTTTCTAACAAAATTGGATGGGACTGCCAAAGGTGGGATCGCTATAGCCATTCATCATAATCTTGATATCCCCGTGAAGTACATTGGCATTGGTGAGCAGAAGGAAGATATCCAGGATTTCGATGCGGCGAGTTATGTCCAGGCATTATTTGAAGTTAATGAGAGTCTTTCGATATAGTTGTGATTTCGCTAATTATGATAAACCGTTAAAACGGTTGCTGAACTCATCAGTGTGAAAGAGCCCACGACTTAAGTCGTGGGTTATACCATCCAGAAGAAGCTAATAACCGTTTTAACGGTTTATTATTAATGTCATCGCTAAAAGAGAATATATATGGTTACCTCAGTAGAAACTAAAAAAGTCCACATCATAAGCCTTGGTTGTGTGAAGAATACTGTTGACAGTGAGATCATTGCCGGTGGACTTGAATCTGCCGGGATAGAACTGGTTGATGAGCCTGAGGATGCCAGTACTATTATCATCAACACCTGTGGTTTTATTGGTGAGGCCAAGCAAGAATCGGTTGAGGTCATCCTTGAAGCAGCTCAATTAAAAACCGAAGGTCAACTTAAAGAGTTACTTGTAGCAGGCTGTCTATCAGCACGTTACAAGAAAGAGCTAACCCAAGAAATGCCTGAGGTTGATAAGTTTTTCGTCACAGAAGATTTTCGAAATATTTTTGAATATATCGCATCCAAACCGCACCTGGCCGACGATCCCGATCATCGCAGAAAACTCCTGACTCCCCGCCATTATGCCTATCTCAAAATCAGTGAGGGTTGCGACAATGTATGCAGCTTCTGTGCAATACCTCTCATGCGGGGAAAACAACGTAGCCGTGAAGTGGATTCGCTGGTCAGTGAAGCCAAATCTCTAGTGGCTCGCGGTGGCAGGGAAATGATGGTTATTGGACAAGATACGACAACCTATGGCTGGGACTTGCAACCCAAGCGCTATCTCCATGAACTACTGGCTGAATTGGATGAGATTGAAGGCCTGGATTGGATCCGTTTGCACTATGCTCACCCTTCCCATTTTTCTCGGAAGCTTATTCCCATCTTCAAAAATGCCAAGCGGATACTGCCTTACCTGGATATCCCGGTACAGCACGCCTCCACAAATATGCTGACTTCCATGAAACGGGGTCTGGATGCTGATGGACTGCGCAGATTGCTGTTGGAGCTCCGACAGGAGATACCGCAACTGAAATTACGAACCTCAGTCATTGTTGGGTTTCCGGGTGAAACAGATGAGGACTTCGATACCTTGTTGAACTTCCTGGAAGAGATCCAATTTGACCGTCTCGGCGTATTCACTTATTCTGAGGAAGAAGATACCAGTGGAGCTGATCTGGAGGATGATGTCCCGACGGAGGTGAAAATCCAGAGAATGGATGCTGTCATGGATCTCCAGCATAGCATTGCTTTCAATAACAATCAGGCTTTGATAGGTCAAGAGCTGGATATCATCATAGACAGTCCCGACCCTGATGATGATCAGCAAATGCTGGGTCGTACCATCTGGGATGCCCCTGAGATCGACCAGCAGGTAATTGTTTCAGGTGTTTATGAGCCAGGGAGTATTGTCAAATTGAAAATCGATGATGGTGGCGCTTACGAATTGTATGCTTCAGGGGATGGCGACAATTTCATCCGCCTAGGAGATATCAACTAAACACCGTTCCAGACCCATTAAACTGGTAATTCATGCTGGCATAAGTATGTCGTAATGCTTATATCTCAGCAACTTTCAACCATAAGCAGGATATATCATGACCGATAAAAAATCTAAAGTAATATATTTAATTGACGGCTCCGCTCTCGTTTACAGATCTCATTTTGCCTTCATCAGAAATCCCCTGATCAACTCCAAGGGGCAATTGGTGAGTGCCATTTTTGGCTTCATGAATGCCATGCTACGGCTCATGACCCGTGAGAATCCGGAATATCTGGCTGTGGTCATGGACACCAAGGAAAAGACATTCAGACACAAACAATATCCAGAATACAAAGCCACCCGCGAAAAAATGCCTGATGATCTGGCAGCCCAGTTGCCTGTCATTGATGATATCGTCACCAAACTAAATATACCCTATTTGAAGCGTGAAGGTTTTGAAGCGGATGACATTATTGGAACCATCTCCAAACTGGGTGCAGAACAGGGTTTTGAAGTAAGAGTGCTATCTGGTGATAAAGATTTTGCACAACTGGTCAATGACAAGGTGCAAATCGTGAATCCCAAAGACAATAAGGTCTGGACCACAGCCTATGTTGAAGAGAAGTGGGGCGTTCCACCTGAGAAGATCATCGATTTACTTGGACTGATGGGTGATGCCTCGGATAATGTCCCCGGTGTGCCCGGTGTAGGCCCTAAAACCGCCGTTAAGCTGATTCAGGAGCATGGAACCATGCTTGAGCTATATGAGAAGCTGGAGGACGTTAAAAACCCAAAGTTGAAGCTCAAGCTGGAAGAGAATAAGGAAAAGGCACTCTTATCCCGAGAATTGGTCACTATAAAAACGGATATGGACGATATGCCACCCTGGGATGAGATTCGCATCGAATCCATGGATATTGATGCAGCCCGTAGTATTTTTCAGGAATTTGAGTTATTCAATCTTATGAAGCCCCTTGATGATGTGCGCGCACTTTACTCAACGGGTGATGTGCCAGTTAGGGAGGAGAGATCTCGGAACTATACCGTGGTTAAACACATTCCCGAACTTATCGAGCTGGTGGAAACCCTTAAAACAAAACAGATGGTAGCCTTTGATCTGGAAACAACCAGTCTGGATGTACTCACCACAGAAATTGTAGGATTGTCCTTTTCCTGGGAAGCCAACAGTGCCGTTTATATCGCCGTAAAATATCCAAACCCACCTGATGGCTGTTTTACTCCAGATGATATTGATATTGTTCTCAGAGAACTCAAACCATTCTGGGACTCAGAGACCATCAAGAAGACGGGGCACAATCTCAAATTCGATCTTTCCGTCCTTAAAAGCTATGGAATTGATGTTGCCGGGGTTGGATTTGATTCACAAATCGCTGGGTATCTGGTGAATCCAGGTGGGCGTGGCTATGGAATGAATGACCTCAGTGTCCAATATCTCGGTATTGACCCGATTCACATCGAAGAATTGATCGGTAAGGGCAAAGACCAAATCACCATGGATCTGGTAACCCTGGATGTCATTAGTGAATATGCTGCCGAAGATGCAGACATTGCATTCCAGCTCTATGATATACTCTCAGAAAAAATTGAAAAGGACCATCTCAACTCGGTTCTGGATGACATCGATCTGCCCCTGATCCCTGTGCTTATGGACATGGAACGTGAAGGTACTTTTGTAGATGCCGGGATTCTGAATGATATGTCAGACAGCCTCGGTAAAGAATTGGTGAGACTTGAAAAAGCCATTTTCGAAGAAGCCGGTGAAGAATTTAATGTGGCTTCTCCGCGTCAGGTGGCTGAGATTCTTTTTGAGAAAAAGGGTATCAAGCCTATTCGCAAGACCAAGACAGGCTATTCCACCGATGTGAATGTCCTCCAGATACTGGCTAAGGAGCATGCTATCCCACGCTATATGCTGGATTACAGGCAAGTCGCTAAACTCAAATCGACTTACACAGACACTTTGCCATTGTTGATTCATGAAAAAACAGGTCGCATTCATTCCAATTTTAACCAGACCATTGCAGCTACAGGGCGTTTGAGTTCCACCAATCCTAATTTTCAGAATATACCAGTTAGAACTGAATTGGGTCGGGACATCCGCAAGGCCTTTAGACCTCAATCCAGCGGGTGGAAAATTCTGGCAGCTGATTATTCTCAGATCGAATTGCGGCTCATGGCTCAATACTCAAAGGACCAGCGTCTGATTGAAGCCTTTAAAAATGGTGAAGATATTCACACAGCTACTGCAGCTCATGTTTTTGGTACCAACCTCTTTGGTGTCTCTGACGACCAACGTCGTCGAGCCAAGGTAGTTAATTTTGGTATCATGTACGGGGCTGGTCCATTTCGGATGTCCAATGAACTGGAAATTTCCAGAGGGGAAGCTGCTGAATTGATCAGCGATTACTTTAACACTTATCCCGGCATACGAAATTACCTGGATGAGACCATCGAATTCGCCCGGGAAAATAAGTTTGTCCAGACCCTCTTTGGTAGAAAGAGACCGGTTCCGGATATTGATGCCTCCAATAGAATGAGCAGGGAAGGGGCAGAACGCATTGCCACCAATATGCCGATTCAGGGAACGGCCGCAGACATTATTAAGTTGGCCATGATCCAAGTACATAAGCGATTAAAGGCTGAAAGTCTAAAGAGTAAGATGATCCTGCAGGTCCATGATGAATTGGTGTTTGAAGTGCCAGATGATGAAATTGAAGCGCTCACTACTCTTGTGAGGGAGACCATGGAACACACAGTTGATTTGGATATTCCACTGACAGTGGATATTGGGATCGGTGAAAATTGGTTAGAGGCTCATTGATTTAAACCTTTTCAAACTCGAAATATTTACGCAAAAACTTGGGAAAATTGATCTCATAATTCTTTATGGGGTTTTCCATAGTAGCTATAAATAACAGAAAGATACGTGAATTAGTAACTCCTCATCTTTTAGTTAATAAATAATTAGTATTAACTGATTGAATCCCTATATTTTCAGGAATAAAAATTTATGGAGATACACATCAATGTGTTTGTCAAGGTTATACAATCTTGTCTATTTTTCTGCTCTAGATTTCTATAGGTCAATTCAATAAAATTTATGGTTGTTACTACTAAATATTTTATCTGGAAATTGGTGGGTTCACTGACAACCCATCATAAAATTTTCACAGCTTGAGGAACGATATATGAGAAAAGCTAGTCTATTCCTTATCATGTTAGTCCTGGCATCACCTATCATGGCAGCAACCACCGGCAAAATTTCTGGAGAAGTGATTGAGAAGACCACCGGTGAAGCCATGATTGGTGTCAATATCATTGTTGAAGGAACCAGCCTTGGGGCGGTTACTGATATTACTGGTTATTACGTCATACTGAATGTTCCACCAGGATATCAAACTTTAAAAGCGACTATGATTGGCTATTCACAATACACAATTGAGGATATCCGAGTAGAAATTGATCGAACTCAGACGGTTAATATTGAAATGGCAGAACAAGTACTTGAAGGTGAATCAGTGGTGATCGTCGCTGAGCGAAAAGTCATAAAGATGGATGTAGCTGCGAGCCAGCGTAGTGTTACAGCTGAGGGGATAGAGGAGTTGCCAGTCACAAGCATTTCGGAAGTATTGACCCTTCAGGCCGGAGTAAGTGGTTTTTCTGTCAGAGGTGGTGGAACCGAAGAAACAGCTCTCATGATTGATGGGATTGAGTTGAAAGATGAGAGGACCAACAAGCCCATTACAGGTATTCCACTCAGCTCAGTACAAGAAATTTCGGTTCAAACTGGTGGTTTTAGTGCTGAATACGGAAACGTTCGATCCGGTGTGGTCAATGTAGTAACCAAAGACGGAAGTGGTGGCTACAGTGGCACCCTGACTATCAAGCATAGCGCGGCAGAACCAAAACATTTCGGTATATCACCCTATGATGAAGACTCGTTCTATATGAGACCTTATCTCGATAATGCAGTAGCCTGGACAGGTACCGAGGTTGGTGAAACCTATACAGACGCCAATAACAATGGGTATTGGGATGAGGGTGAAGCCTTTACCGATTTTAACGAAGATGGAGAATACACGGCGTGGGATAAATATACCCAACGTCAATATCCTTCTTTTGTAGGTTGGAATGCAGTTTCAGAAGCCACTCTGGCAAATAATGATCCCACTGACGATTTGACACCATCTGCAGCAAAAAGATTATTTGAATGGCAGTATCGTAAACCTGGAAATATTATCAATCCTGATATAAATATTGATGGTGGTTTTGGGGGACCAGTTCCACTTATCGGTGAACGTCTGGGCAATTTGAGATTTTTTCTTTCCTATCGACAGGAAAACAGTGAATACCTCTATCCCGTCTCTGAAAGTGGAACCCTGTCCAAGACAACATTGCTGCGACTGACTTCTGATGTGGACAAAACCAAAAAATTAAACTTGACCTACATGGCTGGAAATCTTACTGCCACCACCTCATCCAGAGGTGGACTAACCAGTTATATGTCCTCAGTATGGGACCTGGCATCACAGGTCAACCGTTCGGGCTTCACCATGCCCTGGAGATTGTACTCCAATGAATACTGGGCGCCAACAGCTGTCTCACATGCGACCTATTCTGCAAAATTCACACACCTGCTCAGTTCTTCCTCCTATTATGAAATCATAGTAAAACACATAATGAAACAATATGATACAGGTCCCGGACCTGAGAGAAATCTAGACAAAATCTATGAGATATTTGATGGTTATTTTGTCGATGAAGGTCCAGTAGGCTTCTATGGTACTCCTGTAAGTACTATCGATGGTAATATGAATATGGGTGGCGCAGTAAGTACCTCCCGAGATCAGTCTGTGGTTAAAACGACTGCCATTAGTGGAGACTATGTAAATCAAGTAAACCCAAACAACCAAATCAAGGCTGGATTTGATTTTGTCTATGATGATCTCGAAATGGAATTTGGCTCATTGAACTACTTTTTACCTGAGGGAAATTATTGGTCGCGGATGTATTACACACCGTATCGATTTACCACCTACTTGCAGGATAAAATGGAATTTGAGGGATTTATCGCTTCCCTGGGTCTCAACGCTGAGCTTATCAGTCCCAATACCTCATGGTACAAGGTAGACCCCTATGATGAAAGTTTTTACTCCTCAAGCTACAGCCAGAGCGCAGAGGATAACTTTGAGAAAGAGGATGTGAAGACACGATTTTACTTGAGTCCGCGTTTAGCAATCTCACATCCCATTACCATCAATTCAAAATTGTATTTCAACTATGGTCACTATCGACAAGTCCCAACCACTGAAAGTCTTTTTAGAGTACAACGCAAAGTGGTTCTTAATGGGGATCGAGAAATTGAAGATCTCACACAACTTTCAATTATTGGTGATCCTAACCTGGATCAAGCCAGAACCATTTCCTATGAGTTGGGCTATGATCATGCTTTATTTGATACCTATCTACTTCATCTTGCGGCTTACTATAAGGACATCACCGATCAGCAGGATTGGACACGCTACATCAGTGCCAGCGGTCAGGTAAACTATAGTCACCTCACGGCAAACAGCTATGAGGATATCAGGGGTTTTGAAGCTGATATATCCAAAATGATGGGTGACTGGATTACTGGAAATGTCAATTTTGAGTATCGGGTAAATACTTCAGGCTATTTTGGTGTAAAGCAATACTATCAGAATCCCAGCGAGCAGCGCGATTATCTAAAGAATAATTCAGTACAGAGTAAGCCGCGGCCCACTCCACGAGTAAAATCAGTGGTGGATTTTCACACACCTCGCAACTTTGGACCCACAATCTTCAGCCAAAAACCGCTGGCTGAATGGCATCTCAATGTATTGAGCAGTTGGAGAGCCGGATCCTGGTTTGAATACAATCCCAGAGGCATAGAAGGTATTGGTTACAATTTTAGATGGCAGGATTCAAAATCAGTCGATTTGAAGATCTCCAAGATTTTCAAGGCGGGAAATATGAGTATCAAATTTTTTGCTGATATCAACAATGCCTTGAATCTTAAAATCTTTAGTGGCTACGGTTTTGAAGATATTCATGACTATGACTTCTATTTAGGCTCCCTCTTGCTTCCTCAGGACAAATTAGATGCCATCGGTGAACCCATATTCCCCGGTATTGAGCACAATGATAATCCAGGTGATGTGAGGCCGGATGATGTAGCCTTTGTACCCATCGAGTGGATTGCTGATGTTGAAAAACTGTCTGCCGATGCGCGGAGTGAGCGTGGAATTTATTTTGATGGTGCCACTGAGACTTACCTACAATTCGATCATGTCAGCGGCTGGGAAGAGGTTGAAGCGAGCTATCTGAATGAAGTGGTTGAGAATAAGGCTTATATTGATATGCCCAACCAGGGCTCGTTTATATTTCTTTCACCCCAAGACATCTTTTTGGGTCTAAATATTTCTTATGATTTCTAGAAGAATGCAGATGCATGAATAAGGACAATAAATTTATGATGGCAAATAAAATGAGAAGTAAGATTTATTGGCAGGCCCTTGGCATAGTGGTCGGAGTCGCTCTGCTGGTAAATATTATATCTGCCGCCGAGAGCAAGTGGATTGCCGTAGGTAATTTGCATAACTGGTATTCTGAAGAGGGTAGCGAGGTTGAGCTTGGCCGAACGGGACAGCTACGGGATCAGCAAGATGGTCTCCGCTGGCCAGCACAGTTTAGCTTTCAAGATGCTCAAGCTGCCAAAGGTTTATGGATTGGCACAACCAATTTTTTCGATCCACAGATTAACAGTCAATTTGATTTTAAGTTAGCTCATGTGGGTCCCCGTGGTCCAGTGGATGGTAAAACTGAGATCATGACCCAAACCTTCAAGATGTATGGTAAATATGATCATCCCGCAGTGTTTGTGGATGGCGATCCAGCCAGCACGCTTCAATATCTGGATATTGTAGATAGTGTCGACGCCACCATGATCGAGGATCGCAAAATCGTAAATATTATCAATACCTCCACTGGCATTACAATGACACGTACCATTAGAGGTTTCTCAAATCAAAACCATGATAACTATCACCTCTTTGATTACGTCTTTGAGAATACGGGTATTTATGATGTGAATGGATCTTCATTTAGTAAAGCGCTGACTGGTGTATACTTCGGTTTGCAATATCGTTATGCTCCCACGAGGGAAAGTGGTCCCTACGGTGCTGGCGGATATTGGGCACCCCAAAATACAGCCTGGGGCGCTAACACTATGAATGAGGTAATTGGAGAGAATCCAGCTGACGATGAAATTCGAGCGCTCTATTCCTGGCATGGATTGCATTCTCAGGCAGCCGATAGTCATGATAATCTTGGTTCTCCATACTATGGTGATGGGGGAGATGGTCACCTGAGTGCCCAGCATTTTGTGGGAGTAGTCACCATTCATGCAGATAAATCTACCACGGATCAAACCGACGACTTATATCAACCAACAACCACTTTATACACAGGTTCTGACGAACCTATTACCCAGCCCAATGACCAATTCAATCCCGTCAAAATGCAGGCGAGATATAACCATATGGCTGCGGGTCATCCCCCTGAATCACATGCTGAAGCAGTTGGAGACAGTTACGCAGACACCTGGGGAACCGATCCAGGTGGTTATTCACAGCTACATGCCTTTGGACCCTATGACATCGCTCCAGGTGAGAAAATCCATATCGTCCTGGCTGAAGCAGCTGCCGGTATTAATCGAGATATGTGCTATGAGGTAGGTGGGAACTGGTTCGACGGCAATATCGCGGTTGGTGACCTGTTGAATCCTGATGGATCTGTCCCAACTAACAAGGATGAATATAAGAATAAATGGATATTTACCGGTGAGGATTCGCTTTTCCAGACATTTCACCGCGCGATTGATACTTATGATTCAGAATATGCTGTTCCAGAACCACCACCACCGCCAGCTGAATTTACGGTGACCTCAGGAGGTGATCAAATTGGCCTCACATGGGATTCAAACGCCGAGACGCATCCTGGATTTATGGGTTATAAAGTTTTTAGAGCGATTCACAAACCAGATACGACATATGAGGAAATATTTTCCTGTGATGTGGATGACCTCACCAATGAATTCGCCGATGTAAAGGCGAAACGTGGTTTTAAATATTTCTACTATGTTGTGTCCTATGACGATGGAAATACGAATCAGGTATCTCCTGGAGCACCGCTTTTCAGCAGCAAATTTTACACGATGACCAATAAGGGAGCATCGCTTAAACGACCTGCTGGGAATCAACTCAGTCAGATTCGTGTGGTTCCTAACCCATTTAATATCAAGTCGAAAGAACTCCAATTCAGTGAGTCTGGGGAAGACCGTCTATATTTTTATGACATCCCTGGTATATGTACGATTCGCATATATACCGAGCGTGGTGAATTGATAAAAACAATTGAACATACGGATAATAGTGGTGATGAGTCCTGGGATTCTATTACTGAATACAGGCAGGTCGTAGTGAGCGGAATATACATAGCTCATTTTGAAACACCTGATGGTCAATCAACGTTTCGCAAAATTATAATTATTCGCTAAAGGATATGAGTATGAGGAAAAACACTAATTCAACAATTTGGCTAACCAGTAGTATAGTCATCCTTGCGCTTGCATTTCTGATATCCTGTGAGGATTACCAACCAGTTGAGCCTTTGGATACAAATTATGATGATATCGCATGTGATCGACTCACTGGTAAGCTGGCAGAAGATTTCACGCTTATGGATATAAATTTTCTGGGACCGCAATGGAGTGATGAGACAGTTGATCGAGCTATGGCCGAGAATGAAAGAATCGGTGAGAGTTGGCTGGATGCAGATTCGATCATAACTCCTGATGTATTTATCTTAAAGACAGTGGAGGGCATCACCAGCATCTTTGCTTTTAATTCCTTCTTCTACAATTCTTCAGATGCCGCTTTTGATAGTATTGAGATACACTTCCAAACACATCTAGTCGGATCTGCGGATTTTAGTGCAGACCCAATTGATACCTTATGGGTACTTGGAAGCGCCGATGAGGACAAATACATTGATTTTGGTGTCGGTCTGGTCCCGGCAGATTCAATCTGGGACATCATGATATCCGGGGCTGCTGTCTCACTGGGAGAGGATACAGAAGTCTATCGATTGCAGGGAATTTCCTTGCTGAATTATTCAGATCTACCAGCAACGGCATATTTTGCCAGAGACACACTTGGTTTTGCCGTTGCCTATGAATATCTGGAGTCATTGAATAAAGAATTGGTGGAGTTGAATACGACCTTCAACATAATTCTGCCAGACGTACCAGAAATCAAAAATTCCTCTTATAGCCTGTTGAACCTGGAAGAAGCACTTGCTGGGATCTACATTTTCTATGCAGATGATTTCTATTCATTTTCGGTCTTCGACACCAGCGGTATAGAGATTGTACCTACCTCATACACTATTGATATGGAGACTGTCGCCGAATGTCACTTGATTAAATCGAGAACGATCTTCGAGTTTAGCCCCCAAAAATATTTTGTAAAATTTGATCCGCAGGAGACTGTTGAAGAAACAGAATTCCGATTATCAATCCTGAGGGAGGACTAAAAATGAGTCTAAGAAACCATTATATGAACATTTTGAGAATCCTGCTCATCCTTCCACTCCTCAGTGGTAGTTTGGCAATCGCTCAGATAAAATTGGCTCAGTCAGGTGCTCAATTTCTAAGTGTTGATTCTGATGCGAAAGCGGGAGGTATGGCTGGAGCATTGACCACAGTGGAATCAAATTCTGCTTCTATTTTCTTCAATCCGGCAGGAATGGCCAGAATGACGCCCAGCGTGGACTTGATGGCTAGCCAGAATCAGTGGATTGCAGATATCGCCTATAATTCCTTTTCTGCTGCCTTTAAACCTGGGACTGGTGAATGGGGTGTTTTCGGACTCTCTTTTGTTTCAGTTGACTATGGAGAAATTCAGGGTACTCAGCGCTGGGACAATGATTTGGGCTATATTGATACTGAGATACTCAGACCTACCTCATTTGCGGCAGGATTTGGCTATGCCAAGTCGCTCAATGATAAGTTTTCTGTTGGTGCTCATGTCAAGTATATCGGTCTCAATTATGGTAAAAGTATTTATCCCGATGATGCTGGCAATCCTGATACCGTCAAGTCTCATCTGGCTTTCGCCAATGCTTTTGATTTTGGAACCATTTATAAGACAGGTTGGAAGACACTGGCTTTTGGCATGTCTGTGAAAAATTTCTCAAATGAAGTCGTATTTGAAAAGGAAGGCTTTCAACTACCCCTGACATTCACTCTGGGTATATCAATGGATGCCTTTGAATTGATCCGCGATAACATGGGTCAGCAGGTCATGCTGGTAAGCCTGGATGTACTTCATTATCGCTCACATGCCGAGCAACTCAGAATTGGGATAGAATACAAGCCCATCGAAATGCTTGCACTGCGAACGGGATATATGTCTGCCAATGATGAGAACGATTATTCCTTTGGTATCGGGGTCCAACAATTCGGTCTTGTCTTCGATTATGCCTATGAGCCCTTTGGCCGATTCGGAGATGTGCAACGGATGACTGTCAGATTCTCACTATAAATATGTGTGTTGGGGAATGATGAGGAATCAGATGGCAAGGGGAGTGTTATTGCTGTTCATTTTTGTGAGCACCATAATTTCAGCAACCACGGGGAAAATTAGTGGTCATGTCACTGATTCAGAAACTGGTGAACCCCTGATTGGCGTGAATATTTTCATCTCTAATTTAGGTACTGGTGCTGCCACAGATATTGATGGTTATTATGCCATATTAAATATTCGCCCCGGTAAACATGAATTGCGTGCATCAATGATTGGTTACGCTCCTCTGGTCATCCAGAACGTGGATGTAGTGATGGGACTAACATCAACCATTGATTTATCCATGTCCTCTGAAATTCTGGGCATGGAAGCGGTCACTGTTATCAGTGAGAGACCCATCGTGGCCAAGGATTTATCAGGGAGTCAGTTAAACGTAGATTCAGAATCAATCCAACAATGGCCCATTTCCTCAGTTACTGCTGTACTGGGTGTCCAGGCCGGTGTTGAGAATATGCAGGTCAGGGGAGGCTCGATTTCCCAGACTGCGGTTATGGTTGATGGATTCCTCTCCAACGACAGTCGCTCAAATGCGCCAGTGACAACCTTGAGTTTGAGCTCAGTTGAAGAGATTCAGATTCAATCGGGTGGATTCAATGCCGAGTATGGCAACATCCGCTCTGGTATTGTTAACATTGTGACAGCTGAGGGTCCAGCAGATCATTATTCAGGATCGTTCTACTATCAGAACAGCCCAGCTGCTCCCAAACATTATGGCATATCGCCTTTTGATGAAAATTCATATTTTATGCGCCCATATCTGGATGACGATGTTGCCTGGACGGGAACTGGAAGTGGCGGCTGGGACGCATATACTCAGGATCAGTATCAAGGCTTTGAAGGTTGGAATTCATATAATAATACAGAAACGGGCATGACTGCCACTGCAGCACAACAGGAATGGATTTACGAGCATCGTAGAACCGGCGAAATTACCAAACCAGATCAAACGCTGGATTTTGGTTTCGGTGGTCCCGTTCCCAGACTATCAAAACTTAGATTTTATCTATCCATAAGAAGCGAAGAGGAACAATTTATCGTTCCCTTATCCAGGGACGGATACAGCTCTAACTCAAGTCGGTTAAAACTGAATTATGATTTGAGCACCAATCAGAAGCTGGTTGCAACCATGCTTTATTCAGAAGAACACTCAGTCAACCAATACAATTGGACTACTGTGCCAGAGGGAAATCTTTTGCGTGGCACCTATAGTGTGGCCAATCTGGTGACATCGGCAGGGCTATTTACACCGGCTTATTATAGTCCTTACTCAGTATTTCGAGGACGATTTGACGTGAAGTATAACCATATGCTGAGTTCTGACTCCTACTATGAAATAGTCTTCCAACATGGGCAAACCCAATACCAGACTTATGAGATGGATGCTCGTGACACCACGAAACTGGAAATATTTCCAGGTTATTTCCATGATGAAGCACCCTATGGATACAATTCTGCCGATTGGATGAGTCTGGGACGCGATACCAGTCACACCAGTTCGACACTCCTGAAAGCAGACTATACCGACCAGATCAATTCAAACAATCAGATCAAGATGGGGGTGCAGGCTAATTTTTATGACCTGCAGATTAGATCATATACAGAGAGCGATAAGGATACCTGGTCCAGGACCATGAACTATGATGTAACTCCCATCAGGTTGAGTGCCTATGTTCAGGACAAACTTGAGTTTGAGGGATTCATTGCAAATCTGGGTCTTCGAGCAGAATATTCATCAGCCAACACCGATGTGTATGAACTGGATGCCTATGATGATCTTTTTAAACAGGGGCTGGGAAGTAATCTTGAGGAATTAGCAGAAAAACAAAATGCAAAATCCACATTTACTCTAAGTCCAAGATTGGGAATTTCCCATCCCATAACCGATCATTCCAAATTGTATTTCAATTATGGACATTTTTACTCCGAAGCGGGTTCAACCTACCGGTTCAGACTTCAGAGAGAATCCAATGGATTGGTCACCAATCTTGGTAACCCTGAACTGGAACAGGAGCGAACCATTGCTTATGAGTTGGGTTACTCACATGGATTTAGTAACACATACATACTCGATTTGGCCACCTACTATAAAGACATTACACAACAACCGGGCTGGGTGATTTATAAGAATGCCACTGGTTCAGTCAACTATCGTAAGGCGGAAAGCAATAATTATCAGGATATCCGTGGTATTGAAGTCACCCTGAGTAAACCAAAGGGTCGCATATTCTCAGGATTTATCAATTATACCTATATGGTAAAGACCAGTGGCTATTTTGGACTGTTACGTCAGTTTCAGAATCCTCAGGAACAGCGAGATTATGAAAATCTCAACATCGTAGACAGCAAACCCAGGGCGCAACCCTATTTCCGTGCAAATCTTTCCATGAAAACTCCCAATAATTTTGGACCATCATTGGCTGGAATGCATCCCGTAGAACGATTTGAACTCAGTTTCCTGACTAGCAATAAAACGGGGAGCCAATTCATTTATAGTTCTCCTGAGGCCGGCGATGTCTTTGTCCAATGGATGTCTCGATGGGAGGTGGATTTACGCATTCAGAAATCCATTTCTGTAGGTGGTTCATCTCTTGTGGCATTTTGTGATATTGCCAATCTCTTTGACCACAAATATTTGAGCTTTAGTGGCTTTTCGGATCAATTTGACTATGCTGACTATCTCACTTCGCTAAACTTTTCTTTCGAAGAGGGCATAAATCATGGGGATGATTATGTGGGAGCATATCGTGAAGATGATATTGATTACGATCCTCTCGTGCCAAATCCTGATAATGATCCCCAAATTGCTGCCGATAACGAACGCCGGCGCGAAACTAAATCATACATCGATATGCCCAACTATCGATCACTTACCTTCTTAAACCCCCGCAAATTTACTTTCGGGTTGAGGTTTAATTTCTAATGAATCGAATTTATTTCAAAAGCCTACTACTTTTAACGACACTGCTGTTCATTCCTGCAAATAATTATGCGCAGGTCGATGCTGCAACAAAGAGATATGTAAGAGTCGGATCACTACAGAGTCATTTTTCGGCTTATGGTGCTGAAAGAGCGTGGAATAATACCTACTATGAAGGTCTCATTTGGCCAGCTGATTATCCCTATCAAGATAATGCTGTGATCAAACGAGCCTGGGCTGCAGTTAAGGATTATAGAGATCCCAGAGGTGTCTACTGGCCTTATTATGGTATCTATTATACTCTCGGTGCAGCAGAGACAGGATTGTTCCCCATGGAGCTGACTCAGACTGCCAAATTTAGTCCTCCAGATGTTTTTGTTGATGGTAATGATTTACGCGTCATTTATGCTGGTGAAATCGATAGCATTGATCCAGACCAGGTTGCTGATCGTGTGATTACCAATATTGTTAATTCTTCCATGGGATTGACCATGACCCGTAAAGTCTATGCCTTCAGTCAGCAGTATCATGATAACTACTTCATCAAGGAATTTACTTTTACAAATACCGGCAATACCAACAGTGACGACGTGATTGAATTGAACGATACTCTGCGGGGTGTTCGATTTGGTTGGGGTACCCGTTATTCCGGTGGACGAGAAGCAAGCTGGACCATCGGCGATGGTCAAAGTTATGGCAAACATTCCTGGGTTACCAGGCGTGGTGAGAATTACCCCCAGCATTACACTGAGGAAATTACCCCGGCAAATCCGATTGTAGATTGGTTAAGAGCGGGCTTCTCCTGGGCGGGTCAGGGAGAAAATAACGCCTTTGATAATCTGGGTGGACCGGATATGACTGCAACTGGTCGTCTGACTTCACCTCATCATGTCGGCTCTATTGCCATTCATGTAGATAGATCGGCTAGCGACAGTCAAGACTGGATTTATCAACCTACCTTTTTAGGATGGCATGCAGGGGACACCTATCCTAAGGTTGGTGATCAACGCCTTGAAGATGCTCCCAAAATGAAAAGTCTTTATGAGATGCTGAGTGGAATTCCATTTGGTAGCAACAAGGGTGGCCAGACCAGAATGGATGAAGCCTTTGGAGATTTCTTCGATGATGCGTACAAGGTTCACAATGATGGGGGAGGCACCAATGTCATGTTGACCTATGGTCCCTTTGATCTTGGACCAGGTGAAAGTGTCACTATTGTGGAAGCTGAAGGAATCAATGGACTGAATCGTCAGATGTGCGAAATGATAGGTGAGCGGTGGAAACAAGCCTATGACACCCCTGGTGATAATGGGCCTTTTCTTTTGCCTGATGGCTCCGAAACTGGAAATCTGAATCATTTCAAAAATTCTTGGGTTGAGACGGGAAAAGATTCGTTGATGCTGACTTTTGGTAGAGCCAAAAGAAACTGGGATGCGAATTTTCAGATTCCTCAACCTCCTCTGCCACCCAGCAGCTTTTCGGTTGAATCAGGTGGAGACAGGATTTATACCAGCTGGTTGGCCAGTCCCTCGGAATCAGATCCTGACTTTGGAGGATATCGACTTTATCGTGCTATTGGAAAACCTGACACAACCTATGAAGAAATTTATACCTGCGGCTTTGGAACCGATAATGCGCTGAGTTACTATTACGATGACACATCACCTGTGAGGGGTCAGGAGTATTACTATTACCTGGTTGCCTATGATGATGGGAGTGAGAATAACACGAATCTAAATCCATCAGGTTCTCTTCACAGCAGTAGATTCTGGACAAAAACGACCCAGGGTGCTACCTTGAGAAGGAAGCCAGGAAAAACTATGGATGATATCCGCATTGTCCCTAATCCCTATAATATCAGACATGAAGCCTTTATAGGACAGCCTGATAAGTTGGCTTTTTATGATATACCTGGTAATTGCACCATTCGAATTTACACTGAACGAGGTGATTTAATTAAAACAATAGACCACACCAACGGTAGTGGTGATGAATATTGGCAATTAATTACTGATCAACGCCAGGTGGTTGTGAGTGGGGTATATATTGCCCATTTTGAAGCGGCAGATGGTCGATCTGCGTTTAAGAAATTTATAGTTATACGTTAGTCGTCGGAGGTAGCGTATCATGCAAAATACAGGACATAGCCATATGAAACTATTTAAGAGCATTATCCAACCACTTATGTTATTGAGTGCAACCTTCTTCATACTTATAGCCTGTGAGGAGGACCCGAAAAGCATCTACGATCCAGATGTGGTCGGAAATCCCGATCCAATTATTACGACGGTCGTACCTGATAGCAATTTTACCAGCGATAATATTTCGTTTGCAGGTATTGGAGTGGTAAATATCACAGGACAAAATTTTTCATCAACAGTCGCTTACAACTCTGTATTCTTTGATGGAGTTCCTGGAACAGTACTTTCCTCAACAGTGACCCAACTTAGAGTGCAACTGCCTAACGTCACGGGAGACTCCGTTAAGGTTAGAGTCGCTGTACGAGGCGCCTATTATTTTGCTGAATATTCCGAACCATTTCCAATATTGCCAGCGGTTAGGGAGGTTGGGGGTTTCATCGACAGTGACCCCTATATCTCAACAATTTCATGTGATAATTCAGGTAATCTCTTTGTGAACGCCGGCAGACACATCCATATCATTGAACAGGATAGTTTGCATACCTATTATGATTCAACTCGACTTACTGGAATTGGGAAAATGAAAATGGGTCCGGAAGGGAAAAATTATTTTATTATAACCACAGCCATTTCCAGAATAACACCTCCAGATGTTGTGGAGGATATCTGGTTTAAATCCCTGCCTGAAGCCTTGGTGGATTTTGATTTTAATGAAAATGGAACCATTTTTATTGCTGGAGTGTCTGGTTTGATATATCCATTTGAGGCAGAAACTAAAACTTTTACTGTGGATTCGACCTATTATGGTATAAAAATTAAAACCATTCGTGTATTTGGTGGGGATCTCTATGTCGTCGGTGATGAAGTTGATGAAGTTGATGATGTGGATGTAGTTCAACAAAAAGCTATCTATACCAGTCAAATTACGGGTGATGATCTGGGAGAAAAGCAACTGCTGGCTACTTTAGATGAGATAGATGCAGATGGGACACTTTCTATCACATCAATTGCTATATCTCAGTCAGGTTCAATATTTCTAGGAAATAAGAATGATCCGCCCCTAATCATATACGAGAATGGTCAACTCTCCCCATTTCATGAACCCATCCTATCATCACCCATTGGAGCCCTTTCGTGGGGAAGTGATGACTATTTATATATTGTTAGACAGGCACGTGGCGATGTCACCCAGCGGGTTTTAGAGCTCGATATGGGGCAGACTGGTGCTATTTATTACGGACGAGATTAAGGAAATAAGATTTAATTAACAAAGATGTGCTATAAAGCATAGAATGTGAATTCACATAAACTATCTTTAGGCACAAAAAAAGACACAAGAAGAAGGAGAAAAACATGAAGAAAACGCTATCCGTATTAATTACTGTTCTCGCATTGAGCAGTGTTTTATTCGGTGGATGGGAATTTGATCAGGTACTGGTAGATTATCCAGAACTTGAAGTCTCAAATTCCTGGGGTATGCATAGTGTTGTTGTGGATAATAGCGGCAACGTATGGTACACCATGTATGGAATCACAACCGGAACATACTATCCTACAGCCACAGACACCGTCGAAGCAATAGGTATTCACGCTGTCGACGCTGCAGGAGATGCCCTTTCATTTTCACCCATTGATTTTGTGACTGTGGGTGGAGTGACAGATACATTGACGGTATCATGTCGCGGTATGACCAAAGCCCATGATGGAAACATCCTGGTTGCACTTGGCAACGGGGCTGTGTACAAACTTAATGTAGCTGATGGTACAGGTATGGCCAAATATGAGCATCCAGATGGATCATCATTGACCAAACCAGCTGTTGATGATGCCGGTAACATTTATGTCGGTCGTGTAAGTTCAGGATATCCTGTCAAGATGTTGAATTCTGATCTTGTTTATCAGACAGATGTAGTGACAGCATTTCCAAAAATCAATCGTGCCATTGTCGTCTCTGGTGATGGAACTGATCTATACTTCGGTAGCACCTGGACAGGTGGCGGTGTTTACAAATATCATAGTGATGCACCCGGTATCTTACCTCACGAACCAGACCTGACTACTCCAGTGATTGGTAACTGGGAGCCAGCTGGTGTCATGGATACAACTATCACTATTTCCAATGATACAACCATTATTGGAACTGATACTACAATCGTTGTGGTAAGTGATACAAGTATTACTCAGCATGTGGATTATCTCTGGGCAGAAGATGTAAGCATGGGTCCTGATGGCAATATTTATGCTGCCAACACCCAGGCTGATTTCAGTGGTGATGAAGAGCACGGCGGAAAATGGTTTGTGTTCGATACTGACGGAAATGAACTATACTCATTTGGTGAAGCAGGTGGAGACTATACTGCCGGTGGTACCTTTAATGGTCGTGGAGCAGCATGGAGTTCAGATGGTGCAACAATGTATGTCGCAGAATTCGGATATAATTGCATCACTATTTGGACGCAGACACCAACTGGTGTCGATCCGGTAATCACACTTCCAAATGCGTTCACTTTGGCACAGAACTACCCTAACCCATTCAATCCTTCAACCAGCATACCTTTCGAGCTACATCAGGATGGTTTAGTTGAGTTGACAGTATTTGATGTGAATGGTAAAGAAGTAGTTACTCTACTGAATGAACAGCTCAATTCTGGAAGTCATACTGCACAGTTTAACGGATCTGATCTAAGCTCAGGTCTATATATCTATCAGTTGTCCTTTAATGGAGAAGTGAGTGTAAAGAATATGTTGCTAGTAAAATAAGAGCAATTTATTGTTTCCAAAAAAGAGGCTGTCTCAAAAGGGCGGCCTCTTTTTTGTTATATGTGAGGCGGTATAGAGGTATAAAGGAAGATGCTTGCATATATAACTGTTAATATTATAGTTGTATATGAAGAAGTCCTCGTCCCCAAAGTTGGTTTTAAGCAAACGAATAACTCCAGGTCCAACTCATTCCCTCAAGTCTGGATGAATGGATACCTGAGAACCATTTGGTTCGTCTGATCAGCAAGGTGATAAACATGATGGAACTTGATACGGTTCTTCACCTTTATCCTGCTAGGCGGTGTCCGGTCAAATCAAAGCAAACCGACAATTCAGGCGCTTCCTGCTCCGAGGACTTGACAAGGTCACTTTAGAGTTCGGGTTGGTTGCTATTGCCCATAATTTGATGAAACTGAGGATGAAAATGGCCCATAAAAGAGCAATGGTTTGGTTATCTGAAGCTAGCAGCCTGATTTTAGTGTTTTAAAATGTAAAAGTTGCCTTGAGAATGGATTTTACACAAATCCGTGAGAATCCGTGGCTAAAATGAAAAGAGGCTATCTCTTGTTCTGAGACAGCTTCTTTTGTTTTATACTTAATTGTCCCAATAAAACGCAATTCTCTCACAGTTAGTATGCTATATTTACTTACTTAAAGTGCATTCATGCTTATCTTCATCGAGATTTAATAAAGGGAGGAAGACATGCGGTTAAAAACAATGGGTATTGTGCTACTATTATTGGTTTCAATGGTTTGGGCTCAGACCGATAATGAAGAGTTCCGAGCAACCTGGGTGATCACCTGGGAACACATAAGCGCAGGTAGCAGCGTAGAACAAAATCAGGCTCGCATACGGACTATCATGGACAACCATTTAGCCGCGAACATGAGCAGTGTGTTGTTCCAGGCACGCCAGAGCGGAACAGCTTACTACAACTCATCTTATGAACCCTGGGGTGCCTATGCCGGCGGTTCTTCCCCTGGATACGATCCCCTGGAATACGCCATTGAGCAAGCTCATGCGAGAGGGCTGGAGTTGCATGCCTGGTTCAATGCTTTTCAGGCAGCCTCGACAGTCCCAGGCGCACCAGCAGCTGAGCATCCAGATTGGGTCTGTCGCGATGAGGGCGGAACACCCATGCCAGCATATAGAGCCCTTTCACCAGGCATGTCTGAGGTAAGGGAGTATCTGGTTGATGTTGCCATGGAAATCGTAAACAACTATGATGTCGATGGACTACACCTGGATTATGTTCGTTGGAATGAGTATGATAATTTACTTTTAAGCTCAGTTTCTCCTACGACCCTGGAGGAAGTAAGCACTTTGGACCAGAAAACGGATTACAGCCATATCGGATCATTAAGGGATAGTCAATCTGGTCGCTATCTATATGATATTGATCATCCATACAATGGAGGTGTGCCAGCTGGATTCAATTCATGGCCCGAATTCTGGAGATCATCAGTAACCGATTTCGTCCATTCGCTCCACGATTCAATGCAGACTCAAAAACCATGGGTGAGATTGTCTGTTGCAGCTTTGGGCAAATACAACTGGAGCGGCTGGAATGGATATAATGTTGTCTATCAAGACGCTGCATTATGGTTTAATGAAGGCTTTATAGATCAATTAACTCCCATGCACTACCACTGGACAACATCATCCGGGTTTGTAGGAATGCTGACCGATGATAGTCCCTATTGCTGGGGTGACTATATTCAGCCTGGCGTAAATGCTGGTAGACTTTTCTCAGTAGGTCCTGGCTCCTATATACTGGATCAAAACAATATCTGGAATAGACATCCCAGTATCGTCAATATCTCCCGCTCAGTAAGCTGGGTAGATGGATTTCAATTTTTCTCTTATGGTAGTTGGCAGGATTATCAATATTGGCCAACTGCTGGAAGTAGTTTTTTCGGTAAAAAAACCAAGATTCGTGGGAATGGACTGTTTGTAGACGAAACACCTCCCACACCTGTCATAGCCTTGGATATAGTAGATTCTCTCACATTCGATCTCACAGTTACGCCAGACAATACTGCATCTGGTGATTACTGGTGGGCTTTGTATAGATCACAGTCTGATGACATCGCGGTAACTTCAAGTGATATTGTCGGCGTTTATTTTGGGTCTGAAGCCTTTACAGTCACAGAGGAATTCGATGGCACTCAGGATGAAAACTCCAGCTATTTTTATAGTGCCACCATGCTGGATCGCTATTGGAATGAGTCTGAATTAGCAACGTCGGTTGAAACAAGCCAGCTACCTTCATTGCCACCGGTGTTGACCAGTGTTTACCCCGCACAGGATGATACTGTGGAGGTAAGTACGCTTCTCACAATCCAGTTCTCAAAAACAATGGATGTTACCTCAGTTGAATCATCCCTCAGTTTTAGTCCAGAAATTGCAATTGATCACTATACCTGGACCGAGGGTGATCATCGAATAATAATTTATCCGGATACTAACTTTGCTTATATGAGCAGTTATACCATGACCCTCACTGATGATGCCATGGATATCAATGGCTCAGCTTTGGATGGGGACGCTGATGGTACAGCCGGGGGAGACATCATCATAACATTTCACACCAAAGCCCTTGATGAAGCAGGTCCTACAGTGTTGTACAGCACACCAGAAATCAATGTGGGGACAGAATCATTTGATGTAGATGGTTCCATTTCCTTGGTTTTTGATGAATTGTTGGATCCCTCGACGGTCAATCTGGAATCTATTCATTTGGAAGAAAGTGGAACTCCCATAGAGGTAGATTATTTATTATCTACTGCTCATGGAAAATCAGTATTGGATATCAAGCCATACAGCAGAATTGGTGCAGCGAGTGATTATCTTCTCACCCTGGATTCCACGCTAGCTGATGCCCTGGGAAATACTGTTGATGCGCAGATTCTGATTCCCTTCTCAACTGCAAATGAGCACTATTCCACCCTAAACTACATTGATAGTTTTACTTACACGAATGATTGGTGGGATCCTGAAGGTAGTGGATCAACTGTTGGAACGATTGGTTCAACCACCAACTGGGGATATTCAACGTCGATTTATTTGCCTGGTACAAGTAGGGTTCAGTCACAAAAAAGGTCAGGTGTTATCAACTATGAGTGGGATTTGGCCTCTGGAAGTCATTTATTACGTGAGTATATGCCCAGCGGTGCCCCTCGTAATGTGATATTTGATAATACCTACATCATGCAGTGTTATGTCTATGGTGATGCCAGCAATAATAAATTCAGATTTGCTATTGATGAAGGCGATGGAACGGATTGGCCTGTTCACGAAGTCTCTGTCTGGTTTGACATCGATTGGGAGGGCTGGAGATTGCTTGAATGGGATTTCACGGATCCTTCCATGGTGGGCAATTGGATCGGCAATGGCGTTCTGGATGGTCAAGCCTATCGCGTGGATAGCTTTCAAATGACCTACAATTCAGAATCAGGTGCTACTGCTGGTCGTATCTATCTGGATAATTTTAGAGTTGTGAAGAAGATGCCAGGTGTTTCGATTGGTGATGAACGTCCCGAGCTTCCACAGACGGTCAGTCTGCATCAAAACTATCCCAATCCCTTTAACCCTGAGACGGTGATTAGCTTTGATCTGCCATCAAGCATGCAAGCCCAAATATCCATTTTTGATATTCGAGGTCGAGAATTGGAAATTCTGGTAAACGATAATCTTCTGGCTGGGCAGCACAGGCTTCACTTCAATGGGAGTGATTACGCAGCAGGAGTGTATATGGTTGTCCTGGAAACCCAATTTGGCACCCAGGCCAAACGTATGCTATTACTGAAATAAGAATTTGAGTCTATTAGCACTTCTCTTTAGCACCCGAATTTAGAGGCTGTGTGAGAACGGAGGTCCAATAGCGGATACTTTGGTGGGATTCTGGATTCTGTATCCCAACAAGCCATTCGTAACCATTTGATAATAAATAAGATAAGTTGTATTTACAGTTGCATTATT
>JABMQQ010000113.1 GCA_013202495.1 Fidelibacterota bacterium | reverse complement strand
GCTGAGTAGATGGCACCCTCAATATGAATCTCGTCACCATAACCCTGATCAAAATGGGTATCATTCCATGGATTTGTTAGTATGATCACTGGTAATGGAACGCCACCTATAATTGGAGCCTTCAGTTTGACGTCATCTTTAGGCTGGATATCATACCCCGTGAAAACCAGAGTAACATTTTCCTTGTCAACATCGTGAATATCCAGAAAACTGCCATGAAAAATATTAATCCCCTCAACGATATCATCATTGTGGATATGCTCATTCCACATCCATGTCACTTGAGCAGCGTTTGCTACTAGATAGGCCATATCAACTTGTGGTAGGAACTCCATATTAATTCTGAGCTGGTGAATCGGTTCTTCACCTATGGTATTGCCATCATCAAAATCGATATCGTATTGTGTAGCGAGGGCACGCTTAAAGTGTGAATCCTCTTCAAGATCAAGCATAAGCCCCATCGTCTCACCATCCGTAGTCTTGGTAACAGTCAATCTCTGCAGCGTAGTATCATATGCAGCTGAAACATCGCCCACACTGAATGTTCCAAGGGTATCACCCCCGGCATTTACACGCCACAGTGCCACATTGGCAAGTGATTCAACCTCAACTTGATCCTGGACAGTTTGTACAGCAGCCTGTGTATCTAAATTAACTACGGCAGCTAAATTGAGTACACCCAGGCCAGTAGCGCTGAAGATGACGGCAGTGATCATGATGGCGACGATATACACTAGATCGCACTCATGACGGATTTTGATGTCTTGTTAACATAGCTTGCCAATATACACACATTTCTATGCTTAGGTGAAAAAAGCGTTGAAAAAGAGTGTGCAAGTATTATGGTAAATTGCTTCCGCATAGTCCCCTTATAGTTCAAAATTTATGCCATTTTTTATCGATTTTCCTAACTCCTTGTCCCTCAGAGCTTTGCCGTATATGAACTAAACGTTTAATTTATGAAATCGCTGTAAATATTGATTCATTATGTGACAATTCCAGGTGATTTGTGTCATATTAACCGAACATTTTGTCAAAATTAACTAGTTAATTGTTCATGATTTTGCACATAATTGTGCTAATTCTTCGCCATATATCAGCACTTTATTGTAGTATTTACAGGAGTTTATATATTCCATTTAAATTGAATACGTCATAAATTCATCGCTTTTTTTAACACGCAAAGAACGATCTTTAATTAGCAATTTGTACTAAATATATGACACTTTTAGATCATTTTGAGAAATTCAATATATTTTTAAAGTGATTTATAATACTAGTTCTAGGATGATATTATTCAATTCATATGAGAATTAAGACAAATATATTTTCTCGGGGGGAAAAGAGCAGGGAAAATGATAGATGGGGTCAATAGAGAAGAACTCCCCTCCCAAAAAACAGCTAAATCAGATACTAGATGTAGAGAATTGAAATTGAATAACCACTATCGATTCCAATTCGACCATGGCCAGCACTGAAATACTAAAAGCTAAACAGGCTTTGTAGAGATCTAAAATATTGTGGAGAAGAAGATTAATTCATCTATATAAAAAAAGCCCTGAAAAACAGAGCTTCTAAAATTTTATAAATAATTGGATAGAGATTAATCGATGCGAGCCCATTCCTGGATTTGCTTGGGCCAGTCATAATCATCATAGTTGCCAAATCCCAGATTCCAGGCGTAGTATTCACTACCATCATCATCAAGCATGTCAATGTCTCTACAGATGCGAGCGGTTCTAGCAATCACAGGACCCGTAAACTTACCTTCATGTAATCTTACATGGCCGGCTGAGTAAATGGCGCCTTCAATATGAAGCTCATCACCGTAACCTTGATCAAAATGGGTATCGTTATATGCGTTGGTCAGGATGATTACTGGACGCGGAACGCCACCGATAATTGAAGCCTTCAGTTTGACGTCATCTTTAGGCTGAATATCATACCCAGTGAAAACCAGAGTAACATTCTCCTTATCAACATTGTGAATATCTAGATAACTGCCATGAAAAATATTGATTCCCTCAACGATATCATCATTGTGGATATGCTCATTCCATAACCACACTTCTTGTGCAGCATTGGCTACAAGATAGTCCATATCAACCTGAGGTAGGAATTCCATATCAAGTCGGAGTTGGTGAATGGGTTCTTCGCTGATGGTTTTGCCACCATTGAAATCGATACCATATTGTGTGGCAACTGCTCGTTTGAAGTGTGAATCTTCTGAAAGATCAAGGATAAGACCATTGGTCTCATCATCAGTAGTCTTCACTACTGTAAGCCTTTGCAAAGTGCTATCATAAGCTGCGGAGACATTACCTACTGTGAAATTACCTAAGTTATCCCCTCCCGAATTCACACGCCAGAGTGCAACATTGGCAAATGATTCAACTTCAACTTGATCCTGTACTGTTTGCACAGCTGCCTGTGTATCTAAATTAACTACAGTAGCTAAATTTAGAACACCCAGACCAGTGGCACTGAAGATGACAGCAGTAATCATAATGGCGACGATATACATGAGTTAGATGGCTCTCATGATTATAATTAGGCTTTTAATGTTTTGTTTTCGCATGCCCCCTTATAGTTCAACAATTGTGCCATAAATTATCATAATTTGTAACCCCCTATCCATCAGGCGCTTACACCTACTTACTCAATGTATTTTCCATAAAATTATGATATTTTTTGATAGGTAATGTGACACTTTTTTGAATAATCTGTCAATTTATTACAACATTAGTCATGATTTTCTAAATGTGGGACCAGGTTTTTAGTCAGAATCAGGCCATATCTCAAGTCAATAAATACACATTATTACATAATATACAATAGCTTATGAGGAAGTATTTTTACAGATACAATGAAATCATGTCGCTTTTTCTCTTGGTCACGGAAATGACCTGATACCTACAATAGTAGTAAAAACATTACACTTTTTAGCCATTCTTCAATATCCTGTTACTTAGCTAATATGATATAATATACTAGTTATAGGATGATATAGTTGGTTACTCTCTGGATATTTATGGATAATTATTTTTTATGAGATTGAAAGCTAAAAAAAATAGGCTTTTGTAGATGCTTCAATATGAGATTGAGATATCGATTACAAATAGAACATATTAATTGTGAATTTTATTGCAGATCTATCATCAAAAATTTAAGCAGAGGACTAGTTTCGAATAGCTACTATCCATTCCAATTCAATACTATCACCCTCTTCTTCTAACACCAGGGTGACATTCAACATCTTTTTGCTGTAGCCAGTTCGTTCTGTAAAGAGTATTTCTGAAATATCTGAGTCAATGGGGCTATGAATTAAATTGTCAATTTTCCATTCTAAATTCAGGCCATTTGCAGAGAGATGATCTACAGTCCCATCCATTCGAACTGAACGCATAATAATACCTGTGGTTGAGGTAATCTCTGAGTCCTCGTCGCTGGCACTTGCGAAGATTTGAAGTGAATCAGCGATCTGGCTGGTGAGCTTGGTTCTTACATATTGATCCACCACAAAAGCATCCTGACTCAACTGGGATCGCACCATAGTATCATTATACATATTTCGGGTAAACATGAGAACCGATGAAAAGCCAATGGCTACAATGCTTGAGATCACCGTAGCTATCATAAGCTCTACCATGGTGGTTCCCCTGGAGTTATGACGATACATTAATAGTCCCAGCCCATTTCTGCGGAGATGTAAGCAGTAAGACTATCACTTGCATTGCCTGTAGTAAACCAGGAGATCTTAATCTGAATCATATAATAGTCCGGTATATCGGTATCGGTTGGTGCCAAACCGTCAGTCGTATCATCAATTCCAAAGACTTCGGTGGTTCGATAGGCAGTAAGATTATTGGCTGTAATCTCCTGATTGGTCTCGGGAAGACTATCAGGCAAGGCGTCATATCCCCAATCAACAGCCTCTTCCATCCGAGAAGCCATATTAATCCAAGCAAGTTGTCTACGTATACCTCGATCAATATCCCAGCGCGAATAAACCATATACTGGGCAGTACCCATGGCCACTATGGACAGCAGAGTCACTGAAAAAATAATTTCGATAAGTGTGAAACCCTTGCGTGGAAGCAGGGCTCTAAACTTTCTAATTATAGGATTTGCTGGGAACTTCTTCAATTCTCACCCGTGTTGGGAATCCTTTATAAAAGTATTAATTACTGGCTTTGAAATTAGACCCATCAATCAGCTATGGTTAGCGAAATAATCCATCTTGATTTCACCTAAGCGTTCTCCCCCATTCCTGAAATATTAAAACCCAAATCCTCAAGGGTAACTTTTAGATCTGGACGGAGGGGTCGACTGAGATTTCTGGCAATGACACCAGACCAGGCGGCATCATCCTGATTCTTACCCAGTGTTACATAATGTTGAGCTAACTCCTGGTTATGAGCCTCTATCCTGGAATGTGGGTTGGACATGTCATATTTTTCTTCATGAATCACCAGATCTGAAGGTAATCGCGGTTTCTGGGGTGGAATCTGGTCATGTACAGGCCAACCCAGACACATCCCAAAGCTTACATAGACATGCGGCGGCAACCCTAACAATTCAGCCACTTCTCGTGGATGATTACGCATGGCACCAATCATCACAGCTCCCAGACCCATTGATTCTGCTCCGGTCTGAACGGACATCCCTACCAGAGAAGCATCAATGGTGGAGATGATGAAGGTCTCCAGATTGTTGGTCATCTCTTTATCATGTAGCTCACAAACAGCTTTTAGACGATGCAGGTCGGCACAAAATGCCAGAAAGACCGGGCAGGTTTCCACATGTTTCTGATTCCCGGCCAATACGGCTAACTTCCTTTTTACATCAGGATTCTTGACCACAATGACGCTATAAGCCTGCATATTGCTGCTGGTGGGTGATCTTCTGGCTGCTTCCAGTATTTGAGTCAGCAGCTCTTCTGAGATGTCTTCTTGAGTAAATGAGCGGATGGTTACATGTTGATTTTGAACATCAAGGGTTGACTTCGTTTCCATTTGAAGACCTTTTGTCAATTAGAGTTTAACCTTTTTTTTTAGTCGACACAAATATACATATAATACCTGGAATTATGCTTATCTAAACTATCCACCATTTGTTTAGTCTACTCCAGGTCATATTGAACTCTTGCATGACATTGACCTGTTTGAGATGGTCAAATGAACAATGATTGTTTCACCTCCCAGTAATTTGTTCAATGTACTTTCCATAGCCCTCTAGCTCCATACTAGCCAGTGGGATAAATCTGAGTGAGGCTGAATTAATACAGTACCTCATCCCCTCAGGTCCTGGTCCATCATCAAACAGATGCCCCAGATGTGAGTCAGCACTTTTGCTCTTCACTTCTGTCCTCACCATGGAAAAACTCTTGTCTGCAACTTCAATAATATTCTTGTCTTCAATGGGTCTGGTAAAACTGGGCCATCCCGTGCCAGAATTATATTTATCTTTGGAACTGAACAAGGGTTCTCCACTTACGACATCCACATAGATACCTGCTTCTTTGTTGTTCCAGTAGGCATTGGAAAAGGCAGGTTCAGTACCACATTCCTGAGTGACTTTATATTCCATCCTGCTCAGGGATGTTTTGAGTTCAGTCTGTGAAGGCTTGCTGAAATATCCCAGTTTTTTCAAAGCTTCCTTATCATCCTTCCAGGTCTTCTTGATATATCCGTCTCTACCTGATCCCACCTTATACCTATTATAGTATTTGGCATTCTTTCGATAATAGTCCTGATGATAATCTTCAGCAGGCCAGAATCGTTGAAACCGAATAACCTCAGTTGCGACCCGTTTTTTAAATTTCCCAGAGGCATCCAGCCTGGATTTTGAGGCTGTCGCTAATTTTGCCTGTTCATCTGTGTGAAAAAAGATAGCCGTCTGGTATTGTGATCCCCGGTCTACGAATTGCCCACCACCATCTGTGGGATCAATATTCTGCCAGAATACCTTTAACAAGGTTTCATAGCTTACCTTCTGTGGGTTATAACTCACCTGGACCACTTCCAGATGCCCTGTCAACCCGCTGGTTACCTGTTTGTAAGTGGGATCAGTTACACTACCCCCTGAATAGCCAGAAATCACTTCGACAACACCATCCAGCGCTTCAAAGGGGGCTTCCATACACCAGAAACATCCTCCAGCAAAGGTGGCCGTTTTGTAATAGGTCGCAGCAAGAGGTGAATCTCTGGACACAATCTGAGCCGTAAGTGATCCCAGGAGGATCAAGCTTAAAACAATAGATAGAGTTATTTTATTTTTGGTCTGCATATGAAATTCCTTTCTAATCCCCAGGGGTAAGGCAGAGAGAAAATCTCTCTGCCTCGAGTCATCTTAATCCCCTGAGATCTATATCTCAGTAATAGTTACTCTGATGATTTCGCTAAGTGCAGGATAGTCATACATATCGTCTACCATCCTCACTAGACCCATTTCATCCATACCAGCACCAGCACCAGCTTGTCGTGGAGCCTGGTTCAATCCAACACCGGGTGTTTCGTTGACTTCTGTACCTGCATCCCAAATGCTGAGATAGCTGGTGACATCACCTGTCATCGCCACGCCATCATTAAAGAGAGCAATGCCCATACCTGAAGGTGCGACGAAGAGATCGTTGGACTGGACCAACATGGTGGCCAGTGAGAGATAATCACCATCCACAGCGGTGAAAACAAATTCATAGCTGGCTCCAGGAGCCAATGCGCCAGGACCTGCTGCACCAGTAGGTGTATTGAAGGCACCTGATGTTGAATACATATCGGATGAACTCAAAGCGGCTGCCAGGCTACTTGGATCACCGTCTTCAGCCAGATCCTCAAGACCTTCACCTCGGTCAGCGACCTCGGCAGTGAATAGTGGATTGGCAGATTCGTGGACAACATACACTCCAGGAGCGTAAAGCTGTGTTACACCAGTATCAGTTGCCAGCATAGTAGCCAAACCGCTTGGGTCACCATCTTCAGCAATATTCGCCAGACCAAAACCATAATCCATCATACCAGCCGTGAAGAGTACATTTTCGTCTGAGTGAATTACAAATACGCCGGGAGCCAGTGGAACTGCATGGCTGCTGCCATCAGATGTCACCAGGGTAGCAGAGCTGGAAACATTTTCAATCCGCAAGGTAAATCCAGTATCACCAGTGGAGCTCAATGTCACCTTAACAACATCGGAAACAGCAGGCAGATTTGAGAAATCATCTGTGGCAAGACGGACAGTGTTATCTGAATCAGCAGCACCGGTGTTGGCACCAGCTTGACGTGGAGCCTGATCTGAACCCAGACCTGGTTCCTGATTCAATTCGCTGCCTGCATCCCAAAGCATGATTTGATTGGTGATATCACCGACAACCTGGTCACCCATACTATCATAAAGATCTATTCCCCCACCATCTGGAGCATAAAAAAGATCATTTGATTGGACGAACATGGTGGCAAATGACAATTTGCTGCCAGGTGCGGCACTGAAAGTTGCTTCATAAGCTTCTCCGGGAAAGATGGGTGCTGGAGCTGCTGCACCAACCGGGGTGTTGAACGCTCCACTGGCAGAATAACTTTTTGCCTCAGCAATATTTTCGATCGTGACTTTGAAGTCCCCCTCAATTTGCGGTTCATTCGTCGTCGTATCGCATGCAACAATCAGTAGTAGTGTCATTCCTATCAGGGTCATTTTTTGAATCATGGTATCCTCCTTGTTTAGTTACCGTTGGTTTTCTTGACCTGGGCCAAGATACCAGGCGCGTATCACGGAAGTATCACGAGGGCATCAAATGAGTGTAAAGTCTGCAGATAAAAAAGGGGTGTTGGTTCAGGTAGGTGCTACGCACCTACCTAATGTAATAGGAAATGTCTTTTAAGGGGTAATCGTAAAATTGCTATGCTACGCGAAGACTAAAGCTAAAACGGGTGCCTTTCCCCAATTCGCTTTCAACGGTGAGAGTCTGACCATGGGCCTCAATCATCTTGGAAGCGATGGTTAAGCCCAAACCTGTACTTGTGGATCCTTTGACGGTTTTCTTGCCACCAGTATAGAAGCGATCAAAAATATGGGGTAAATCGTCGGGGCTGATACCCTGACCGGTGTCTGCAATGCCGATCAAGATAGATTTATCCTGTTGTTTTATATCTAGAATAATGCGTCCACCTGATTCAGTAAACTCAGAAGCATTGCGAATCAAGTTGGAGATGACCCGCTCCACCATAGCTATATCTCCAATCACTGGAGGCAAGCTGTGGGGAATATTGTCCACAAGCTCTAAACCATTGGCTTCAATCTGAGTCTTAAATTTCAAGCACACATCCTGTGCTAGCTCATTAATAGAGAAAGGTTCCTGCTCGGGCAGAATCTGTTTGGCTTCCAGTTTGGACAATTCGAACAATTCATTGACCTGCTTACTCAGGCTCTGGGTATTTTTTAGAATAACTCCCAGGTATTTCAGCTTGCTCTCATCATCCATATCCGATTTCATCAGGATGGTTTCCACATAGCCCTGAATGGAAGCCAGTGGGGTACGCAAGTCATGGGAAACATTGGCAATCAGCTCTCGACGGAGGTTATCATTCTGTCTGAGCTTCTCAATGGTGGCTTCAATGGTATCAGCCATACTGTTAAAGGAATGACCGAGTTGCCCAAATTCGTCTTTGGTAGATACATCTATGCGATGCTCGAGATTACCCTGTTCAAATTCAGTAACAATCTCTGAGATAGCCCGTAAGCGTTTGGTCAATATGGCAAACAGAATCAACCCAATGATGCCTGCAAATAATACTGTAATGAGCAGACCATTGATCATCGTGCGAATGATATAGCTCTCTTCGAAAAAGGCGAAGGTTGAGTCATACTGCTGGCCTCCTATAATGATATAGAGGAATCCTTTTGATCCATCCCCCATCTGTAGCTCAGATGCGGAGAAGGGCTTGCGTGCGCCAGGTTGTCTGGGATCGCTCCCCAAAATGGGAGCATGATCAGACTGCAATAAAAATTGATAGACTGGATCTAGATCAACAGAATCAGCCACCATGGCTTTACCAGGCTCAGCAAAAAGGGCCAGGATCTTACCACTCTCATTCAGCACGTAGATTTCAATCTTGGGATTCATCACCATCATATAGTGAATGCGTTCACCAATTCGTGCGAAATCCAGTTCTTCGTCCAGAATGGGTTTGAGTTCAAAGGCCATATCCCTGGCCAGATTTAGGTTCAGGCGCTGATCAACTTCCTGGTTGAAATTAATGAATGAGCGTGTTGTGATGACTACTTGACTGATACCCATCACAATGAGAACCAGTAGAAATACAGAGGTCAGCTTGCCATAAAATGACTGGAAGAAGCGTCTCATAGCTCTAACTCATCCAGATCAATAAAGCGGTACCCCACACTCCAGACAGTCTGTATATAGCGGGGATTGGCTGGATCCTGTTCTATTTTAGCTCGCAACCGATTGATGTGTGAATTGACGGTATGTTCATATCCACTGAATTGATAGCCCCAGATCAGATCCAGTAATTGTTGGCGGGAATAGGCTTTGCCAGGATGACTGGCAAATAGATAAAGTAAGTCAAACTCCTTGGCTGTGAGCTCAATGGATTGGCCATCCACGGTGGCCCGTCTTTTCTCACTATCAATATCCAAAGTTTCAATTTTAATAGATGTGGTTGCATCCTTGGGCAGAGAACTTTCTGCATCAACTTCCATACGTCGAAAGATGGCTTTGACCCGGGCGATAAATTCACGAATACTAAAGGGTTTGGTGATGTATTCATCGGCACCCAGCTCCAGCCCCAGGACTTTGTCCAATTCTTCTGCGCGTGAAGTGAGCATCATGATCGGTGTCAATCGATCTTCCATACGGATGCGTTTGCAAATCTCCATTCCATCCATGCCAGGTAACATGATATCGAGGATAATGAGATCAAAATCTTCATTCTGTGCCAGACCAAGACCCAATTCGCCATGGTCTTCAGAAACTACCTCAAATCCCATATCTTTAAGATGGATGGACAGCAGGTCGATGATGGATTCATCGTCCTCGACAACCAGAACACGTTTCTTAATTTCTTTAGGAATCACTATTTACCTTTGATACTAAATTTATTGACAATCCTAAAGTGACAGGAAATTGGTTGAAAAGCAAATTGTAAATTCTTAACTAAACTCAATGTATTTGCTCACTAATCCCCATCCTTCAAGGAGTTCCTTTTCTCGATGAGCATGCAGCGGTCCACTAGATCAATAAATTCCGCCCGATAACCATATTGATCACCACCTTTGGCTCCCCTTGCAAGTTTCTTAACCGTTTTTAAATCTGCCTCACCTTTAAATTCTGAATCTCTCAGTATCTGGGCGAATTGGGCGACAGCGGCTGAGAATCTGAAGTTATTCGATGCCTTGGCCAGTTTAACAGACTTCCCTTTAAGGACTTTTGATATTTCCAGACTATGGTCGTCATCCGGATCCTTATAGCGAATTCTAACAGTAAGCACATCGGATGAGTTGAAGGCAGAGCGTTTTATTTTTGTTTCTTGATACTTCAATTCCTGTACCCGGGTTTTATCTTTTGGTCGAACTGGTACAATTTCATATAAAGCGGTCACAGTATGACCAGCCCCTACTTCTCCTGCATCTTTTTTGTCATCCTTAAAATCCTCATTCGCGAGGCGACGATTTTCATATCCAAGCAAGCGATATGAATAGACTTTTGCAGGATTGAATTCAACCTGGATTTTCACATCCTTAGCGATTGTATAAAGGGTCCCCGTCAATTCGTCGACCAGCACTTTTTTGGCTTCCATAATATTGTCAATATAGGCATGAGTACCATTCCCTCTATCCGCAAGCTCCTGAAGTCGATTGTCCTTGTAATTGCCCTGACCGAATCCCAGTACCGTGAGAAAAATTCCATCATCACGTTTATCTTCAATGTATCGGATCAGTTCAGAAGAAGAGGAAATACCTACGTTAAAATCACCGTCTGTGGCAATGATTACCCGATTGTTACCTCCTTTGATAAAATTCTTCTTGGCAATTTGATAAGCCATTTGAATCCCTGCTCCACCAGCTGTACCCCCACCAGCTTTAAGCTTATCTATAGCTCGTAGGATCTTTTTTTTCTCTGATCCTGGTGTTGAAGGTAAAACCTCGCCGGCTGCCCCGGCATAGACGACGATGCTCACCCTGTCATTTTGGGTGAGTTGCTTGACAAGAAGCTTAAAAGCTTGTTTGAGTAAAGGTAGTTTATCAGGTTTCCTCATAGATCCTGAGACATCCAACAGGAATACCAGGTTGCTGGAAATTTCCTCATCTCTTGGTATCGACTTGCCTTTTAGACCAATATGAATGAGTTGATTCTCATCATTCCAGGGGCAATCTGAATACTCCAGGTTTATGGAAAGAGGATCGTTCGACTGCGGCTCTTCATAGTCGTAGCTGAAATAGTTGACCAATTCCTCTGTTCGAACCGCATCAGCATAGGGATATCTACCCTGCATGATGAACCGACGTACATTGGCATATGAAGCTGCATCAACGTCGGCGGCAAAAGTTGAAAGGGGGTTTGCAGTTACTTCCAGAAAACCAGTCTCGTCTATTTTACTATACTCTTCCGTATTTGAGACTGGGGTTTGCATAAAGTTGGAGGAGGGGGACATTGCTAAAAATTGTACAGCTTCCGACTGTATACGACTGTTCGTCGATTTCTGCATTATTAGTGAGCGCTCACCGATAATCGTGATGGCTTGAGACTCGACCAATTCTATTTCCATTTCGATATCCACAATCAGAGTAGAATCAGCTTTCATTTCAATATTTTTTACGATTGTGCTGTAGCCAATAAATTGGGCTACCAATTCGTACTTACCGGCGCTCACATCCTTAATAAAATATTTTCCATCCATATCAGTCGAGGCTCCTTGCCCACTCTCCCTCAAGAAAATATTTGCGCCGATTAGTGGGCTTCCATCTGCAATATCCAAAATTGTACCCTTGACTAGACCAGTATCACCGGCAAATAGACTCAGACTGAGTAGAACACACATCATAGTGATGATTGACTTTTTCATTTCCCCTCCGAAGATGTTATTCACAAATATAGTGAAAACTTGATGCACTCCTATCACAGATTCTGGGACCTTATACACCTCTAAATCCCTTTATATTCGTGCTTTTAATATTTTTTTGAGTTTTTTTTAAATTGCAGAAACTACTCCCCATATAAAAACTGTCATTTAAGTCATTTTAAATTGAGACCTGCCGAAAGTGAAATGTATTATCATTTCTAATTCATTGAAATTTTACTTATTTCTTTTAAGTTAATGCTCATTCATGTTAGTTGTAGATATCAAAATCTGAAGCTGTTGTCGTGTTTTCGAAATGTTGATTTAAAGGCTTAATATATTGTGTCTCCAGTTGAGACTCATACGGGGTGTGGTCTTTTACAGGTACTGGAAACAGTCCCGGTGATATAAGAATAAAATATGATCAATTTTATCTGACATTGTGTTTGACATAAACACTATTCTACCCACACACTAAAAATTGACGGCCTACATTTCGAAAGGGAATATTGATGCAGCAATATCTGGGTATTTGTGCTGGAGCCTCAACCATCACATCAGTAAATCTCCACCAAAATGGTCAAGGCACCACCATTGGAGACGTTTTCTCCAAACCTCATGAGGGCAACCCCCGTGAGGTCATTACCAAACTATTAAATGAAATTGATGTCGAAGAGTTTGACGCAGTCGTAGTTACAGGTCGCCGATTCAAGGAACTTATAGATCTGGAGACCATTTCAGAGCCACAGGCTGCCGAACTTGCTTTAAAATTCATAAATAAAGATAAAAAACCCTACAACGCCATCATCAGTGCAGGTGGTGAAACCTTTATGGTTTACCAACTCGATAAGACCGGTAAAATTTCCAAAGTTTTTACCGGTAACAAGTGTGCCTCAGGCACGGGAGAATTTTTCCTCCAGCAGACCCGACGCATGGGTGTGAACATGGAAGAGGCCATTGAATTTGGCAAGGGTGAAACCCCTCATGTTGTTTCTGGACGCTGTTCAGTTTTTTGTAAAAGTGATTGTACTCACGCTACCAACATTGGGGTTCCCAAGGGACAGGTTGTGGCTGGACTTAGCCAAATGATGGCCAGTAAAATTCTGGAGCTCTTGAAGAACACCCCCAAGGAAGACATCATGATTGTAGGTGGTACCACCCAGATCGATGTCATGATGGACTATCTCAAAACAACCATCAAGAATCTGACAATCCCGGAGGAAGCCACCTATTTTGAGGCTTTGGGAGCTGCTGTATATGCCTCAGATTTGAAGAATGGTCATAAAGTTGATCTGGAAAATCTTTTCTCGAAAAAATCTTCCCAATTTGATTTCCATAAAGCCCTCTCTCAATTTGAGGATAAGGTGAATTTTGTCGAGTTGGATCGTGGGATTGCCAGAGATGGTGATACCTGTATTCTAGGTCTGGATGTTGGATCAACCACCACCAAAATCGTAGCTCTGCGCGAATCCGATTTGAAAATCGTAGCCAGTGAGTACCTGCGAACAAATGGCGATCCCGTAGGTGCTTCAAAACAGTGCTATCAGGCTGTCCTGGATGAGCTTGATGGGACAAACATTGTGATTCGGGGGTTAGGTGTCACCGGATCAGGCCGAAAAATTGCCGGACTGCATGCGTTGACAGAAGGTGTTATCAACGAAATTATTGCCCATGCTGTTGCAGCTCTTCATTTCGATGAGGGCGTTGAGACAATTTTCGAGATCGGTGGGCAAGATGCAAAATATACCTATCTCACCAATGGGGTGGCCAGTGATTATGCTATGAATGAAGCCTGTTCCGCGGGTACGGGATCATTTCTGGAGGAGTCAGCCAAAGAAACACTCAATATTGAGATGGAGGATATTGCTGGTTGGGCCATGAAGGGTACCAAACCTCCTAATTTCAATGATCAGTGTGCCGCTTTTATCTCCTCGGATATTAAAAACACCTACCATGAGGGCATCCCCAAAGAAGATGTCGTTGCTGGTTTAGTATATTCAATCTGCCTGAATTACGTGAATCGCGTAAAAGGTCCTCGCCCTGTGGGCAACAAGGTCTTTATGCAAGGTGGTGTGTGCTATAACCGAGCTGTGCCTATCGCCATGGCCGCCCTCTCCGGCAAGGAAATTATTGTTCCCCCAGAACCAGGTCTTATGGGTTCTTATGGTGTGGCTCTTGAAGTAAAAAGCCGTATTGACAATGGTCTCATGGATGAACAGATTTTCAACCTGGAAACACTCATGGAACGCGAGGTAGGGAGCAAAGCATCCTTTATTTGTACTGGTGGAAAAGAAAAATGTGATATCGGTTGTGAAGTGAATCGCATGGTGATTGAAGGCAAGACCTATCCTTTTGGTGGAGCCTGTAACCTCTATGACAATATTCGCAAAAAAATCACAGTTAACACAGGTGAAAATGATCTGGTTATTAAGCGACAGGAACTGGTTTTACATAAATATGCGGCAGATCTTAATGATCTACCTGAAGATGCTCTCACAGTGGGTATTTCCAGATCTTTCCTGACTGGAACCTACTATCCCCTTTTCTCCAATTTCTTTAAAGAAGTTGGCATTCGACCCGTGCTTTCAGATACAGTGGAGCAACGTGGTGTTGATCAATGTGCAGCACCCTTTTGTTACCCTGCAGAAATTTCGCATGGATATTTTCAGAACTTGATCGACATGAAGTTGGACTACCTCTTCTTGCCCCATGTTCGGAAAATATCAGTCGAAAACGGGTTCAAAGATGCAACGACCTGTCCACTGGTTCAAGGTGAACCCTATTATCTGGGCAGCACCTTTGAATCGCAGCTGGCAAATGATGGACCTGTCATCCTAACCCCGGCCATGCAACTTGGTTACGGGCAGGACGATCCAAGTGACGGATTTCAGTCATTAGGAAAGCAACTTGGAATACCAAAAATTCGTCTCCAAAAAGCGTATCAAAAAGCAATGGCAATCCAAGAGGCCATGCATACTGAAATACTGGAAATGGGTAAGCAAGCTCTCGAAGATCTGGAACAGGATCCAGATCAAGTTGGAATCGTTCTATTTGGGCGACCCTATAACGCTTTCATGCCAGAGGCCAATAAAGGAATCCCTCATAAATTTGCTTCCAGAGGGTACAAATTGATTCCAGTTGATTTTCTTGATCTCAAAGAGGCTGAAATTCGTGATCATATGTATTGGAGCATGGGTCAGACAAACTTGAAGGGTGCAGCGATTGTAGAGGCTCATCCTCAACTATTTGGCACTTTTATAACCAATTTTTCCTGCGGACCCGATTCATTTGTAGTTGGATATTTCCGTAGCATTATGGGCACCAAACCCTCACTTACACTGGAACTTGACAATCATACTGCTGACGCTGGACTTGAAACCCGCATTGAGGCCTTTCTTGATATTGTGGCACGATATCGGATTTTAAAAGACCGCGGGGATGCGCCTGAAGAAGAGCAAGACGACTTCGTCAAAGCCGAATCACGCATGGAGGATGGTAAATTTATTATCACCACATCAGATGGTGAAGAAGTCTCCATTTTTGACAAAAGAGTAAAAGTAGTTTTTGCCTCTATGAGTGAATATGGTACACATGGAATCGCGGCTGCTTTCACGAGTCGAGGGATAAACAGCTACTCTCTTACTCCCCCGAACGAGGAGGAACTAAAGACCGGTCGTGGCAATTCATCTTGTAAAGAATGTCTCCCACTCCAGCTTACCACAGGTGGCTATATTCACTATCTGGAACAGGAAAGACCTGACGACGAAATCACGGTTTTCTTTTATCCCACGGCCAATGGCCCCTGCCGTTTTGGTCAATACCAGGACTTTATGCGCGATCTGGTGGTAAAACAGAAGTTCAAAAATGTAGCTTTTCTCTCTACATCAAGTTCCGATGGGTATGGCGGATTGGGTCAACGAACCACCCTCATGATCTACTATGGGGTCGTTGTTTCAGATATTTTTGAAGATATGCGTCATGCTATGCTGGTAAATGCAAGAAATCCAGACCAGGCTATTGCCAGATTAAATGAAATTTGGAAAGAAGTAGTAGCTGGGCTTGAAGAAGGTAAAAAGAAGTTCTTTGAAGCCATTGAAAAGGCTGCAGGTGATCTGCATGAGATAGAACAGATAAATGATCTTCACACCCTCCCTCATGTACTTATTGTTGGAGAAATATATGTCCGTAAGGATGGAATTTCAAGAAGGTGGCTACCTGAGCGTATGGCTCAAAACGGCATCGTTTCGCATGTCGCTCCACTGCATGAGTGGGTTCATTACATAGATTGGCTGGTCATGCACAAGGAACACATGTTTGGTGCGAGTACAATGGCTCGAATGAAGACCAGACTGAAGAATTCCATCATGTCCCGTGGAGAACGTTCTATTAAAAACATCATGGAAACCTCTGGTTGGTATATCAAGCGAATCATCAATATCGATCATGTCATTGAGGCATCTAAACCATACATTTCACCAAAGCTACCTGGTGAAGCAGTCATCACCACTGGTGGTCCACTGGCCGAGGTGGGTACGGAGTTTTGTGGCGCCATCGCTATTGGTCCCTTCGGTTGCATGCCGAATAGGCTCAGCGAATCCATACTAAACAATAAAATGGGCAAGGAACATATCCTAAAACATCGCCATGATGATATGACCAGAACTGTCATGGAAGAAGTATCCCACCTGCCCTTTCTGGCCGTTGAGAGTGATGGGAATCCATTCCCGCAGGTAATCGAAGCCAGGTTGGAGACCTTTATGCTTCAGTCTTTCAGGCTACATGAGGTCATGCAAAAATACAATACCGCGGAGGTAGTTGCATAATAGCACGTCTTCATTTGTAACTCCCAGTATCAAAGAAGGAGCCATCGATTGATGGCTCCTTCTTTATTTATTAGGGATGCTGTTGTGGATACTGCGGTTCAAATCTTTAATTAGCACCAGGTAACCAGAGCACCATTCCCGGTAGATAGGTAATGACGAGAACCATGACAAGCAGCAGCAAAAAGAAGGGTAGGGTATCTCTATACACCTGGGGTAAAGGTCGTTCAAAGCGAATAGCCGAGAGGAAGAGATTCATCCCCACAGGTGGTGTGAGATAGCCAAGTTCCAGGTTTGCCAGAAAGATGATCCCGAGATGGAGCGGGTGCACGCCAAAAACTGCTGCCATGGGTATGATGATAGGTACCACCACCATGATTGCTGAGAAAATGTCCATCACACACCCAACAATAAGTAAAAACAGATTGAGGAATAATAGGAAAGTAATTGTGCTGTCAATATTGGCGGCCACCCACGCGCTGGCTCTGGTTGGTATTTCAGCATCCACCAAATAATTTGTAAATCCCATGGATACGCTCAGGATAATTAGAATACCACCCAATAAAGTGGCACTCTTCACACAAATCTCCAGAAATTGGCCCCTAATTCGTATATCCCTATGTACCAGAGTTCCAATAATTATCACATAAAATACCACAGCTGCGGCAGTCTCAACTAAGGTCATGATACCACCGAATATTCCCCCAAAGGCAATGATGGGGATTATTAATTCCCATTTAGCATGAAGGATGGATTGCCAGGCTGCCTGTTTATCAAAGGGATAATTTTTAATCTCCATTTTCGTACTTCTGTACCAAACATAGACTGAAACGGCGGCTAAAAGCAACAACCCTGGTATAATGCCTGCCAGAAAGAGTTGATCTATGGGAGTATGTGAAATGACACCGTAAAAAATGATAGGTAAGGCTGGTGGGAATAATAATCCCAAGCTCCCTGTTGCAGTTACCAATCCGATTGAAAAACTTTTAGTAAATCCAGAAGCAAGTAAGACAGGCAATAACAGCCCGCCCATGGCTAAAATAGTAACTCCAGATGCGCCAGTAAATGTAGTGAAAAACGTGCATACAAAAACAGCCGCTATCGCCGGACCAGCTGGGAGCCATCCCAAGAGATGTTTGAATAATTTGACAAGTCGCTTACTAGCGCCCCCCTCTGCCAGCATATATCCAGCTAATGTGAATAAGGGAATAGTAGGTAAAACTGGTGATGCTACAATGCGGTAAGTTTCCACAGATATGGCTGCAATAGAAATGTCTTCCGCTAAAAAAAGCACCAGCGCAATACCACCAATCCAGGCAAAGATAGGCAAGCCAAAAAGGGAGGCTGCCAGAAAGCCAATAATGATTGGGATTAGCAGTGAGGATAACAATTCAGGGGACGCCCACCAGGCGAAGAGAGAGAGTATGCCTGCTACACTTACTGCTATAAGGCGAGATCGCAGGCCAACAATATTGTGAATTTCTCTTAAGGCTACACCTGCATAACCCACAGGTAGGATCATGAGTACTATCCAGATCGGTATTAACTGACCTACTGTGTTTGGAGAATGATACTCTACTTGTACAAAGTGGAATCCCGCCCAGGTTAATCCAATACACACAGCAAGAGTTACTCCTCTGGTAAAAGCCACCACCTCAGAACGAATGCGAGAAGGAATATATTCAACGACTGCGTGTATGCTAAGGTGGCTGCCCTCCCGACTGGTAATAATTGCCCCAAGGAGACCAATGATGAGTGTAAGATGACGTGTGTAATCTGTGGATCCAGTTATCCCGAGGACTCCAAATGTCCGAGATATGATTTCCAACACAGGGAATGCAGCCATGAGCATGAGGCAAGTAGCCAGAGTGATATTCTCAACCAAGGCAAGGTGGTTGTTTGCTCGTGACCAGAACTTCATTCGTATTTATTCTTTTGATTTACTTCGAAATTCATCGAGCATCTCTTTTACCTGCAGATAGAGTTCTTCAGGTACTTCCTGCTCGAATATCTCCGGGTACATATAGGCTTCGACTAAGTCCTGCCACGCCGCCCTAGCATCATCGGGTGCATGAAGTATGGTTAGGCCATTTTCTTGCATCACCTGCAAGGCTTCAGTTTCAAGTTGTACTACTTTTTCCGAGAGTTCATCTCCTCGCTCCAAAGTTTTTTCAAGGAGTGAGACCTGAATATCTTCAGAAATTTTGTCCCATTTTTTTTTGGTCATGATAATGGCGCCAGGTAGTGGACCGGCTTTCATATCGATTGTATACGGAACAGCAGGAAACCATTGATAACTAAGGGCAATTATGGGAGTTGTCGTCAGGGTGGTGATGAGACCAGTTTGTAGTGACATAAATATATCGGGGGCAGAAACTTCTACAGCATTATAACCAGCATCCAGCCAGCCACGCTTGCCCGATCCCCCAGCCCAGAGAAATATGATCTGATTGGTTTTTTTCAGATCTTCCGGATATATCACAGGGGCGTTAGTAAAGAGATGTGCCCAGCCAGCATCACTCCAGGTTAATAACTTAAAACCTCGCTCCTCAAGCAACCCAGTGAAGTAGTCAGACATTTTGTCGCGGATATAGTTGAGCTCGGCGTCCGTCTGTATCATCATGGGCATCCGTAAGACATCGATTTCAGGAATGATATACATCAATCCTTCAATAGTGAGAGCAGCGGCATGCAATTGACCAATACGCATTTTGCGTACCATATCTGACTCATCCCCCAGGATACCGCCGGCATAGAGCTTCATTTTAATTTTACCACCAGATATCTCACTCCAATCTTCACCCATAACCACCATGGCATCATGCCATGGTGAACTCAATGGTGCTAGCGTCCCCATTTTAATGGTTTGCGAAAAGGATAATGTTATGGTGAGTCCAAATATTAATAAGCCTAGATATAGGCGTGATCTATTCATCGTCTTCGTCTCCTTCATCCAGTAAAAAATAGTCTCCAATATTATTGAGATACCAATGGGCCTTTCTCTGGGCGATGGTGTTCTCAAGTTTGTACTGGGGATAGGCATTTACATCAACGGCCAAAGCCTGATTGAGTAGGCTGCGATAGCCTTCAACATCCTGGTTTTGTATGGCGACGGTGGTAGCCAGTGCCACATGTGGACTTGCCTTCCTGCCCTCGGTTAATTCCAGGGCACGGACATAATGGGCTCTTGCCTTTTCAGCGCCTCCGCCCATGGCTTCACTCCTGCTACCATCATAAGTTACAAAGAATTCATGCAGGGCACCTTCCCCATAACTCTCATCTAATTCAAGACATCGCTTAAGAACTTTCTCTGCATATTGTAGCTCTACCAACAAGCTCAGATCTGTCATGGATATGGAAATGGCTCCAATCCAGGATAGCCCGAGCCAATACAGTGTGGGCACATCTTCAACAGTCATTTGAGCCAGGATGACATCAGGCTGATCAAAGAGTCTCGTTTTAAAGTCTGGTGAATCGACTTCCATGGCTCGGAAGCCGTAATAGCGACTACGGAGATATAACTTTTTTGCGTATGTTTTTAATGCTTTGGAGCGTTTCGAATTCCAGGGTGTCAGTGTGTCTGCGGGCAGTTGAACGAAGGCATATGAGTATTGAGCATATCCCGATGCGAGAGCCAGGAGTAATCCCTTATGCTGAGGTGTTTGTTCCAGCAGGGCTTCATTCAATTTGAGCCCAAATGGGACCGCTTCGGCTACAAACTCAGGTAAATCATCTGAGGCAAATACACCTGAAGTTGATCCCGAGAGTGCATCCGCAACGGTATTGATTGCCATTTTCTGGACTGAGCATGAGAACAGACCACTCACAATCAGAATGATGACTATCAGTTTTCCAGGTTTTCCCATGAGACCTCCTCATGTGTGATGACGAGTTTAGAGAGGATGTCCCCCTCAGATAATTGTATTTCAACTTTTTACATCTATAATAAGCCGAAGCTTAATTCAGAATATTGCGTTCAGACCGAAGTCAGGAGAATATTTAGAGCCAATTGTACTGCCTGGTAGAATGAATCTAAAAATATTCTGCTATCATCAAAGAATTACATAATTAATAGTTATAATCATTCCACTAGGAACTTCCTTGATCTCTCATGTTTATTCGCAAGACTCCTTATAAGGTTAACCCTTAACTCGCAGAAATTCTGTCACAGATGGAACCAACACCATCCTATATGGAACATTTGCGAGGTTGAACAGGGATTTCAAGTGTCATGAGTTAAAAAAAGGGCTGGCGAATGCCTACCCCCATTTGATGTCTAGAGACTGAAGTTGATTGTCTGTAAGTCTAGACAGACTACTTTCGACCCCGAAGAAGTTGATAAATAACACAATGGAAAATGGAGCATTCATGCGATTTCAATTCTATATACTAGCAATCATATTTTTCCTTTCTGCCTGCGTAACAACACCACCTGCACCAGCGGGTAAAATATCTGAATATGAAAAGCAGATCGGTGTCTGGCATCAATCCAGAAATGAACGACTCAACCAGCCCACTGGTTGGCTCACTCTATCAGGTCTTTTCTGGCTTGAAGAGGGCGATAATCGATTTGGGGGTGACAGTAAAAACCATCTCGTATTTCCTGGGGCAAGTGTCCCCGGCTACATGGGAGTCTTGCATTTGAATGGTGACAGTGTATCCATCAGTGTTGCAGATAGCATCCATATTTTCCTCCGTGACTCACTTATCACTAGAAGTGACCTCAAAAAGGATAGTGATGGTGAACCGGATATTCTCACCTGGGAAAATCTCACATGGTACATTATTCAAAGAGGCGATCGTGTTGGTGTTCGTCTTAGAGATTCCCAGCACCCAAATTATGTAAACTTCAAACCTACAGAATTATTTCCCATTGATAGCAGTTGGAGGGTTCTTGCCACTTTGGAAACATTCGACACCACCAGGACTGTTGATATTGTGAACGTTCTCGGTGATACCAGTCCCAGCTCTACCCCGGGAATCTTGCATTTTGAAGTAAATGGAAAGGCGCTCACGCTAACTCCACTGGCTGATCCAGGTGATAAAAATTATTTCATTATTTTTGGAGATGCTACAAATGGGCTAAGTACCTACGGTGCAGGTCGTTTTCTTGTGATTCCTGCTGTTGATGGAAATGGTACAACATTCATTGATTTTAATAAATCCTACAACATGCCCTGTGCCTTTTCACCCTATGCGACTTGCCCCCTCCCTCCAGAAGAAAACCAGCTGACAATTGCCATCGAGGCTGGTGAATTAGACTACGAAATTGAGGGTGGACATTAATGGGAGGATTGAAGTAAACAGGATTCAATAAAGGTCTGGTCATTGAGCTCATTTGTCAGGTCAAAGTTCGCAGAACGACAACCGATCGAGATCTCCATCCCCTGATCAATTAGCTCAGTTTATAACTCAATTCAATCATGTGTTGACCTCCGCCTCGCACTTTTCGGTCAGGCTGATACCCTTCCCCTTGAAAATTGAAGGCGCTGTCATCCATTCGTTTCAACCAGGGGATCACCTGATTGATTTCATAGTGCAGAGTAAAGGAATTGAAGGTGTAGCTTATGGGAACTCCTATGGAAATCGTATGCAAATGGAATTGCAAGGGATCATGGATGGGAACAGAGCGGATATTAAATTCGAGTTCAGCTTCACCTCTAACCATAAAATCAAAGTAAGCATGTTGGTATCCTGCATTTAGATCTACGCTAATTCCTCGATGAATTAGTTCGCGGCGGAGGCTCAGATGTTGTGAGATACTTTTTCCAGATATATGCAATTGAGCTGCATGAGCAATGGGGAAAAACCAATAACGTCCCAACACCGGGGTAGTCATCTCAGTATTTGCCTCCCATTGGGAATATCCAACACCAAGTTTCAGATCCAGATTTTGTAGTTGGTTTTCAATAGAAAATGCACCACCCCCGCGGCTGAAATCAAGCCATCCCAATTCTGGAAAATCATCAATAACACCCTCAGGGAGGGGATTTTCTATGGTCAGGTCAGCATTGTTCTTCTGTAGGGTCAAAGTCGGTTTAAATGACCGGAGTGGATTTTCCAGGCTTATCTCAAGGAACTGGTTGACGTTGGCACCATCAAAAACCATCTGACGATCACCCCTCAACTCATCGATATTGGAACTATTCAAATACTCGACATTTGGTGCAAAGGTGGTTTCTGATACTCTGTAATTGAGATTCAGAATCAGATTCGACCCCAGGGGCAAGCTGGTAAAGGTCTGTAATCCAGTTAAATCGAATTTACCATGGGCGTCTAATTCATTTCCAAAACTGGGTTCCAGCCAATCAAGAAAGTAACTATTCATCTGAGAATCTTCAGATTCAGGATATTCATTTATCAGCAAGGGAGCGGTAAATATTGTACTGCGCTGGTCAATTCTCAAACCCCATAGCATTCTCTCATTGCCCAGGGCTAATTGTAAGTCGAGATCGCGGCCTTCGTTCAGACAATCTGTATTTATGAATAGACCTGAATTGAGGTTGGAGTAATTTTCATGTTGTTCCTGTATCTTGAAAATGGCTCCATATTTAAAACTTCTTCTGGCATTAATAGCATGCAAATTAACAGTGACACCCCCACCAAAAAGTGACTGGGTGCTTTCGCCTGATATTCTCTCACGAAAATAATCCTGATAGATATAAGCACTTGAAAGTTTAAGCTGGGTTTGGCTAAGATCAGCCAGGTTCATTCTTGTTAAAGTGGGTTGATCGAACGCATTGTTCAAGAATTCGTAGAAATCCTGTGCTAATGAGGCAGAGATGAAGACCATATAAAACAAGAGGAAGAAACTCTGCTTCTTCCTCTTGTATGTTTTGAAATTCAAGCTAGTGAGAATTCTATTTAATCAATAGAACCTTATTAGTACCCGCATGACCATCATATTGAACCCGATAGAAATACAGATTCGATGGCAACCTTGCAGCAGTCCAGGGGATATTGTGATGACCTGCAGTCAGTTCTTCCTTAACCAGTGTTTCAACCAGTTGTCCGCGGATATTGAATATGCTGACATTGACCATGCCATCTGAAGGCAGGTCAAAGCGAATATTTGTTACAGGGTTGAAGGGATTAGGATAGGCCGCATAGACCTTAAAGGTCATTGGCAACGCATCAGGCTCTGGAGTTATATTCGTAACAAAGCGGTCTGGAAATAGACCACCCCAGGTTAGATCATTCCCAAATACCTGTCCGCGCCACATGAGGAGAAAACTTGTAGGTGGATTATCAAACCAGGCCGAAAAGTTGACTCGCTCGTCATCCATCCACACCATGGAATCCGGAAAAGCAAAATCTTGCCAGAGATCAAAGCTAATGGTTTCCATTTCCTCCATATCTTCTACAAAGGAGAACCCATCAATACCAAAATCACTGTCATAGGGTTGCATGGCATTTGCCAAGCCCACCATAAGCTCAAAGAACTCATTGATGATTGACAGGGCTTCCTCAAGATCATCACCTAATTGTATAAACTGCTCCACTCCATAGTCAGTGAGGGTCAGGAAATTTGGATTCGATTCTTCAAGCATGAGGATCAGATCCATTTCATCTTCAATACTGCTAAAATCAAGTACACTGGGATCCAGGTTGAGAACAAAGATTTCATCGAGATTGTCATATACCTGTGTGACCACATCCACGATCAGTTCAGCTGCTCCCTGGAGAATTTCTAATTCCACCTGCAGTGCAGCAACTGCAACCCATGGAATATGAACAATCTCAAACTCACTGCTTGGTCCGATTATATAAGGTCCAAACGCATCTAGCTCGGTTTTTACCAGCATGACGAAGTGGGCGGGGTTGTCCGGTTCTGTAAAATAGGACATATGATCTTGCACTTCTTCCAAATCGCCAAAAAAGTCTACACTTTGCCAATCATAGAGATAGGTAAGACTGTCAATTCGACCTGCTTCCAGTAGCCGAAATATATCATCAAAGGTACCGCTGTATTCGTCGACCATATCGTAGGCCATGATCCCAGCCAATCCCAGATGGGCATCAGGATCTGTAGGATCTAACAGTAAGTCAGCTTCCCAGGCTATTCTCAGGGCTGCCATGCGTTGGTCCAGGGCATCATCTTCATCCCAATTGTTCATCACTAAATCGGCTGAGAGGAGATCTAAATTTTGGGCATCCATTCCATCAGGGAATATGCCTCCAAAGGTGAAGGTCTCGGGTGTGCTGGATCTATAAAAGTCCCAATACACATCTACGATTTGTCCTTCCGGTAGATTCTGAATTATGGCCAGAGGAACGATGGTTTTGCCTTCTGCATCTGGACCAAATTCATAGGCTTTACCACCAAGCAGTGTGTCCAGCTCAGCAATAGCACTTTGGAGTGAGTCAATGGGCGCAGTATTGATTTCGAAGGGTCCAAATGGTTCGTTCTCAAAAATCACTCGGACTGTGTCCAATAAGTCGGTCATACCATTCAGACCAATGCGCAGTTCAGAAATCCCAGGCATAACATCACCATCGTAAACCATCATGATGGAATCCATATAATCGCCGAAATTCTCCATGTTGATTGCGATTGAATCTCCTATTTCACTGAGATCATGGAAATGATCAAATAATTCGCGGTCAATGACGAATACTGTATCGGAAATATCATTAGCCAGGATCTGCAAGGAGAATTCAAAATCAGCAATATGATTGTAAACCGAATCAATATTATGGCCAAAATCATGAATCATGAAATTGTCATCGATATCATCCCCTAGATCCTCCAGGGTCAATCCAACATTTTCAAAATTATTGCCCAGTGTCTCATCCATGTCGTTTATGAAATCCCGAAAGGATTCATAATCTCCACTATCAAAAAAACCTGTTAGATTTGTGAGTATCGCATTCATTTCCCATGGGTCGAGCATTGGAATTATGTCGTCCTCTATACGGGTAAAAATTGAATCAAGGTTGGTTTCAATAGAATCTGCCCACAAGTCGAGATCACCAAAAGCCGTATCAGCATCAATATGAGTCCAGGCAAATGATAGCGCAGCCAGCCCTATATAGGCTTTCATTGTGGAGGCGTCATCACCACCAATTGCAACTTGGGCTTCCCATTCTGATTCTTTGGAGTTTAGATAATTGACATAGTCTGTATCAATGCTCTCTTGTAACACCAGATCAGGTGTTTGAGCGCTAATTCCAGTGACCATCATGAAGCTTAATACCAACATTTTTAAGCATTTAATTTTCATGGCTGCGCCTCCTCAAATAAAACTTAAACATATTTACACGCACCGAAGTTACGGTATCAATCAATCGAGTTCAACGGAATCAGAATTAATTCTAATGGGTTGGACTGTTTTGAGACCACTGGAAATGTTCAAAATAATCAGCGTGTTACAGAAATATAACACGCTGATCTTCAAGGGCTTAACCCATTGTATTAAATCCTATAGTTTCTTCGGAGCGTTCCAAAATATCTCTAATTTTGATGTGACTTGGAATACAATGAATACTAGAAGATCAGGATTGTAATCATTTGCTTCACTATGAAGTAATACCCAACACTGCAAATACTTGTTTTTGTTAATATTTCCCAAATACAAGGAAGCCCCCACTTTGTCATGATAATCTACAACCGGGTCCGGTCCACGAATTCTCACCAGAGCTAAATGATTCAATAGTAACAATCAACCCTTGCTCAGCTCGGGTTTGAACCTAAATTCGGCTCATATTTGACCAAACAGGGAAGCTCATGATCAAGCATATATTTGATGGTATAAACCGTAAATATGAGGAGTTCACAAAATGATGAGAAATGTTGCTCTCGGTCTTATTGTACTGGCCGCTCTAGGCTTACTTTCAGCAATTGTTTCTGTAATGTTGGGGAGTTCAATCCTTGGTGTTAGTGCCGAAGAATTTTCCCGCATCTGTTCAAACCTGGCACTGATAGCTATCGCATTGGCAGTCTGGTTTAAAAAGATCAGCATCACGGACGAATAACCCTTTTTAATATCAGGTCCCTCTTCGGGGTCTTGATATTAATCATCCAGGAACTTCCTGGATGATTTATTAGCTGTGCTATTCGAATTAGTTCAGATATACCATCTATCTGTGCCCCTTCGTGGTCTACCTAACTGCGTCCTACTGGGGTTCGATAGGCAAGCGGTTGGTAAATCTCATCTACGCCCTGCTGGCTTCGATGAGTATACTTTATCTCAGGTAAACCATCTTGATTGTCTGACTAAAATCCTCAGCCCCGCCAATGGCGGAATCTTCGACCTGCATTCGACAGAAATACATACCAGTACTCACATGATTGTCTCAAACATCAATCCAATTTCTCGACAGCTCGTTTGAGATTCTCGCCCTCTTCCTTCATATGCTTCAGCGAGGCAGCTAGTTTCCCGGGATGAGCTTTATGCATTTTGAGAAATAGCCATTTGGGGAATCTTATCTTTCCCCAAGCTTTAAACATACAGCTCTTGTCCCCCATCTGATCAATAATGAATCTATTTCCCGTAGCTATCAGGGACAGAGGGAATAGAGGTTTATATACAATTAAATTGGGACGATTAATCCTGGTGATGCGATACTTCAGCCTTTGGAGATTATCGTTTAGATATTCTTCTATTGCCAAAACAGAACCTTCAACAAAGGGCTCTCCTTCTATCCATTCCAAATTCACGTGTTCAGGGTGCCACTGCCTGTAAGATTCTTTATCGGTCATTCGTTGTGCTAACCAGTCAAAAACTTGTTCTGGGGTGGAGTTAACCTTGATCGAGTCTTCAAGAATGATCATATATTGTCCCTTATATCTACTTCAAGTGCACCACCCCTCTACGCCTCTGAGAGGTCTACGAGGGGTAAACCCATCTTCGCTCATTCCGAGCTACCAGCCTTCGCTCCTCCCGCCGCCGTTGGCGGGATTCAAGCTCCGGCCCGCCACGCGATGGGTAAATCTTGATCATTATCTCAAGAAAACCATTTTAATAGTTTGACTGTATGATCCCGCCTGAAGTCGACAGAAATACACACCTGTACTTACCTGGGTACCTGCATCATCCTTCCCACTCCACTGCACCTGGTAACTACCCGGCGTCTTCACTTCATCCTGTAGCGTCATGACCTCTTTGCCCTGAATATCGAAGACTGACAAATTGACTGAAGCTTGTTCTGGTAATGAGTAGCTGATAGTGGTAACAGGATTGAAGGGGTTAGGGTAATTCTGAAACAAAATGAATGCATCGGGTTGTGATCTGCCTGGATTCTGATACCCTGTATAGCTCACACCTGGCAATTCTCGCCCAGGTGAATATTGTGAACCCTCACTATCTGTCAGATAAAGGTTGACCCAGTCAGGCCGTGGAGGAACACCACCTGATTGGACGGTTTCCGTCCACCTCTCATCTGTGAGTCGATCAAAACCTTCAGTGATATGCTCGTAATATGACATGGCAGGTCCTACATAAGCTCGGTGTGAGCTACTATCATGGGTCTGATCAACCAGATATATACCGAGATTTACTTCACCTACCCCAACATGAAGTATTCTTCCAACAGGATTTCCCCATTCATCAGTTGGCTGAGTGTGAACATCAGCTACAATAAAATCACTTTCATAGGTGAGCTGAGATGCTGCGGATGAATCCCCATTTCCAAAGAAGAGCCCCATGTACCATCCATCTGCCAATATTTCAGGTCTGCTTTCACCTGCCTGCCATTCACTGGTGAGAACTCTTTTTAGAAAATCTATCTCACTCTCATTAAAGGAGGTTCCACTAAGTTCCTTTGAAGACAGCGTTTCAAGTGTATCGACAATACTCTCAAATATTCCAAAATAATCTGTTATACCACCAATGTTAATATCCTCTCCTACCTCCAATGTTGTGAAGTAGTTAAGTGCCATCTCAGCAAAATTTCCTAACTGATTGTAAAATTCAGGGTAGGGCTCGACATAACCGTATGGGTAATAACAGGACCCTCCACCGGTGTATGATTGCTTGGCATACAGCAAATTGTCGTGGCGTAGCTGTGACCAGGATGCCAGTTGAGTGTTCAGTTTCTGTTGATGCCAGCCTGTGGTTTGCATGAAGAATGGCAGATTCGTATCATCTATGGGAGGATTAAGGGCACGGATAGAATTCAGCCAGGTGTTATAAAGAGTTTGTGACCAGAACCCATCATCGTATGCATCAACCAGATAGCGCACCCCTGCCAGTGAAGATGAATACATATAGGTATCCAGTTCATCAATAATCAAATGAGCCGCGTCATCATTCCCCAGGGCGAACATGGCATCCAGGGGATTTGGCATTGGGCGCCATATAATCTGATCCTGATAGCTTATCCATGGGAAGACAACTTTGGAAAATATATACGAATCAATAATAAACCTCTGCCCGAAGAGTCTGTACGAAACGGGGAGCACAGGTGGTTCATCTGATGGGTCGTAAATAAATATACTGGATAATATTTTTTGCTCTGAATAAGGTGAAAGTTCGATGGCGCTGCTAAAAGATGAATAGATAGGACCATTTAAAAGATCAGCAGCACTTTGGAGGTCTTCTGCTGCAATGATATTCTGCAATTCTCCTGTGGTCAGGTTATCACTCTCACCAACCATAAATCCAATGATGTCGTCCATTTCGTCCAACGTATTTGTGTTACTTGAAAGTTCGAGGAGTTCATTCAGAAGGACTGACCCGATATGCATCCGAAGTATATCTTCTTCAGGAAGCGGAATGGGGGGTTGTGTAAGCAAAAAATCCATTCTACCGAGCCACATCATGGATTGAAAATATCTCGATAATTCTTCTGATTCAGCATAATGACCTCTTACAGTGAATTGTGAGAAATCGAGAAGACGTGGCACACTGGTGAATAAGGGCATAGATGCAAAGTCCTCAGCCTGGACCGCTTCCCAGTAGACGTTTAAATCTGTAGTAGAAATCAGTTGAGGGGAGACTGGGAATCCTTCCAAGAGTGATTTAGCCATTGTTAGATAGAGGTCTACATCCCTGAGTGCATCCTCCATCTCTGGATTTGATTGATACTGAATCAACAATTCAGAATAATTTGCAAGCATCCCATCGAGAAGGATGTGTAGATCTGGTTCCAGAATAGCGATTTCCAGGTTTTTCAATATTTCATCGTAAGAGCGATGCAGGGCATGGAGGATAGCATCGGTAGATACAAAAACGGGTAGGTCTTTGCGAAAAATGTCAATATAAGCATCACCCATTGATTTGAAGTTTAGTCTTTCAGAAACAACAAAATGGCGATCCTGGAGTGCCGATAACTCATCAGCCGTGAGCTCATATTTTATCTGAATTGAATCAAGATAATCAAACACTTCAAGATCTGTTGGAGCCTCATTATTAGACCAGTATGTCGTCGGTGGCATGTGAGCGTTCAAAAGATCCTGACTCTCCATGTCTTGGTGGTCTGCTAGGAACTGATAGTATTCATCGACATTGAAGGCACTTTGAGCTTGACCTGATTGAGTCCCGAAACTCAATGAAATACCTATAATTAGTATACTCAACATTTTCATTTTCTTCATAAAACACCACCCTCTTGTTTTCTGGTGCCTTGGCCAATACTTACTGCACAGCACAATGGTACCAGAAATTCTGAACATTCGTAATCGCTTCCTCTGTTGAATGGAAACTATTCATTATAAATATTTTAAGACTCAAGATTCTCTCCGCGTTCATTTACCGCTGAGCGGATCATAGTACCCTCCATGATCGCATGGCTGGAGTTTTCAATCAGCTCTCAGAATCAGAAGGAATCAATCCAACTTGTAGAATAAAGTGGTATAGTCTGAAAATAAGTCATGTGTTGTCATTTGGCAAATAATTCTAATTCTTCAAAGTAATGTACCACTCCTCAAGGAATTTATCTGGTCTCTGTTGAACAAATACCGGTCGTCAGTGAACATTTGGGTGCTAATGGTGAGATGACTTCGACCAGCCTACGCTTCACCCGCTGCAGTTGGCAGGGCTTAGCTTCGGCCTGGCAGGCAAGCTCAGCCATCGGACAGCACCGGACATTGAGCTCGTCGAAATGTCCTGAGTATAACTAGTCGAAAACCATCTGCCTTCATTCAGAACTGTGATTGACATGTCCGGCTACTTATTCAATTTCATGAGCAGCCAATAATCGATTCAATTGCCCCGTGCTTTAGCGCGGGGTTAAAAATAATACACAACTAAATGAGGACTTTAGTCCGGAAAGTGTTGGGCTAAAGCCCCTGTTTTTTTTGGGTTTCAGTCCCCCGGGTTGCCACCGCCTATGGCGGGATTCAAACCCGGGGCAATTGAGACAGGGATACTCTCCAGCACAAGCCTGTGCTGAGTCTATCGAAGCATGCCTGTTTATTCAACTATGCCCCTCAACAAAACAAACAAATTACATACGCGTCTAGCCTTAGCAAAAATATTTACATACCAAACTGCCATAATAGAAAAGCCCATTCATCGGCGCGTCCTTCTAAATACTGATTGCGTGTTGAACCAATTCCATGCCCGGCACTATACTCAACTCGGAACATAACTGGATTACTGCTGGCTGTGGCTGCCTGTAATCTTGCCGTCATCTTCGCAGAATTCCATGGATCCACACGAGGGTCATTCATGCCGTGCGCCAATAACACTGCAGGATACGAGATTCCATTTTTGACCTGGTGATATGAGCTCATGGCAAGCAGTGCTTTGAATTCTTCTTCTATTTTTACTGTGCCAAACTCGTAGATATTTGGAACACCATTGGTTGTTGTCTCCGCGCGTACTGCATCAAGACAACCTACATTGATAATGGCTCCTTTAAACAGATCTGGGCGTTCGGTGATGGCCCGACCAATGGTAATACCTCCAGCACTACCTCCCTGTCCTGCGATTAATTCGTGAGATGTATAGCCCTTTGCAATCAAATATTCTGCACAGGCAATAAAATCCTTCCATGTGTTTGGTTTGGTCACCTTTTGACCTGCAGTATGCCAGGCCTTGCCATATTCACCACCACCCCGGATATGGGCAACAGCCAAAACGCCACCGCGTTCAAGCCAGGCAATATTTAGAGGATTAAAATAAACAGAAGAAATGCTACCATAAGCGCCATACCCTTTAATCAGTGCAGGGTTTTTCCCGTTAAGTACAATGTCTGCTTTGTAAATAATTGACAGGGGCACCTCAACCCCATCATGGCTTTTAACCTTGACTTCCACAGATTCAAATCCTGCCATATCATCAAACTCACCTTTGGGTAGTAAACCCGTCTCGACATAAGAATTATCGCCGGGATCATACGAATAGACTGCACCGCCTTTGGTCCATGAGCTGGTTCTTATCAACACTTCTTCCCGATAGGGACTTACCGAGGTTACCCAGCCTGATGCATTATCTGGTAGATTCAGTGATATTAATTTTCCGTTTCCATCATAATCTATGCGCAGGACGCGGTCATAACCCCCATCAATGACACCGATATATAGAGCAGTGGAGGAAGCTGCCATATAATCAATAACTGATTCACTTTCTTGAATCAGTGTTTTCGCTGTGTTCAAATCAGGATTACTTAATGATGTCAGGATGACCTTATAATGCGAAGCATTTTTTGCTGATTTTAGAAAAATATGGTCTCCATGAACAGCATAACTGGTCACCTCATCTTCCACCCCGCATATTTTCTCCCAAGGGATGTTATCCTTGAGGAGTGTTTCGATGGGCGCGGTATAGAGTGCAAGCTCATTGGAGTCACCCCGTTTGATTTTTATTACCGCATGGTCTGAACCAGCTGGTATATATATGCTGGGGAAATCAACTTCTCCCAGAGGCATACGGTCCGAGAGTTTGATTCCAGCAATAAGTTGGTCCTGCTGGATCTGTGTATTTAGGCGGTGAAAGTATACTTTAGTGTTTTTATATATCTCCGTTGCAGGAGCATTCACGGGAAGATCTTGGCGTCGGCTGTAAAAGAAACCACTTCCATCAGGAAGCCAGTGAGGTTTGTTATATGCTGTTTCTATATGGTCAATGGTTTCCGACAAATGGTCTCCGGTTTTCGTGTTCAGGATATGAAGTACGGTTTCTTCTGATCCACTTTTTGCGAGACCATAAACGACAAACTCTCCATCCATTGAGGGTCTGTAACTCCAAAGAGAGTAATGTTGACCTTCGTCTGCTACCACTTTTTCTGGATCTATGAGTAATTTCTCGTCACCAGATGAATTGCGAATATATAACTTTGAAAGATTTTCTCCTGCCTTACGTTTTTTATAGATGAGTGTACTATCCTTCAAAAAGGTATAACTGTAGGTAGTAAATGGTTTCCCTGAATCCAATTCTATTAACCGATTTAATAGACTCTCACGTGCTGGTAAGTTGGTCAATATATTAGCAGTATAGTCAGCCTGCCCTTTTATCCATTCCTGTACATAGGAATCTTCCAGGTTCTCCATATAGCGATAAGGATCATCCACTTTGATTCCCCAATATTCGGTATCAACATTTTCAACGCGAGCGATAGGTGGGCTTTGCTCAGCGGTTTTATTATCCATAGAGGTACAGCCAGCGAATAAAACAATTAATGATAGAATCAATAGTGAATGTTTCATGATATTTTCCCTTATATGTATTATCAATATTTTATTACCTGTGTAGCAGTCCAGAAATCTACTTGATACAATATTGAGCATAATTTCCCCTCGTGGTTGGATTCTTCAATTTCGTCGCGTGAGGAAAAGCTTAAGAGAATACAGACCGAGATCAATTGTGGTGTGCAGCAAGATATAACTAAACAAAGTTACTGTCTAGGTAATAAAGACAAACTCCGCATCCGAGGGATTTGTGATTTGTTGGTTATTGCTCCGGAGGAGACCCATCTATGCTATAGCTACGATGGGCAGGGATCAATCTACGCTCTTTAGAGCTTCGATTGACGGGTTTGGCTATTCCTCTATTGAATATTGAATCAGACTACGTTCTTCGAACTTCGCCGTGACAAGCAAGGATTAACGAACTCTGATTTCAGAAGTTCTAACATCGTTAATCGGTGTTCCTTGCCTGCCTTGCGGTAGCTTATTTGCGTAGGCAGGTTCTGAGGTCAATTACTCAGCCCCTCGGTAAAACAAAAAAGGCTCCCTGAGGGGAACCTAAGATTAGGGGTCGACAGTTGTCGAGATCCATCTGCGTTCTTACAGAACTACGATGGACAAGTTTGGCTGCTTAATCAAGGTCATGAACAGCCATGAATCGACACAATTGCCCCGGCTTTTAAGCAAGGGATGGATATTCCTAAAAAGAACAAGGGCTTTAGCCCAACAAATATTTTGTGCAATAAAAATGCCATATCCTAATTACTCGGAATGCTCCTCATTCATCAATTGAGTTCGGGGAGGCTCTTGAAACCTTGATGAGTCAAATGTCATAGTTGCCTTGTATTTCTGGAATACCAATCCATTTTTTGCATTGTTTTTCTGGATTTATAATAATGATATTGCCTTGTTATTCTGGATTTATACTTATATTATTGCCCATAGTATATTGGGGAATCATAATGAATGAGCTAAAACGAAACATAACGCATTATCTGGAACACTGGCGAAACAGCTCAAATCGTAAAGCATTACTCCTGCGTGGTGCCCGGCAAGTTGGTAAAACGCATTCTGTCAGAAAACTTGGGGAGAATTTTAAGCACTTTCTTGAAATAAATTTTGAGGATCATAAAGGAATTCATCGACTCTTTGAGGCTGATATGGAGGTCAAGAAAATTATCCAGATTCTTGCTGTACAATTTGAAGTCCCGGTAATCCCACAAAAGACACTGGTCTTCTTCGATGAAATCCAAGCCTGTCCGAATGCAATCCGCTCGCTGAGATATTTTTACGAGAAAATACCTGATCTACATGTCGTGGCAGCTGGATCACTTCTAGAATTTGCCCTGGAGGAAATTCCATCCTTTGGTGTGGGACGCATTCAGTCCCTGTTCATGTACCCGCTGACATTTCAAGAATTTCTGGAGGCAATCCATCCAGCCTTACCCCCTATTATTGAAAAATCGAACTCCATAACTCCGCTGCCAGCAAATTTACACACCATGGCAGTCGATTATTTCAAGGTCTATCAGGTAATCGGAGGAATGCCTGATGTAGTCGCTGAGTATATCAACTCTGGTGATTATATGAAATGTAACCAACTGCTTGATAATTTGATTCAATCATTCCAAACCGATTTTGCTAAATATCGGAAACATGTACCAACAGGGACACTACAAAATATTTTTCACTCAATTGCCCTACAGGCTGGAGGGAAATTCATCTATCAACGCGCAGCACCTGAATTAGACATCAAAACCATTAAGCCTGCCCTGGAACTGATACTGCGGGCAGGATTGGCTTATAAAGTCCCCCATACAAGTGCCTCAGGTTTACCCCTTGGTGGTCAAATTAACCCGCGAAAATTTAAAATTCTGCCTCTTGATTCAGGAATATATCAGCGCTTACTAGGGCTACCTCTTGGGGAATATTTACTGCTGAATCATATCCAGTTAATAAACAAGGGTCATCTGGCTGAGATTACAGCCGGTATCCAACTGATGCATCATCAATTGCCAACTTCACAGGCACAGCTCTATTACTGGCATCGGGAATCAAAAAGTAGTAATGCAGAAATTGATTATGTGATACAACAGAAAGGTAGCATTGTTCCAGTTGAGGTGAAGGCTGGAACCAAAGGACAAATGCAAAGCATGTTTCTATTTCTAAAAGAAAAAAGGCTGTCAAGAGGAATTCGTTTATCTTTGGAGAACTTTGGACAATACGATTCTATCTATACCGTCCCTCTTTATGCCATAAAATCGATAGTTGAATAGACATGGATTCCCTATTTTTTATCAAACTTCGATAGATAGGGAGCTAGCCTCGAGATCCATCTGTTACCTCCGGGGCTAAGATGGGGAGAGATCAATCTACTCTTTTTAGAGCTACGATTGACAAGCTTGGCTATACCTCTATTGAATATTGAACCAGCCTACGCCATAATGGCTTCGGCAGGGCAGGCAAGGATTAACGAACTCTGATTTCAGAAGTTCAAAAATCGTTAATCGGTGTTCCTTGCCTGCCTTGCCGTAGCTTATGTGCGTAGGCAGGTTCTGAGGTCAAACACGCAGCGCCTCAGTAAAACAAAAAAGCCCTCCCGAATGGGAAGGCTTTTTTGTTTGGCTCCGGAGGAGAGATTTGAACTCCCAACCTAGTGATTAACAGTCACCCGCTCTACCGTTGAGCTACTCCGGATTTGTCAACTTTTTTTATTCCATCCGACCAGATCGTGTAAAAATCTTGAGAAATCTACTTGCCTGACTTGTCGCGACGAAGCTCTTGAGAGCGCAGTCGGACTACTCCGGAATGTCCTAAAAAGCTCGCGAATATAAACTTCGCCCTATAGGCTGTCAACTGCTTACAAGGTGATTTTATCAAAATGTGGTTTTAAGACATCCCAGGACTCTTTTAAACCCTGGACCAGAACCTTGGCATGTCCCGTAACAGGCATAAAATTGGTATCTCCGGCCCAACGAGGAACAATATGAAAATGGATGTGTTCAGCAATACCCGCACCAGCTATGGTACCTTCATTTAAACCAAGATTAAATCCTTCAGCTCTGAATTCTGCACGGAGAATCTTCATGCTCTCCTGCACGAGCTGCATGATTTCTGTTAGGGTGCCGGTAGGCAAAGATTCCATAAGATGAGTATGCTCATAAGGAGCAATCATGATATGACCATTGTTGTAGGGATACAGATTCATCAAAATACAACAACTCTCACCACGATACAGGAGCAGGTCCTCACGATCTGTATCATTTTGCGGCTTATCGCAAAATATGCAGCCCTCCTGCTTGATGGACCGGATGTATTCCATACGCCAGGGTGCCCACATTTTTTCCATAATGACTCCAGAGTTAAGAAGAGCCGGATGTCTCTATTTCTCAGGGACGCTCCGGCTCTCAGATATTCAATTGATCACATGTTTAGATCATGTGATCAGCTATGTTTATTCCTCTTCTTTTGCAGCTTCAAGAGCAGCAATCAGTTTGGTCTCTTCTTCCTTGGGCAACTCAGCATAATGCGAGAATTTCTGCTTATGAGAAGCTTTTCCTTGAGTTAGAGAACGCAAGGTTGAAGCATACTTAAAGAGATTTGCCTGGGGGATTTTAGCCTTGAGTACCTGATAATGACCTTCGGCATCCATTCCCAGAATACGACCACGCTTGGCGGTCAGATCACCCATAACATCACCCATGTAATCCTCAGGAACACGAATTTCAACATCGAAAATGGGCTCTAGCAGAGTTGGCTTCGCCTGTTTACATGCATCCCGGAAAGCCCCTTTACCAGCAATCTGGAAAGCGATATCTTTTGAATCTACTGGATGCATTTTACCATCATAGAAAGTTGCTTTCACATCTACGATGGGGAACCCAGCGATAAAGCCTTCCTGTGAGGCAGCAGCGATTCCCTTATCTACAGATGCTACAAAGACACGATCAACATTCTGACCAACCAGCGTCTCTTCAAAAACAATTCCCTCGCCGCGCGGCAATGGAGCAACTCTCAGCATAACCTCAGCAAATTGTCCAGCTCCACCAGATTGTTTCTTATGACGGTAGCGGGCTTCAGCCGTGCCTTTAATAGTTCCACGGTAGGCGATCTTAGGTTCAACCAACTCAATCTGAACTTTGAAGCGCTCTTTCAGCTTTTCAAAAGCAACATTAATTTGCAGTTCGCCTTGTCCGGAAAGAACAGTTTGATGGAGCTCAGAATCCACTTCATATAGAAGGGTTGGATCTTCTTCGTGTAGCAAAGTGAGACCTGAACTAATTTTGTCTTCTTCACCCTTTACCAGAGAAATCACCGCAAACTGGATATTTGGTCCCGGAAATTCTGTGGCCTTGAGAGTCACAGGATTTTTGGGATGTGAAAGCGTATCACCAGTATGAGATATTTTTAGTTTTACCGTCGCACCAATATCTCCAGCATTGATAGCATGAACTTCATCTCTATCATGACCATTAATCGAATAGACGTGGCCGAGACGTTCACTACCACTTCTGTTGGGGTTGGCCAGATCCATACCTGGTGTAATCCGCCCAGCATAAACCCTGAAAAGACTCAATTCACCCACGTGGGCTTCACTCATGGTCTTAAAGATCAGAGCGGCTGTTTCTTTGGGATCATCAGCATGTAATTCGGTACCGTCTTCTGCGGTGGCAGCTGGCATGTCTGCTGGTGATGGGAAATATTTTTGAATCAATTCCATCAGTCGTGAAGCACCAACGTTTGGGATGGAAGCTGTACAGAAAACAGGAAAGATCTGTTTATGAATGATGGCTTCACGTAAACCATGACGCAAATCATCTTCGGACAATTCACCCTGATCAAAATATTTTTCCATCAAAGCTTCATCAGATTCTGCGACCTGTTCAACCAGCTCAGTGTACATGGACTCTACTTCATCAGAAACTGCTTCAGGCAGATCTTCCATGGTGTATTTTCCGCTACCATCTTTGAATACCAGAGTCTTTTTGCGAATGATATCTACAATTTTATTAAACCCGATACCCTCATTGACAGGAAGCTGCAATGCGGTGACGTGGTTGCCATAGGTATCTTTGATGCGATCAAAAGCTTTGTGGAAATCAGAATGTTCTTTATCCAGTCCGGTAACTACAAAGGTACGGGGAATGTGATAATCATGACTATAATTCCACATGTTTTCGGTGCCCATTTCGGGACCGTGAGTTCCATCGACAACAATTAGACTGGTATCGGCGACCCTGACTGCGCTCAGAGCGTCACCTATAAAATCTGTAAATCCTGGGGTATCTAAAATGTTTAATTTTGTCTCCTGCCATTCGATGGCCATCAAAGATGTGCCCACAGAGCACTGACGGTCGATCTCTTCTGGACGATAGTCAGATTTGGTGTTTCCCTCTGCAATGGTCCCCATCCGTGTGGTTAATCCTGCAGAGTGCAGCATAGCTTCAGTCAAGGCGGTCTTACCTGACGAAGCGTGGCCGACAATGGCAACGTTTCGGATATCCTTTGTCAAATAGTCTTTCATTCTCAACTCCTCGATAATGTTAAGCGTATATAATTAAATTATTCATACCACGAGATATGGTATGAAAACTGGTTATTTGTATGATCCAGAGAAGCATAAATAATAAAATTTCGGCTCAATTATTGAGCGTCCAAAAATCTCTATATTTAGAGGATTCGCAAGACATTTTTTAGCTCTCCGAGTCGGCTATCTATAACGAATTGGGGTAGATTTGTTGAGTATAGCAACAGGGACTAAATCTTAATCCTTAATTGGTTCCATCTTCCACTTCTGCAGGGATGCCAGAATACCGGCCTACAATAAATGTGACATCATCTTCAAAGGAGGATTTGCGGTTAAATTTTTCGATCTTCTCCAGTAACTGACTTGCAATGAGAGAAACACTTTTATCCATATGGTTTTTCACCGCACTGATGAGACCACTTTCATCCAACAATTGACCAGCACTTCCCACGGTCTCAGTAACACCGTCTGTGTACATGAGCAGTAAATCACCACTCCTTAGTGGAACCTCACCCATTTCGTAGGTGAACTCAGGATCAAAGCCCAGGAGCGGTCCCCCGCTTTCCAGACGATCAATACTCCCATCTTCGTGAAAAATGAGTGGTACAGGATGCCCGGCGTTCACATATCGGATCACTCCCTCATCCACATCCATCTTGGATAGGAAAAAGGTGATCTGTTCATCCAACTCAGTTTCATTGGTTAAATATTTGTTCAGGTTGCTCATCATGGTGGCAAGAGGCAGGTTCTTCTGAGCTTCGTTCAGATAAGCTGCATAAAAATTTGACATGATAAGAGCGCCGGAAATTCCTTTACCAACCACATCCCCGATACCAATATTAAAAACATCCTCGGTCTTGTTAGAAAGATCGTAAAAATCCCCACTAATTTGGCGGCAGGGAATATATCTAAGATCAAATGAAACTTCATCATGGGTTGGAATTTGATTGGGTAGCAATGATTTTTGAATACTCTCAGCTTTCGCCATATCCTCACTTAAACCACTCTGCATATTGACATGCTTGTCAATTTTGTAGCGTTCCATCAACACACCAGCCTGGGTTGCTATGGTCTGAAGAAAATCCAGATCATCCTCACTAAAAGCTGCCACACGATTGGATTCCAGGTTCATGGCACCATAAATAATGGAACCACCGGCAATGGGCACACACAATTCAGAGCGGGAGTCTGGTCTTCCAGACAAATAGTCTTTTTCTCGGCGAACATCGGGGATGGAAATGGGTTTTTTCGAGGCTATACATCTACCTACTATGCCCCTACCAATTTTTAATTTCAAGGGATTTAGACGACGGATATCATATCCCCGCTGGAGAAATTTTTCAATATTCACACCTTCTGATGAAGCCAGAAAGACACCACAGGCATCAAACGGGACAATGGTGTTTACTTCGTCTAACAGCAAATTAAAGATACGGGTCGTATTTCGTGTGGCGGCCATTTTGTTGGCAATGAGTGTGAGTGCTTCCTGCTTACGAGCTTCCAATTGGATGCGATGATACAGTTTCCGTTTTTCAAGTAGAACTGCAATTTGATCTACAACAAAATTGTAAAGGGTCCCAGAACGTCGCGCCTGCATATCCATAGGCATTTTATCCAATAGAATAAATCCAGCCAATCGGTTATTGGTTTTCAAAGGAATCGCCCATTGGAACAATTTGAAACTTCGATAATCCATGGCAGGCACATCAAGGGATTCAGTATGCAAATCGTTGACTGAGTATTTGACGTTTACGAGATGGTGATCAGTATCAAAGAGCTTTTTGAGGATTTCGTGTTCACTATCCAGGGTGATACCATCCAGGAACATCGGTTTGGGTGCGATGGATGATTCAACTTTAAAAACCCCCTTGCGTCTCACAAAAAGTGCTACAATATCTGATTCAAAAAGATATTTCAGGGTATCTGGGACCATATCCAGCATATCCCGGTAGGTTTCCACCTTTTCAAGATCGTCAAGGATAGTTCGGAATTTTTCGTTTCGTTCGTAATAAGTGGATGCTATCAGCCGCAATACCAGTTTACGTCCCCTGGACCGCAGTGGTCGATACAAATTGATGATGATAGTGGCAAAAACCACGTTGGCCAGAATAGGGTGTTCACCAAAACCAAGAAACTGATTCACCAGATAACCCAAGATTGAAAAAATGATGATAAGAACTAAGGAGACCAGGAGCTCTTCGCGTCTAAGCATGTTGCTCTCCCTGATCAAAAAGCGTTTCAGTACCACCGCCAACTTCCTCAATCATGGAGCGTAGGACAGGAAGAACGCTTAATTGGGATAAGTCTTCAGTGGCAAATATTCGTGAAAACGCATAATTCTGATGTGTGACTGGGATGAGCCTGTTAATGATGATGACCCGCTCCGATTTGATACGGCAGGCATCTCCCTTGAAATCACCTTTTTCATAGCGAATGGTGTAACCTAATTTTTCAGCGAGAGATTCGAATTCATCTCTTATGCGATCAGCTTTCATTTATAACAAGGAGTCCCTTTTCTCTTTTTCAAAACCATCTACAAGTTCTTTTACTCGTTCAGTCTGTCCTCGTGGGATGATGAGAAGGGCATCTTTGGTATCAATAACCACCAGGTCATCCACTCCTACAATGGCTACTGTTTTCCCCTCTGCAAATACCAGATTATTTTCTGAACCATGAAATATCACTTCACCCTTTGAAACGTTTTTGTCCTTGTCTTTCTTTCGCATTTCATGGACAGCATCCCAAGATCCAACATCATTCCACGAAAAATCCACCCGGACGACATAAACGTTTCGAGCTTTTTCCATGACGCCATAATCAATAGATATACTTCTCAGGGTAGCCCACTCTACGGTGAGCACTGAATCCCAAACGGGTTTGCCTATGGCACCCCTGATATTTTCCAAACTGTCCCATATTTCTGGCAGGAAATCCTGAAAACTTTGCAGAATACTATCAACTCGCCAGACAAAAATGCCACTATTCCATAAAAAATCACCGCTCCCCAAAAAGAGTTCGGCAGTTTTCAGGTCAGGTTTCTCCGCAAATGCCTTTACGGCAAAAATGGGTTCGTCAGGATTGGTGCGATCATGGAACTGGATGTATCCATAGCCGGTAGCGGGCCGAGTTGGAACCACTCCAAAAGTGACCAGACCCCTCCTCTCGTTAGCAATTTTAATTCCCTGATGCATATACTCGGAAAAGGATTTTATATCCTCAATATAGTGATCTGCTGGAAAAACACCCATGACGGCGTCTGGATCCCGATGTTGTATAATAATGGCAGCCAATCCAATAGCGGGTGCCGTATTTTTACCTTCTGGTTCTATGAGAATATTTTCTTCTGGTAGTTCAGGACATTCCTGGCGAATGGCTTTCTCCTGATCTGAATTCGTAATAATGAGAATCTGATCAGCCCCCGTGAAATTTTTCAATCGATCAATGGTCATGCGGAGCATACTTTCATCACCAGCTATGGGTAAGAGCTGCTTTGGAGTTGCCCGACGGCTCTGTGGCCAGAAGCGTTTACCAACGCCACCTGCCATTATGACTGCAAAAAAAGACATATCTCTTCTTTTCTCCTCTTTTTCTCCTAATTACGATGAAGCTTGGATAGTGATAAATGACCTTTGAAAACTAATTGCGCGGGTCCCTTTAACCAATACTGATTTCCCCGCTGATCTACTTCCAACTCTCCTCCTGGGAATGAGAGTCTGATAGGCCATTCAAAGTCCCATTTCTTATGTGCAAAAATTGCCGTAGCGGCTGCCCCGGTCCCACAGGCCAGGGTTTCCATATTGACACCCCGCTCCCAGGTTCTCACCTTTACAGAAAGAGACATTTTCTCCACAATATTAACGTTGATTCCTTGTGGATGTGCATCATGGGCGTTCATCTCTCTCCCAAGAGGATCAAGATTCTCTGAGGCTACATTAAGTATGGGGATAATTAGGTGGGGTACACCTGTGTCGATGAAGCCGCAACCTATTCTGGGAATGTCCCAATCCTGTAGCTCACCATGAACGATAATTTCCACATCTACCTGATCGCCAAGGATGTTATAATGATGAATCCCATCATCAGCAGAAAAAGTTCCAGATGATTTTGCCCGACCCAGGAATTCAGCAAAGCTCACCAGGCAACGGGCACCGTTTCCACACATTTCACCCCGGGAACCATCTGCATTATAATAATTCATTTTAAAGTCTGCTGAATTGTGGGATTGAAGAATCATGACGCCATCGGCACCAATTCCAAAACGACGATCACACATACTAACAATCTGCTGAGCAGTGAGTTTTAAATCCTCATTCCAGCTTTCAAAGATGACAAAATCATTCCCTGCACCCACGTACTTATAAAACTCAATCGGTTTACTCATGCAACATCCAGATCCCCAGATCAGTTTCCCAACGGGCTCTCACCTTAATTTCATCTGGATAAAACCAATAGGGTTCAGACTTTGCCGCAGGTCCTAGACCACCGCTCTGATAACGCCCATCGCCATTCTCATCAACATAGGCAACCAGGGCATAGGATCGTGCAGGTAAACCCTCTATGGTAATGACCTCGCCTGGTTTTAGCTGAAATTGACGATCAATACCCTTCCCCGTCAGACGACATTCCAAAATATCTACTCCCATATGCATGACCTTGAGGCTACCGAGAGAATCCTGATTTACGGTTTTTAAACTGCCAGACATCAGGCTGTCCAATTCGGGGCCATTGAGAGGTGCGTGGAGATGTTTAGTATTTATCAGCCACTGGTAGGTTTTACCATCCTCGAGTAAGGAGTCCGGGGTAAAAATCCATTCCATGGTATTTATTTTATCAAGTGTACCTGTTATGTCAACTGAATCCACCTGATTGTCTACCAGAGTAAATGCAGAATCCGATTTGAATAAGACCGGCAGATTTGAATTCAGTTTAATTCGTGAAGTTTCCTGAGAAATCTCAAGATTGTCTACATCCACCCAATCAACTTTTATGGTTCCCAGAGCCAGGGTGTCAAAATCAGATTGGGTAGTCAGAGTCAGTGTATCGGAGTTCAGCACAAAACCACTCGTATCCAGAAAACTATGAATCCAAACCTGAGAACTATCCCTCAAGGGAGTTGCAACATCCAGTAGCATGGCAAAATTATCTTCTTCAACTTTTGATTTTCCCAGTATGGGTATCTTGATATCATTAATAATGAGCTCAACTGATTTCAGGGCTTCTGCTGAGACCATTCGATTTGCTCTGATTTGCATGAATTGATCAGCTTGCTGTGACACGCCTAGTAATTTCAGACTTTCCAGAGGTACAACCTGTGGCCAAATTTTGTGTCTGGTGAGGATGCTATCCGTTCGAGCCCACACCGAAGCTACTTCTGGTCTACCAAAATAATCATCCCCATCAATCAGTTTGTTCTTGTTCCTGTCCCAATGATAAAAAAGCATATATGAACGTTCAGAGAGATAGGGCAGCTCAAAATTACCGAGTTCATCCGGTTGAAAAACATAATCAGCCTCTTGTTGTCTCAATAGTCCAAGATCCGTATCAAACTGACGATACAGCAGGAGGTCCCCATTCTTTTTAATATCTTTGGCTCCAGAAATTGTCCCTTTCAGACGACCAGCATTCAGGTCTCCACCGGTGCTAAAGGCCATCACATAGGTGGCTTCAAGCCCATTACCACGTAAGTCCTGGGCACCTTTATCCAGTGTGAGGAGATAGGTCTCATTGGAGTCAAGCGTTTCACTAAAACTTATCTTTAACCAGGTCCAACTCGATTTTATCTCGTATTCGCCAGGAGGGCGTGGCCAGATTTGTAAAGAAGAGGTAAAAGTTGATTTTTTCATCTGTTCATTAAATTTGATCAAAATCTCTGTATTAGGATCCACATTGACGCTCTCATTCTCAGGAAGGCTGAAAATGATAGTGGGAGCCTCTTTGTCTTCAGGACCACCTGTAATGGGGCGTTCATTTGCACATGTCATAATCAATCCCAACAGGATGGCCAAAATCAGCAGAGTGTATTGGGGTTTAGGCATGCTTATGCTCCAGGATATAGGGTATCGAAGATTTCAGGGTCATTGAATCAGGTTCTAATTTTGTCGTGTAGACCACCAGTTCCACACCATCTCTGACTGAATCCTGAAGTGCCTGCGCAAAATCCGGGTCTCTCCCCCAATGGGGCTCAAAGGAGAGGGCGTCTGAGCGTTGGATAATGAATAGGACAGCAGCAGAACGCTCTGAAGTGATAGATTCAGCAAGATGCAGGACGTGGCGTTTCCCTCTGGATGTCACGGCATCGGGAAATCTGGCAATTCCATCTTCAACCAGGGTGGCTGACTTAACTTCTAATAATTTTTCCTGGCCATCTTTCTCCAGTAAAAAGTCAAACCGGGATTTCCCAAAGGTGTATTCCTGCTTTTTGACAGTCCATCCTTTAAATTCTGGTAGGAGAGAATTATCCAAACAATGGCGTACAAATCGATTGGGCAGTTGCGAATTTATAGAAATGAGTTCGTCTCCGGAATAGACCATCACCGTGGCAAACTTGGTTCTTCTATTTTCCCCTGATTTAGGTTCCACCAGGACTCGGGCTCCTGGGAATAACAATTCTTTCAGACGTCCGGGATCTGGAACATGCGAGTCATATACTTTGCCGTCAATTCGAACTTTTGAGAGAAATCGGTTGGGTCGATCCACAAACTCAGCTTCTATCAATCCAGTGGCAAGAGACATCTTCATGTCTAACTACTCTTCTCTGCTCGTTTCAAATTATATCTGGCGAAAAATTCCTGCTTAAATGTTGAAAAGGAGCCTTCCAGTATGGCTTTACGCATACCATCTATCAACTCATGATAGAAATGAATATTATGGATGCTGGCCAAACGGTAAACCAGGAGTTCATTTGCCTTAAAAAGATGTCTCATATAGGCTCGACTGAAATTTTGGCAGCAATAGCATCCACACTCTGAATCCAAGGGGAAATGGGCATCTTTTTCTCGAGCAGCTTTTAGGGAGACCGGACCATCCCAGGTATACATGATTCCGTGACGAGCATTCCTGGTTGGGAGAACACAATCAAACATATCCACACCCAGGCTCACGGCTTCCATCAGGTCCTCTGGCTTCCCCACCCCCATTAAATATCTCGGTTGATCCTGAGGCAGGATACCTGTCACCATATCAGTGATTCTATACATATCATCCTTGGGTTCTCCGACACTCAACCCTCCAATTGCATATCCATCAAATCCCATGTCTACCAGTATTTTTGCACTCTCCTTACGCAGCTCAGGATAGACACTCCCCTGGACAATGCCGAATAATTGTTGCTGATGGTCATAGAGTGGATCAGTAGATCGGAAATAGTCCAGGCTTCGTTGCTCCCAACGGTGAGTAAGCTCCATGGAGGTTTTTGCCTGCTGAATGGTGGCCGGGTAGGATGTACACTCATCAAATGCCATGACAATATCAGAACCCAGAACACGTTGAATATCCATACTGATTTCTGAGCTTAGTTTGTGTTTGGATCCATCCAGACGGGATTGAAAGACAACCCCTTCCTCAGTTATTTTATTGAGCTGTCCCAGAGAAAAAACCTGGTAACCACCGCTATCGGTGAGGATGGGACCATCCCAACTCATAAACTTATGCAGCCCACCAGCAGATTCCATAATCTCCATACCCGGACGCAGTAATAAATGATAGGTATTCCCAAGGATAATTTGTGATCCAGTTTCAATCAGATCAACTGGGGAAAGTGATTTCACTGAACCTGCGGTACCCACCGGCATAAACACAGGTGTTTGTATAAGTCCATGAGCCGTTTTTATCTCTCCAGCCCGAGCCTTGGTTTCAGGACAGGTTATTAATGATTCTATATACATAATCTCAATTTAGTATCTTGTTTAATGTCTCGTCAAATCTCAGAGGCGCAAAATTTTTCAAATGTTTTTCTCACGGTCATCCGGTCCGGTGGGTTTTAACCTTTAGACCCAAAATCAGAAGCACTTCCCCACATCTCACCCTAACTCCTAACTTTTAACTTTTAACTTCTAACTTCTAACTTCAAAACACTTCATCTACTGCTGCACTTAAACTACGTACAGGTACAATGGTTAGTCCCAGGTCTGCAAGTCCCTTGTGTTCCCCATTGGGCAGAATAATACGATTGAAACCAAGTTTTTTCGCTTCTTCGACCCGTCTTCGGATCTGCCCGACATTGCGAACTTCTCCTCCAAGACCGACTTCACCAATAATGAGGGCGCCTGCATCAACCACCCTATTTTTCAGGCTTGATATAATTGCGATGGCCACACCCAGATCTGCTGCAGGTTCTGCAATTTTCAAACCACTCACAACATTAATAAATACATCTTGAGTACCTAATTGGAAGCCAGCTCTCCGCTCTAACACTGCTAATAGCATCTGCAATCTACGCAGATCGAAACCCGTTACATTGCGCTGGGGATTTCCATAGGAAGCACTCGCCACAAGAGCTTGAACTTCCAGGAAGAAAGTACGGCTACCTTCCTGACTGGTAACAACCACTGTACCGCTCACATCTGAATGACGCTGAGAGAGAAATAGTTTCGCTGGATTTTCAACTGGAATGAGGCCTTCTCTGGCCATTTCATATACACCCAATTCACTGGTAGAGCCAAATCGATTCTTGGCTGCTCGCAGTAGTCGAACCTGGGATTGGCGATCACCTTCCAGGTATAAAACTGTATCAACGAGGTGCTCCAACATCTTCGGTCCAGCAAGATAGCCATCTTTGGTGATATGACCCACTAGTATGATGCAAACATTCATCTCCTTAGCCACACGCAGCAACAGAGCTGCGCTCTCTCGAACCTGACTAATACTACCGGGTAGATTTTCACCGGCCTCAGAATAGGCGGTCTGGATAGAATCCACAATCACCACAGCGGGTTTTAGTTCATTGATACTCCTGGCAATATTTTCAACGACAGAATCGTTGGCAAACATGAGCTTTTCAGCCTTTACGCCAAGACGATCTGCACGCATGGCGAGTTGTTCACCACTTTCTTCACCGGAGAAATACAATATGGGATGACCAGCTGTAGCCATGAGTCCGCTGAGTTGCAGAAGCAGAGTGGATTTGCCAATTCCTGGCTGACCGCCAAATAAGATGATGCTGCCTTTTACCAGTCCCCCACCCACAACTGAATCGAACTCAGATTGAGAGGTTTTTATCCGATTTTCAGCATCACGGGTAATTTTATCAAGAGGTTTTAATTCTGCTCTTTGGCCACCCCGGGATACTTTGAGTTTTGATTGCTTAAACTCCTTAACCGTTTCCCAGGCACCACAACTGCCACACCGCCCCACCCATTTGGGATGTTCGGCACCACAGTCATCACAGACATATACAGTCTTACTTTTGGCCATATTCTTTTTTACTGACTTTCTTTAAAAAACGAGGGTTGCAACAGCGTAATCATTTACCAGGATGAGAGTGGCTGAAATAACAAATGCTTGAATGGCTGCTCGACCAACACCAGTGGCACCGCGAGTGGCTTTCAGACCAACCCAGCAACTGATCAATCCAACAGATATGCCAAAGGTCAGAGCTTTGGCTATACCGGGTATCACATCTTCAGTAATCACGAATACTGATTGAAATGAATTAAAAAACATCCTAATGCTAATATTAAAAAAGGCATCACCGATCAATGCTGCTGTGAAGAGAGCAATTATATCAGCTACCACCACCAGCAATGGCATCATGATTATCATGGCTACCACACGTGGTGCCACCAGATGGCGAATAGGGTTAATACCCATGACCTCGAGGGCATCAATCTGTTCAGTAACTTTCATGGTAGCTATCTCGGCACCAATAGAGGAACCATTACGGCCAGCCAGCACCAACGCTGTCAGGACAGGTCCCATCTCAGATAAAATACCTACTGCAACGATCTGCCCGAAAAATCTGGGTGGCAAAGTATCTTCCAATTGGTAGGCACCTTGCCAACCAGCTACAGCACCGGCAAAGACAGCGATGATGCTCACTAGTGGAAGGGCTTTTACACCTAATCGATAGAGTTGTTCGTTATAGAGAACCCGATCCTGATGGAAGTAGCGGACACATTTTAAAGCCTGGCCTAAGAGGATGAATACTTCACCGATGTTAGCAACCAGCCCAATGGTTTCGCGACCAAGCAGCCGAATCAGTTTTTGCATTAAAAGTCCAGACCGAGGGACCAGATGTGCTGTCGATAATCCCACATCGTTTCTTCGGACATATCAAAAGCCATATCATAGCGTAGTACGAAAATCCCAAGATTCATACGCATCCCAAAACCGGTACCCCAATAGCTATTATTTTGACCCTTAAAAAGAATCTCAGGAAGACTCAGACCCTCTATCTGCTGGGCATTCCAGGTTTTCACCCAATCGCTAAACAATTCCCCCCTGACGTTTCCGATAACCATGGAAATTGGCCATTTGACTGAGAGATATTCAATAAAGGGGAAGCGAAATTCAGCATTAAAGGCTGTGTAGTGATTTCCGGTGTATGCAAAATATGGGACGCCTCGGATGGGGACCACATATTCTGAAAAATACAAATCTTCATAGTTTGATAGGACATCGAGATAAGCGTTGTCCAATCGGTAATTAATCCAGTTTGAAATACCACCGGCCATAAATATCTCAGGGGTCTTGCCATAACTACTAGCCGCAGATGCTCGGAGGGCAAAAGAATATTCTCTGCCTACTTTGATATATTTTCGAATATCAGTTCTGAAAGTGGCAAATTGTCGCGATGAGTTCGGCATGTCTGGTGAGAACCGGAAACCCGTCTCCATCCGCCATCCAGATACAGGATAAAGGCTACCATACAATACATTATCAAAACTCAGCTTCACCTCTGGAAGCACATAGCTTTTGTTGATTGAAACTCCAACTTTGTCTCGATTCTCAAATGTGCGATCCAGATAATTAATACTCTGATAAATGTTCAACCAATTCACACTGGTTTCAAACCGAGAATATTTTGAGAATGGATAGTCAAGACCAAAGATTGTTCCATATTTCCTGAAATGCTGGAGCGCTATAAAATAGTCATTGGTATAACTCAGATAGTCGTCAGGTAGATTATACACTCTCACATGCAAATTGGCCCTTTTAGGTAAATAGTCATAGCCCAGCATGAGATCAGAATTATCCAGGTTGCGGTACAATTCAAATCCAAATTGAATCTGGTGGCTACCCATAATATCAGAAAATACCATAAGGGCATTGCCCTGAACGCCGAAAAAGTTGGAATAGCCCGCCTGAGCATCAACCAGATCAACAGTAAAACGAGTTTTGTACGCATTCACCTCATAAGCACCCGTGCTATCCCTGGTGTTCAATACAACTGCTTCAGGTGTCTCCGTTGTGCCTTTTGCCTCTGAAAACTGATCTCCATGGGCAAAAACGTGAGTCTCGAAAGGATTGATAACTTGCTTCTCAGGCACAGGCATTGAATCAGTATATGTCAGATCCAGCTGGATGTTTTTCCGCTTTAAATAATTTGAAAATGATGGTGTATTCGCCTGCTCTTTTAAATCGAGGGGGTTGTTCATGGTGAAAATATCCCAACCACCTTTCTCATACCCGGCAAAGACAAGTCTGGAATCATCCTTACTCCAACTTATTTGAAAAATACCTGTCATGATATCTGTCACGGGTATTTCATTCTTCGTTTCAAAATCATAGAAGTAGATATTCCATATTCCGCTACGATCTGATGTGTAAGCCAATTTCGGGCTTGTGTTGGCATAGCTTGGTGAATCCTCACTGCCAGGTGTATTAGTGATCCGCGTGATGTGTCCAGATTCAAGATTAATCGTATAAATGTCAGTGGAGCGAAAATCATGGTTTTGCAATAAATCACGAGTTTGTTGAGAGCCGGGTGTAAGCAACCCTGTCAGCAATGAGTTATCACGATCAGATACAAAAGCCAACTCCTTACCATCTGGTGACCAGGTAGGCCGTGTATCGGAGAACAAATCTCTGGTAAGCTGGGTAACCTCTTTGGTTTCAATCGAGTAGAGAAACAGGTCGCTGGCCCCATCCTTCAATCCTGAGAACACCACCGATTTACCATCCGGTGACCATGCTGCCGTAAATATTCCGTCCAAACCAAGTTTATGGCTATGTCTGGTTTCCTTCTCGGTATCAAAGAAAATCAGAGCATCCTCATTGCCAGATTTTGCTGAAAATACCAGGTGCCTGTTGTCTGGCGCCCATGATAGACCAGGGCTCAACCATTTTAACTCTTCCAGTTCAGCTGTGCGCTGACCAGATATAATTTTGGTTAACTCCTGGCCATCATCTGAGGACATGACATAGATATCTGCATATCCCGATCTATCTGATAGAAAGGCAACTTTGCCCCCATTAGGAGAAATGGCTGGACTCACGTTAAAATAGTTTCTGATTTTGCTGTGATCAGTCAGCCGATGACCGACGTCATCCAGGTTGCTGCGGCCTTCAATATCAGGCCAATAATCTTTTCTCACTGAAAAATGCCATTTTTCAGTCAAGGTTTCAAGATCCAGATGCAGGGTGCTTTCTATGGCCTTGGGAACGTCTTTAAAATGACGGGTCTCGTGCAATATTTCACCAATGCGCTCCACACCAAAAGTTTCTCCAATATAGCGGACGACACTTTGACCACCTTTGTAGGCCATATAGTAGTTCAGGTATTGTATGGGGGGTAGACTTCCATTGATAGCAGCATCGCGAATAATCATATCGGCTCGAGAATCCCAGTCCAGGGAAGAATACTCTGCATATCCCTCACTCAACCATAGCGGAATATTCACTCTCATTTTCCCAGAGACGATGGATTGTACATTCCCACCGAAGATGAGGTCATTGACGATGGCATGAGTGAGTTCATGGTGGAGAACATGTCTGAATTGTTCATAGCTTCCCTCAAAGGGTAGAACCACTCGGTTCTTAAACAATTCTGTAAAACCACCTATACCCTCCTGCAAATATCCCAGGGTCACATTGGTCTGTTGAAAATCGTTGTGAGAATTATAAACCAGTATGGATATGCGCTTGCTAAGACGCCAGTCCAATTGATACGATATCTGCTCGTAAGATTTCTCAGCGACGTTTGCAGCATATTCCGCAATGGACTCACCGCCTTCATAAAAATAGACATCAAAATGAGGGGTCTGGATAAACGACCAATCCATCCCACGATATTGCACTTTATTTTTTCCATATTTTGCCTCGACTGGATTGACCAAAACAATCAACGCAATCATGGCAGTCAACAGAATGTTCTTTATAGGATAAAAATTCTTCATATTATGGTGTATGCCGGGGGCTCCTTTGAGTTCCAATAATTCTGATCAAGATAAGCCTCGTCCTGATATATGTCAAACGCTCAGACTGGTTGATTTCGGCCAACTTATAACGTTTGGATGATTTATTCCCTACAATTCGCATGGTACTTTAGTTGATGTTGGTTATTTTGATTGAATGAAAAATACAGCTTACTTCCTATCAGACGTCCACCTACGAATTCAGGTTGATGATGTTGAGCGTGAACGTCGCAAAGAACTATTCCTGCTCATGGACCAGGTAAAAGCCGAAAAAGCTACCCTGTTTATCGTTGGAGATTGGTTCGATTTCTATTTTGAATATGGCTATGTGGTTTCACAGGCTTATCTGGATGTCTATTCAAAAATGAAGGAGCTGGTTGACGCCGGGATTACCATCTATTACTTCGGTGGGAATCATGATTATTGGATTGGACCATTTTTATCTGATAGCATTGGGGTAAAAATTTACCCCAATGCAGCCACCATTGAGTTTGCGGATAAGCAATTCCACTTCAACCATGGTGATGGACTTGATCCCGAGGATGTTGGTTATCATCGCTTACGCAGCGTTATTCAGCACCCCCTCTTCATTTGGGCGTTCAGGTGGCTCCTCCACCCCAATGTGACCCATTGGATCGCAAACTGGCTCTCGAGAGGCAGTAGAAAAAAATATCATAAAGAGACGTCTATTGACCATTTGAATCTCATACGCAAAAACTATTCATTTGCAGAGGCTAGATTTGCTGAAGGTGCTGATTTTGTCATCACAGGACATATCCATTATCCAAAATTGAAAATGTTCGACAAAAATGCCTTTCTCACCATTGGAGATTTCCTCAATTATTTTAGCTATGGATATTTTGATGGAGTGAATCTATCACTTAACCAATGGCATGTTAAGCAATTGGAACAAAGGGAAT